>JAGHUD010000071.1 GCA_018065005.1 Candidatus Physcousia equi
CCCTCCCACCCTTCCCAAAGTCTAAAACCAACAAACAAAAATCCGATATGAACAAAATCTTCAGAACCTTGCTTGCAGCCATGCTTGTGGCAACGAGTGCAACGGCCCAGAACTTTCGTCGCGGCGCCCTCTATGAGGTGAACGGCCTGCCCACGGAATACAAAGGGCAAGTGTTCAATATTGCCGAGATATCCGGCTCGTGGCGTTTCATCGACCCCTTCACCCAACGTGCCGTGCGTCTCAGCGGCACCGCCCTCGCCTTTGGAGAGGAGAACGGCAGCGATGAGTTGCAGAAGTGGAAAATCACGCCCCAGACATCCAAGCCCGGCAGCTATACCATTGCCCCAGCCAATGCAGGCTCTTCAAGTCTGAAGCCCATCACCATCACCGTGAGCGAAGCCCGTTCCTTCGGTTCCGACGACAATGCAACCTATCGCTTCCGCTCCGTTGCCGACCCCACCATGGTGCTCGGCGATGGTGATGATGGAGGCAACAACGTCAAGGTGCGTGCCGAAAAACTCGATTCGCTTAATCGCGGACAATACTGGAGCATCAAGACCCTCCAGCGCGACCGCCACCTCGTGGGCGGAGCCTTCTTCAACACCCATTTCGACGATGGCGGCGACAATAAGTCCATCCAATGGCTCCTCCAATGGCCCGCCTCACCCGCCAAGCCCGGCAACGCCCTGATGAGCATCCAGCCCGTCGCCGGACAGACCGGTTGCTACCGCATCGTCTCGGCAGGCAAGAAGAAGATGTTCACCATGGCAGAGGGCATGATGAAGTGCGTCGACATCGACGAGCAAGACCGCAACGCATGGTTCACCATCGAGGAGGTGGCAAAGCCCAAAATATCCTCTCCCATCTGGGAGGACGAGACCGTCTTTGCCATCAACAAACTGCCAGGTGCTGCCACCTTCATGCCCTATGCCAACGAGCGCGAGATGCTCGCCGACAAGGCCTACTATGCAACCCCCTGGACCGACCCCCAGAGCACACGCTACCAGTCCCTCGACGGCACTTGGCAGTTCCAATTCGTTGCCGACCTCGAGCAGCACAAGCTCGCTCGCCCCGTCAGCACAGGTGCCAAGACCATCGACAACGCAGCGCAATATCTCACCCACAGCGGCTCGGAGCAGACCTCCATCGACCGCTCGCTGCTTGGCTTCACCTTCCCCGACCAGATTCCCGTGCCCTCATGCTGGGAGATGCAGGGCTACGACCGTCCCATCTATTGCAATGTCGAGTACCCCCACAGCAACACACCTCCCTACATCAAGGCGCGCCCTGGCTACAACGATGGCGGAGCCAACTATGCCGTCAACCCCGTCGGCATCTACCGCCGCACCATCAACGTGCCCGACGAATGGCTCACGCGCCGCACGGTGCTCCACTTTGGTGGCATCTACAGCAACGCCCTTGTCTATCTCGATGGCAAATTCGTAGGCTACACACAGGGCGCCAACAACGTGTCCGAATTTGATGTGACAAAGCACCTCCACAAGGGCGACAACGAGCTTCTTGTAGTCGTGCATCGTTGGTGCGACGGTTCCTACCTCGAGTGTCAAGACATGTTCCGCATGTCGGGCATCTTCCGCTCCGTCTATCTCTACAACACCCCCAACGAAACCCTCCTCGACCACGCCGTGCGCACCGTCATCAAGCAAGATGGCAAGGCTGAAGTCTACGTCTCATTCAAGACCAATCAGCAAGCACTCAACGGACGCACCATCTCCCTCCGCCTCTTCGACCCCAAAGGCAAGCAGGTGGCAGCACTCGGTGTGACAAGTCAGGAGCTCAGCAACCCCGACTTCGCAGCCCGACTCGAGGTGGACAACGCACAACTGTGGTCGGCAGAAATCCCCAACCTCTACACGCTCCATGTGGTGCAGCGCGACGCACAAGGTCGCGAAGAGATGGCCTTCTCCACCAAGGTGGGCATACGTGAAGTGGAGATCAAGAACAGCCTCTTCTACGTCAACGGACAGCGCGTGCTCCTCAAGGGCGTGAACCGCCACGACACCGACGCCGAGACCGGTCGCACCGTCTCCGTGGAGATGATGCTGCGCGACGTCACCCTCATGAAGCAAAACAACATCAACACCATCCGCACCAGCCACTATCCCAACGATGCACGCATGTATGCCATGTTCGACCACTTCGGACTCTACGTCTGCGATGAGGCCGACAACGAGGACCACCCCAACCAAGGCATCTCTGCCACCGCATCGTGGATTCCTGCCATGACAGACCGCATCGAACGCCTCGTGACACGCGACCGCAACCACCCCAGCGTGGTGATGTGGTCGATGGGTAACGAGGCAGGCGCTGGCAGCAACTTCAAGGATTGCTATGAGACGGCACGTCGTCTCGACCCCACACGTCCCGTCCACTACGAAGGCACACGCATCGACAAGCCCTATGGTGGCTCCGCCTATAGCGACTTCTTCTCCAAGATGTATCCCTCGATGGACTGGATGCACCAGAACACCTCCAACCTGAGCAAGCCCATGTTCCTCTGCGAGTATGCCCATGCCATGGGCAACGCCATTGGCAACCTCGACCACTACTGGAAGAGCATCGAGGAGAGCAACGCCTGCATCGGTGGCTGCATCTGGGACTGGGTCGATCAGGCCATCTACGAACCCCTCGAACTCAAGCAGGGCGTGCGCAGGATTCGCACCGGCTACGACTTCCCCGGTCCCCATCAGGGCAACTTCTGCTGCAACGGCATCGTCACCTTCGACCGCCAACCCACCTCTAAACTGGCAGAGGTGCGTGGCGCACAGCAGTTCGTCAAGATGGCCATGAAGCCCGGCTCCGACAAGAAGCAAGCCGCTGGCTATGCTCCTGCCATCACCATCCAGAACACCTACGCCTTCCGCTCGCTCAAGGGGCTCGACCTCACCTTCCAGTGGCTCTGCGATGGCCACGTCGTCAAGTCCTCCACTGTGGCACTCGCCGACATACAGCCCGGCGAGGAGTGTACCCTCACTCCCAAGCCTTATGCCCCCAAGCAAGCCGACAAGGAAGTGCTGCTCACCTGTCGTGTCACCGAACACAACGCAAGCTCCTACGCCCCCAAGGGACTTGAAGTGGCACACGCACAGTTCACCCTCCAGGAGCGCGCTCCTCTGCCCGCCATTGCCCATGAGGGCAAGCCTCAGACACCCGCGTCCACAGCCTTGGTGGGCAACCTCTTCACCAACCTCCACCACGGTCCCCACTTCGCTGAGTTTGACGAGCGCGGCATGACGAACCTCATGATCAACGAGCAACCGCTCTTCGTCGAGGGCTTCGCACCCAAGTTCAACAACCACCGCTGGATTGAGAACGATCGCTTTGGTGGCGCCGACACCAAGATGGCGTCCACCCTCACCCTCAATCATCGCGAAGAAGGCACCGCCTATATCGTCGAGACCCATCGCGACGGACAGCTCTGCCAAGAGGATATCTGCTACACCTTCTATGAGCAAGGCGTAGTGGACATGAAGGTCACCCTCACCCCCAAGACCGACAATCTGCGTCGCGCAGGTGTGGCGATGGCCATCGACTCCGCCTTCTCACAGGTCGACTACTACGCCAAGGGTCCCTGGGAGAACTATCCCGACCGCCACAGCGGCACGCTGCTTGGGCGCTACCAAGCCAGCGTAGACCAGCTGGCTGAGCACTATGTGAAGCCCCAGACCACAGGCGATCGCCAGCAGCTGCGCGAGATGACGCTCACCGCAGCCGATGGTCGCAAGCTCCACATCTCCACCGAGGGACAGGTCGCCTTCTCGCTCTCACGCTACACGGATGCCGACCTCCAAGCGGCCCAGCACGAGTGGCAACTCGAGAAGCGCCCCTACCTATGGCTCCACCTCGATGGCGCCCAGCGTGGCTTAGGCAATGCGTCTTGCGGTCCGGGCACCATGCCGGAGTACTGCATCCCCCAGCAGCCCGTCACCTTCACCGTGCGTTTCCGCATGGAATGAGGAAAAATCTTTACACAAACGGTGCGATGATTCCTCGCTATGGACCCACCGCACCCCCCTTCTGTTGACTGCATCAAAAACATTCCGCTGCAGGACTTCCAGGTTTCCGCAGAGAAACTTTCAGTTTCCCGTGCGGAAACTGTCAGTTTCTGCTGCGGAACTTTTTTGTTTCCCGTGCGGAAACTTTCGATTACTCGTCTGCATCTACCAAAGTTTGTGGGGTGGCAAAAAATGTTGCGCCTCAATATTTCGCAAAATCAATCGGTTAGGAGCTGTGGTTTTGCTGCGGTGGCTTGCCTGCTGTGCAGCAGCCATTCGACAGTCTAATAGGTGGGGGCAACCACAACGAACAATCGCGGCGCCAGCTTCGCTTTTTTGCGTTCGCCAAACGGGCTTGTCTCATATCCGAATTTTTGACAAACGACTACTGACACATACGAAAGGCGGCTGCCTCGCCAAACTGCCGCATGCCTGAAAAAGAAGCGACGCACCCATGCACCCACACAACACGGAGCCGGGCGGCACCACGGGATCGTGTGTGACCCGGGGCGGCGCTTTTCTGTGGTGAACGATAGGATAGGCGATGTTGGCCTTTTTGTGCACCATGAGTTCAGGCACACCGCCTCAAAGCCCTCCTTTTTCGGCTCTTTTCCTCGTTTTTTGCAAAAAAAAAATGCAAGGCGCTTATATTCTATGTAAATGCGAGATAATGAGGAAGATAGGCGTCCTCTCTCTCTCTCTCTCTCTCTCTCTCTCTCTCTCTTAAAAAAGTTTCTGAAATATAGTGCGTTATAAATACTTTTTTTGTATCTTTGCGTGCCGAATTTGATTGAAAGTCTTTTGCTGCAGTTCATCCCAAAGCCACCTGGCGGGCAGGCGATGACGCCAAACGCGCCAACTTAGTCTCTTGGAAAGGACAAACGCCCCTTCGGCATCCACCTACTTGTCTATGAAAAAAATATTATAAACTAAATCTCTACTAACAATCTATGCAAATGAAAGGTATTAGACGCATCTATGCCCTTTGTGCCATGCTGTCGCTCGGCGTGGGGATGAGGGCACAAGATGCCACGATTGATTTCGAAAATGAAGCAGAGCCCAATAGCAAAGTGCAAACCTTTGTTAAGGGAGAGAACGTGAGTTTCACATTCAATGCCAGTGGAAGTGCCAACAAAGGCGCCGTCCTTTATGGTTCAATGACATCTGTTTACTACATTACCGTTACTGCACCCAAAAGCATTGCAGTCATCGAGTTTCAAACGCAGGCAAATGCGAACAAAACTATAGATGCTACCGCTAATGTGGGTTCTGTGATAGTTTTGCCCTCTGGCACACAGAAATGGGAAGGATCCTCAACATCGGTCACCATTGTCGGTGACGGTAGCAGTTGCAGTGCGAGCGTAAAACGTATGCGTGTGTGGTTCGATAAGAGCCAATACGATCCCGATACACCCTGGGCGACCAGCAGCCAAGAGGAAGAAGGCGATCGCCCCTACACCTACGACGTAGACCTGACCAACGACAACATCGACTACAGCCAGCGCGACCGTCTCTACAGCTCTGTCAATGTGCTGCCCACCAACGGCAAAGGTGTGCCCATGGTAGTCGTGAGCGTGCGCAAGTTCAAGGAGACCCTCGCTCCCTATCTCGAATGGAAGACCCAGCAGGGCTATGACGTGAAGGAGATTTATGCCGACGACGTCCTCGGTGGGCTGCAAGGCGTTGAGCTCGCCAAAGCGTTGCGTCAAAAGATCATGGCACTCAACCCGCGCCCAGCCTACGTGCTCATCGCAGGTGACCATACCGAGGTCCCCCCCTTCTTCGGATTCGCCTATAAAGGCACACACGCAGCCGACTGCTACTATGGCGAGTTCACCAACGACCACTATGCCGATGCTTACGTGGGACGCTTCTCTGCCTCCAATGTTAACGACCTAAAGGCCCAGCTGGACAAGACGGAGTATATGGCAAAGATTGCATCCACCGACGCAACATGGCTGAAGCGCTCCCTTACGGTGGATGGCGTGAGTGATGACATCAAGGCGATGCAGCAGGCGCTCATCCTCTCGTCCAACTATCCCAAGAACTTTGAGGGCAACACCACCGAGGTGCAAAAGGCTTCCTATACAAGCGCCATCAACAACTACATTGACAACGGATGCTCATTCGTCAACTACTTCGGCCATGGCATGAACACCTATTGGAGTGGCAACTACACAACTTATGACATTAGCCGTCTGAACAATGCCAACAAATATCCCGTTGTGTTGAGCATCACCTGTCTGACTGGTAATTTCGATATTGGTGATTGTTTTGCCGAAGTGTTCATGCGCCGAGCCAATGCCGGTGCGGTGGCTTGTGTGGCAGCATCGCGCGAGTCGTTTGCCAATACCAACAACTACATCTTCCGCGGTGATGGTGGTGGCGAAAAAAAATCAGAATCCATTGGTATGTTCCGCAGCCTCTTCCCCTTCGTGGGCAGCGACCTCTCACAGCGTGCCCGCACCATCGGTCAGGCCATGGATATCGGTTGTCTTGCCGTAGCGCGCACGGTGAAGCAGTCCTACAACGAGGTGTGCGAGTTCTACAACCTCTTCGGCGACCCCACCTATCAGCCCTATATTACAGTGCCCAAGGAGAACACCCTGTCAGCTTCTTCCTACAACATCACTGCCGGACGCAACATCACCGTTCACACCGCACCAGACGCTATGGTCTGCCTGAGCCAAGGACGCACCGTCATCGTGGCTGGCATGTCAGACGACAAGGGCGTGGCAACGCTTCACGTGCCCCTCACCGACCTCAGCGGCGAGTGCACGCTCTACTCCAGTGCACCGGGCTATAATGATGTGTGGCGCAAGGTGACCCTTTCTGCAGGCAATGGCTCGGAGGAAGGTCTGCCCGATGAGGCAGTGCAGCCCCATGTGACCTTCACAGACATCATTTCACTCGAGAAGGTTGGACAAGTGGTGACCGCCAGCACGCCTTCAAGCCAAGCTGCGTTTAGCGGCACTGAGTCGCAAGCCAAGTATGCCATCTTTGCCTTCTCCGACAAATACAAAGACGACTTTGGCCCCAACGGAAACTGGGTGGAAGGCAATTCCGGTCCAGCCCGTGGCTTCTATTTGCAGAACAATTGGGACCCCTGCAGCATGATCACCACCCAGAGCGGTGGCAAGGCACGCACCGTGGCTGTGGAATGGATTCACCCCACGGGCATGGGTGAGGTGTTAGGCGTCTATGGCAGCAACACGGCCTACTATGACACCAAGCAGGCATGGAACGGCCAGCAAGGCGAACTTGTTGGCACGCTGGTCAAGGGAGTGAACAACACGCTGACCATTGAGAAGGACTACAAGTATCTGCTCTTCCGTGCCGAACCCCGCAAGGAGTTCCCCAGCGAGACCAGCGACGTTTACATCAAGTCGCTCAGCATCGGTTGGGAGCAGGAAGTCGAGAAGTGCGAGACGCCTCAGATTGACTATGCTGATGGTCGCATCAGTTTTCGTTGCGGCACTGCCGACGCCAACTACCACTATGGCATTGCACCCAACCAGAACAAGGTGGGTGAGTATGTGCTCTCTGTCTATGCCGACGCTCCAGGCTATGGCACCTCGGACATGGCCACACGCACCATCTCTGCTGGCGACATCGTCACTGCCAGCGGCGACATCGACAAGGATGGAAAAATCAGCGTGGCTGATATCGTGAAACTCATTGACAGCTTTAAAAAATAAACAAGACCTTCAGCTATGAATACATTATATAAAAATATAGTAGCAGCCATGTGCTGCACCATGGCACTCAGCGCTCAGGCGCAGACCACCCCGCGCACCTTCCAGCGCAACAAGGTGCTCATAGAGAAACACACCGGACAGGGATGCGGCAATTGTCCCAGTGCGGATGCCACCCTCAAGAACTATCTGACCAACTCCCACAACAAAGGCAACGTGGCCATCTTGCGCCACCACAGCTACAGCAACTCCGATGGACTCTACATGCAGTTTGCACAAAGTCTGTCGAGCGCTTGGGGCATCTCGGGTTGGCCACAGATGATGGTGGACCGCTATAGCTTTCAGGCGGACAAGACGGATCGTGCCTCGCACAGCTTTGCTGCCACCAGCGTGAGCAGTTCGCAGATGGTGGATAAGCGCATGGCAGAGCCCACCTGTGTCAGCTTGTCGTTCGACGGTTCGAGCTACGACCCACAGACCAAGAAACTTCGCATCACACTCAGCGGCGAGGTGACCAAGGATCTGCCCTATCTGCGTGTTCATGCCTTCCTCACACAGAGCAATATCCAATCCTACCAGAGAAACGGCTCTAAGTACGAACAAGATTACATCCACGACGATGCTTCTCGTGCTTTTCTCATGAAGGACGTCCATGGCGATGCGTTGGTGCCCAAAGACGGAAAGTATAGCGTGAACTTCGAAACGACATTGCAAGGAAGCTATGGTGGCACAGCCGTGAAGGAGGCTGACATGAAGGTGGTGGCCTTCGTGAGCTCCTACGTGGACGATTCAAACGGCTACTGGACCTGCGACGACTACTCGACCAGTGAGGTGCACAATGCCGACGTCGTGTCGATCACCGACCTGCCCTCGTCTTCACCTTGTGCTTCGCCCGCCATCAGTTTTGCCGACGGCAAAGTGGTGTGCCAAAGCACCACGCCCGATGCCACTTGCACCCATGAGGTGAAGCCCTTCATGCAAACCTCCGACAGCGACGATGCTGCCCTCAACCTCGATGCCCCAGCCTTCACCGTGACGGCTTATGCCGAGGCTCCGGGTTATGCCCGCTCGCTCAAGTCCACCCGCACCTTCACGCTCCGCGAGGTCTTGGGCACGGGCGGCGGCAACGCGAGCGATGTCAACGGCGACGGCCAAGTGAACAAGAGCGACATCGAAGCCCTTGCCCGCAAAATCTTGAAGATGTAAGCCGGACGGTCTGCATCCACCACCAAGACACACAAGCAAATGATGGCTGCCCGAGTTTCGGACAGCTATCATTTTTCTAATCAAGTTTTTTTGCATTTTTTCGGCGCAAAGTGTAACAAAGAAGTGAAATATTTTGTAACTTTGCACCGATTTTCGGTTATTGCGCAAAAAAGCCGGAATCTTGACGTTACAGAAAAGGGCAAAACAGACATTAACTACACATAAAGAACTATGTACGGAAAATTTCAGGAGCACCTGCAGAAGGAGCTCGCCAGCATCCAAGAAGCTGGTCTTTACAAGAACGAGAGATTGATCGAAGGTCCCCAGCAGGCCGCCATCCAGGTAGCCGGCAAGGAAGTGCTTAACTTCTGTGCCAACAACTATCTGGGTCTGAGTAACAACCCCCGCCTCATCCAAGCTGCCAAAAACGCAATGGATGAGCGTGGCTACGGCATGAGCAGCGTGCGTTTCATCTGCGGCACGCAAGATCGCCACAAGGACCTCGAAGCAGCCATCAGCCGCTTCTTCAAGACAGAGGACACCATCCTCTACGCCGCTTGCTTCGATGCCAATGGCGGTGTGTTCGAGCCCCTTCTGACTGCCGACGATGCCATCATCAGCGATGCGCTCAACCACGCATCCATCATCGACGGCGTGCGCCTCTGCAAGGCAAAGCGCTATCGCTATGCCAATGCAGACATGGCTGACCTCGAGCTTCAGTTGCAGGCAGCCCAGGAGCAGCGCTTCCGCATCATCGTCACCGACGGTGTCTTCTCTATGGACGGCAACGTGGCTCCCATGGACAAGATTTGCGACTTGGCTGAGAAGTATGACGCACTCGTCATGGTGGACGAGAGCCACTCTGCCGGCGTGGTGGGTGCCACGGGTCGCGGTGTGAGCGAGTTCTACAACACCTATGGCCGTGTAGACATCTACACCGGCACACTCGGCAAGGCATTCGGCGGTGCTGTGGGTGGTTTCACCACCGGTCGCAAGGAGATCATCGACATGCTGCGCCAGCGCAGTCGTCCCTATCTCTTCTCCAACAGCATTCCACCATCAGTGGTTGGCGCTGCCATCGAGACCTTCAAGATGCTCGACGAGAGCAACGACATCCACGACAAGCTCGTGCAGAACGTGGAATACTTCCGCGAGAAGATGATCGCTGCCGGCTTCGACATCAAGCCCACACAGAGTGCCATCTGCGCCGTCATGCTCTACGACGCACCCCTCAGCCAGAAGTATGCTGCTGCGCTCCAGGAGGAAGGCATCTACGTCACAGGTTTCTACTATCCCGTCGTTCCTCAGGGTCAAGCCCGCATCCGCGTGCAGATCAGTGCTGGTCACGAGCGTGAGCACCTCGACAAGTGCATCGCAGCCTTCATCAAGGTGGGCAAGGAATTGGGTGTGATCAAATAAAGGCAAAGAACCATAAACAAAAGGAAAAAGATTGTGAAAAATATCCTCATCATTGGAGCCACTGGCCAGATTGGCAGTGAGCTCACTATGTCGCTGAGAGGCATCTATGGCAACGAGCATGTCGTGTGCGGCTACATCAAGGGTGCTGAACCCAAAGGAGAGCTCATGGAAAGCGGTCCCGCTGAAATCTGCGACGTCACCAACCCCCAGATGATTGCTGAGGTGGTGAAGAAGTACAGCATCGACACCATCTACAACCTCGCTGCCCTGCTCAGCGTTGTTGCCGAGAGCAACCCCATGCTCGCATGGAAGATTGGCATCGACGGACTCTGGAACGTGCTCGAAGTGGCACGCGAGAACGGTTGCGCCGTCTTCACGCCCAGCTCCATCGGCAGCTTTGGTCCCAGCACACCCGCCGTGCAGACGCCTCAGGACACCGTGCAGCGCCCCCGCACCATCTATGGTGTGAGCAAGGTGACCACCGAGCTCCTGAGCGACTATTACTTCAACAAGTATGGTGTGGACACACGCGCCGTGCGCTTCCCTGGTCTCATCAGCTATGTGGCACTGCCTGGCGGTGGCACCACCGACTATGCTGTCGACATCTACTACAGCGCAGTCAAGGGTGAGAAGTTCATCTGCCCCATAGCCGAAGGCACCTACATGGACATGATGTATATGCCCGATGCCCTCAACGCTTGCGTGCAGCTCATGGAGGCAGACCCCACTAAGCTCGTTCACCGCAACGCCTTCAACATCGCCAGCATGAGCTTTGCTCCTGAGCAGATCTTTGCTGCCATCAAGGAGCACAAGCCTAACTTCGAGATGGAGTATCAGGTCGATGCCCTCAAGCAGAGCATCGCCAGCAGTTGGCCCGACAGTCTCGACGACAGCTGTGCGCGCGAGGAATGGGGCTGGAACCCCTCCTACGACCTCAAGAGCATGACCACCCACATGCTTCAGCAGCTCGAGAAGAAGTTCCAGGCTTAAAGTCACAAAGCATTGCTTTCAACAGCATAAAAAAAAAGAGAGGTGCATCCTATGTGCCTCTCTTTTTTTTATGCTGCTGCGCAGGCGCAAACATACGTCGATCATTTCCCGATGTGTGGCGAATCCCCTCTTTTTTCTCCTAATAAAAAATAGGAACTAAAAGGACGGCAAGAACGGTTATTTATTGCGAGACTGCAAAGCAAAATCAAGAAAATAATTCGGATGGCTTTAGCTTTCCGCAGGAATTAGTACAACGTCTACTTCGTTCTCTCTGGCAGTCGACAAACAAGGAAAAAAAGTTTCTGCTGCAGAAACCGCCAGTTTCTGCAGCAGAAACTTTCAGTTTCCGTAGCAGAAATTTTTAGTTTCTGCTGCAGAAACTTTTTTAGTTCGCCCAGCATGGGCATACTCTAACGGGTGGAAGTCCCCAAGCCGCCCTGATAACGGGAAGGCTACAGCCAAAGACAAGGGTTATCTCCTCCCTCTATTCTCCAATTCTATTTCTCCCTCTTGGCTACGCGGCTCCCTCCCTCCAGGGAGGGCGGGGGGAGAGTCTTTCTCTCTCTCTTAGGAGAGGGCGGGGGAGAGTCCAGGGGGGGGAGAGTCTTTATTTCCCACAAAATTCAGAGTGTTAACATAGTTTAACAAATGGGGGGGGTAATTTGCACACTATTTATTACTTTTGCACGCGCGAATGACTGTAAAACCCTTTCTTCTCGCGGTGTGCGTGTCTGAGGGTTTTTATTAGTCTCTTTGCCCTGTCTTGTTACGATTTTTGCTTGTTTTCTAATCGCAGCACTCAGATGAGCAACAAAATCCGTCACAGCACAACCCTGAACGACCCGGCGCTTGCTCCAAGCCAGCACTCATGGTTGCTCAGAACCTTCAAAAAGAGTAATAACAACGGGATAGTGCTGCGAAACTAAAGATTACCTATGAATTATCTACGACGCCTTCTTGGCGGCGCCCTTCTGTTTGCAGGTGCCGCAGGAGCATGGGCCCAGACGGGCACCACCATCGACCCCTATGTGCATGAACCCCTCCCAGCCGGATCGCCCTCCTGGATGGCAGAGATCTACAAGAATCCCTCAGGAGTGAACTTCCGCGAGATGACGGAGCACTTCCGCCAGTGGCTCATCAGCGACCCCAATGCACGTGCCAAGACGCTTGAGAAGAAGCCCGCAGTGAACTACTTCCGCCGCTGGCGCTCTGCCTACGAGCGCTATGTGGGCGACGACGGCTTCATCCACCTCCCCACCACGGAGGAGCATACCGCCCGTCTCGCCCGCCTCAATGCCCGCCTCGCCCGCCGCAATACGAAGGCTGCCGAGGACGACAAGACGTGGAAGAATATCGGTCCCTACACCGTGCATAAGAATGGCAAGGACTATGATGCCCAGGCCTGTGTGTTTCGCTTGACAGTCTATCCCAAGGATCCCAGCATTCTTTATGCCGGCACGGAGATGGGCGTGGTGTTCAAGACGACTGATAAGGGCCAGACTTGGCAACCCTGCAACAATCTGCACAACTTTGGAGGTGCCATTTACTCCATTCAGGTGGATCCCAATGACCCTGATATCGTGTACTGCGGCGGTGGTGTGAACCTTTGGAAAACCACCGACGGCGGTCAGCATTGGGAACTGCAGAGTCAGGTTGTAGGCAATGTGAACAGCATCCGCTTCTCGCCCGAGGATTCTGATTATGTAACCTTCTCCACGGGTATGGCCAAGGGAACTCAAGGCGGTTTCTATGTGACCAAGGACGGTGGCCAGACCTATGAGAAGACCTTCAGTGGCATGTGCCACGACCATGAGCTGAAGCCCGGCAATCCTTCGCGCATCTATATGCTCGGCAAGGACAGAGAGGACGTGGAATTCTTGATGCGCATATCGGATGATGGCGGCATGACGTTCCGCAGTGTCCCCACTGCCGATGTGAAGAACATCGTGGCAGGCCGCTTGGCTGTGAGCGAGGCAGAAGGAGGTGAGGACTATGTGTATGCCATCGTCAATAGCTATTATATCGACTACGACCGCGGCCCGATGGGTGGTATGGGCACTCCCTACATCCTTCGCAGCACCGACGGCGGTGAGACTTGGGAGAACCGCACGCAGTGCGATGGACAGTATCACCGCAACTGCACCTTCTCCGGCTTTGGTGACACCAACGGCGGACAGGGCTATTTCGATATGATCATCGCAGCTTCGCCCGAGAATCCCGAACACGTCATCTATGGTCTGACCTGTTGCTATCGCGATGAGCAGGGCGGCGGCACCAGTTCGCTCAAGACAGGCATAGGCGGCTATGTGAATCGTGATGCCATGCACCCTGATATGCAGGATATCGTGACCTGCGGCAAAGACACTTGGATCTGCACCGATGGCGGTATAAAATACTCCACTGACTTCTTTGCCACTCCTGGCGAGTCGCGCCACTATGGTATCTATGCTTCCCAGTATGTGGGCTTTGGCCAAGGCTGGAACAAGGATGTGATGGCGGGTGGCAGGTGGCACAACGGCGATGCCGTGATGAGCGAATCGTATGATGCTGGTCATGCCCTGCATGTGGGCGGTGTGGAACAATCCACCGGCTACGTCATGCTGAGCAATCCGCACATGGTGTATTTCTCCGACGGTTCGATGTGCACCGTTCCCGAACAGGACATCAATGGCACAGTCGTTTCCGATTACTCCTACTTCCCTTATAGCGGCAAGCGCCCAGCAGAGTCGCTTGTCACGAGCAACGAACTCGACTTTGATCCCCGCTATGCCCATCGCATCATCATCAATCCCAGCAGCGAGAGCTATGCCGACCTCGAGGATATGTGCACGCTCTATATGTCGGAAGATGAGGGAAAGTCATTCCGCAAGATATTCCAGGGCGACGAGAACTTCGTGCAGACCCATGCCCATGCCCGCTCCAACCCAGATCACCTCTATGCTGTCACCGACTACAGCATATACCACTCCACCGACAATGGTTCGACCTGGACCGACTTTGTGCAGCGCCCCTACGTGGACAACAACAACCAGGCAGGAGCTGCCATTGCCGTAGATCACCATGATGACAATCTGCTGTGGTATGTGAATGGCTACTATAAGGGACAGGTGGCATATACGAGCGACGAGGGCGCCACCTGGACCTATCCCTTGCAGGGCTCTGGCTACGAGAACCGCAGATTCTCATGGATTGTGCTCACGGGCTACAAGAATGGTGTGTATCTCAGCACCAGCCTGATGGACTACGACGAAGGTCAGTTTGTGATCTATCGCGATGATGACACCGACGGTTGGGTGGAATATGCCAACGGTTTCCCTCCCGGTGCCGTGATTTCTCGCCTCGCCCCCTTCTACAAGGAGGGTAAGCTGCGCGCAGCCACCTATCAGGGCATCTGGGAGGTGCCTCTCTATCATGAGCAGTTCGTGCCTGTGGCACAGCCCATGGCGCTCAATCTGGGACATGGAAAACTGACAGATCCCATGAAGGAGGTGCAGTTCGACAGCTACTCCATCGTGAACCAGGAGAACGCCACCTGGGAGTGGACCTTCAGTCCCAAGCCCTACAGGGTGGAGGGAGCCGACACCCGCAATCCCAAGGTTGTCTTTGGCCGCCAGGGTGATTACGACGTGACCCTCACGGTGACCACCCCCGAGGGCAGTCATTCGCGCACGATAGAGAAGATGATCAGTCTCTCGCAGAGTGCGCCCGGAACCGAAGAGCCCCCTGTTGGCACGGGCATAGCTTCTGCATCTGACACGCCGCAGATTGACGTGGAGGTGCGCTATGAGGCAGGCGTGCCCAGTCTGGTTGTGCACTCGGGTCAGCTCACCACCGACAAGAAGTTCCGTCTCTATAGCCTCAAGGGAGCCCTGCTTCAGGACGTAGCCATTCCTGCCAGCCAAACCCGCACCGAAGTGAGCCTCGGCGAGCTCGCCCCCGACGTCTATCTCTACAACCTTAGCGCCAAGGACTATAAGTACTACGGCAAGTTCCTGAAGAAGTAACAGTATGCACATAACCCCAGTGACTCATGACAGCAATACATAAGATTCTTGGTGTGGCAGCCGTTGCCGCACTTCTGCAGCCTTGTGTCTCCGCCCAGACGGCAGACGAAAACCTCTATCGTCCCTATCAGCCCGCAGGCATTCCGGCAGGTGCTCCTGCCTGGATGGCAGGACTGGTTGACGTGGAGCAGGTGAACTACTATGCCATGGAGGACTCCTTCGAACGATTCATGGCAGAAAATCCCGAGTACCGCTACAAGACGCCCGAGACCAAGGGCATCATCAATTATTTCCGCCGCTGGCAGAAGGCCTATCTGCCCTACGTGCAGCACGATGGCAGCATACGTGTGCCTCAGCACAGCGACTTCCGACAGTTCGTGACCGATATGAACGCCGTGAACAGGCGCAAGGCTGCACCAGGCAGGAAAGTGTCGGGCACCGACTCCCGTTGGGAGGTGATCTCGCCCCTTCAGACCTACGATTGGAAGACCCGCCAACCCTATCCTGGCCAGTCGAACATCCAGTGTTTCGACATCGCAAAGAGCAGTCCGAATGTGCTCTATGCAGGCGCTGAGCCGGGCATGATCTTCAAGACCGAAGACCGTGGCGAGCACTGGACTTCCTGCACCCCCGACTTCTTCTTTGGCGGCATACCCTCCACCATCGAGATCTCCCACACCAACCCTAACAAGGTGCTGATGGGCGCAGGTGCCTTCCTGTGGCTCACGGAGGATGGCGGTGCAACCTGGACCGACATCACGCCCTCCAACAGTAGTGCTTCCATCCGCGACGTGATTGTCAGTCCCACCGACGACAGCCATATCATCATGGGCAGCCGCAAGGGTGTGTATAAGTCCACCGACAACGGCAAGACGTGGCGCACTGTGATTGCCAGAGAGTGCTTTGACCTGCAGCAGAAATACACAAAGGGAGAGATCAAGGGTGACGAGCTCTATGCCCTCGTTCGCGAAACGTCATCCTCAAACTCCAACGTGCAGCTCCGCTATAGCCAGGATGGGGGCGAGACATGGGTGCTCCGCTCTCCTCAGCTCGACTATAAGCTCACTTGTGGCCGCATAGGTCTGTCGGCAGCTGAGAATGGCGACGACTACATCTATCTTGTGGGATGCCAGAACGACCAAATCTCTGCCGGCTACAAGTGGCCGCAATTCTTCGGCACTCCTCAGTTCTTCAAGAGCACCGATGCAGGCAAGAACTGGACTGACCTTGGACTGGCCACAATCCCCGACGTGGAGAAGAGCTGGAGCATGGGTCAGGGCTACTACTGCATGTTCTGCGCCGTGTCGTCGGAGGATCCCGAGACGGTGTTCCTCGGTATGCTCAACTTCTACAAATCCACCGATGGTGGCAAGACATTCGACAACCTCGGCGGCTATTTCGGCAAATATGACAACATACACTTCGATATGCAGGAGATGCGAGTGCTGAATGGCGAAGCATGGATCTCGCACGATGGCGGTCTCAATTACTCCACCGACTTCTTCTCTTCCCGTCCAGAAGTGCGCATCAACGGCATCTATGCTTCCGAGTTTCTTGGATTCGGACAAGGATGGAATGAGGACGTGGTGGCGGGCGGTCGCTATCACAATGGCGACATGGCAGAGGTGATAGGTAAGTATCCTGGCGCCTTGCACATGGGTGGCGGTGAGACCTACACCGGCCACGTCATGCTGAGCGACCCCCATAAGGTGGCATTCTCCGACTCGCAGAACTTCATCATCCCGGATGATCTGAGTGAGGAGGTCAGAAACTTTCATTTCTTCTGGAATTTCCCCTACGAGTCGCCCTCATACGGCGGCTATATGGAGTTCGACCCGCGCTATGCGCACTCCTATCTCATCTGTCGCGGATGGGGCGATGAGCAAAACACGCTGTGGAAGACGGTGGACGAGGGGCGCAGCTTTGTGCAGCTCTACCGATTCAACGAGAAGGTGTGCACCTACGCCATTTCCCGCTCAAACCCCGACAAGATAGTGGTGGGCACCAACGGCAATCTCTACTACTCGCTGGATGGGGGCAACAGCTTCACGCCTTACCCCAATCTCCCTGCAGAATTGGCAGCCTCTCCTTATACCCGCGTGGACATCAGTCCCTCCAATGCCGACGAGATATGGGCATCGGTGGTGGATTATGCCGGTTGTGTGTTCCGCACCCAGGACAATGGCACAACGTGGGAGAAGATGGACAAGGGCTTGGTGGTGACGTCGGATCACGAAGGTTTGTATCAAGGCAGATCCGAGCAGATGTATGTGAAGCGCTTCGTGCTCACGGGCAATGAGAAGAATGCAGTCTATGCCCTCGCCACGGTGGAGCGCTCCAACGGATGGGACGATGGCGCTATCTGCAGCCGTGGCCGCGTGTTCTATCGCGACGACACCACCGACGGTTGGCAGGACTACTCTGAGGGTCTGCCTCAGGTCATCACCCTCACCCGCATGCTTCCCTTCTACAAGGATGGCAAACTGCGCCTCGCCACCAACAACGGCATCTGGCAGCGCGACCTCGTGGATAAGGACTTCAAGCCCGTGGCGCAGCCCATCATTCTCAGTGGCGGCAAAGCGCAAGGATTGGGCGCTGAGATACATCTCGACAGCTACTCCATCGTGAATCAACAGAAGGCACAGTGGCAGTGGCGCTTCTTCCCCGAACCCCTCAGTGTGAGCGATGCCACTGTGCGTAATCCCGTGATCACCGTGGATCCGGAACTCAGCTACAATGTGACGCTCACCATGACCACGCCTGCAGGCTCAGACACCAAGACGGTGAAGAATATGATCGTGGGCACCCGCGGCATTCTCAACCCCGCGGAGGATGATGAGAAAGAAGAGGGAACAGAGGAAGTGGAGGAAGGAGAGAAAGAAGAAGGAACAGAGGAAGTGGAGGAAGGAGAGAAAGAAGAAGGAACAGAGGAAGTAGAGGAAGGAGAGAAAGAAGAGGAAGAAGAGATTGCTACCTCCATTGTTGGGCATGAGGTGCTCGCCCACGACATGCTGCTCACGCAGATGGGTGAGCGAGGTGCCGAACTTCGCTTCACGCCCCACGGTCTTGCAGCGCCCTGCTTGCTGCAGCTCGTCGGCATGGACGGCCAGGTGAAGCGCACCGCCAAGCTCAGTGCTAAGCACACCACGGCGGTCTCCGTCAGCGGTCTGCCTGCAGGCACCTACTTCTATCTGATCAAGGGTGGTACATTCAAGAAAACAGGGAAATTGTTAGTGCGATGAAGAATACATGGTTATCTTTCTGTTTGTGTCTGCCCTGTGCTGCTGCGTTGGGCAGCACTGAGGTGGGCGATAGTGCTGGCGTGTGGCTCGACGATGTGGTGGTGGCAGCAAGCCGATGGAGCGAACCGTCCATCCATCAGTCCAAACACATCAAGAGCGTGACGCCCGAGCAGGTGGCTGAGGCCAACCCCATGAACACGGCCGACTTGCTGGAACTGGTAGGCGGAGTGGGGGTGCAGAAGAGTCAGCTGGGCGGCGGTTCGCCCATGATTCGCGGCATGGCAACGAACCGTTTGCTCTACAGTGTGGACGGGGTGCGCATGAACACCGCAATCTTCCGTTCCGGCAACCTTCAGAACGTGATCTCGCTTGATCCCCTTGCCCTGGAGCGCACCGAGTTGCTCTTCGGTCCCGGTTCGGTGATCTATGGCAGCGATGCCATGGGCGGCGTGATGAGTTTTACCACCAAGAATCCACAGTTTGCGGGCGAGGGGCAGAAGGTGAAGCTTGGCGGCACCGCCATGATGCGCTGCGCCTCTGCCTCGGGCGAGGTGAGCGGTCATTTTGATGTGAACGCGGGCAGCAGGCGGTGGGCATCGCTGACCAGCATCAGCAGCTACAACTATGGCGACCTGCGCCAGGGCCGTTTTGGTCCTGACGAATATCTGAAGCCCTGGCTGGTGCAGCGCGAGGGCGATGGCGACCATGCCGTGGCCAATCCCGACCCGCTGGTGCAGTCGCCCTCGGCCTACAAGCAGATAAACCTGATGCAGAAGGTGGGATTCCGCCCCTGCGAGGTTTGGGACTTGCAGGCAGCGTTCCACTATTCCACCACCACCGACTATGCGCGCTACGACCGCCACACCCGCCTGAAAAAGGGGCTGCCGCAGTATGGCGAGTGGAACTACGGTCCGCAGGTGTGGATGCTCGGCCAACTCACGGCAAAGCATACGGGCCGCACGCCCATCTACAACGAGATGTCTATCCGCCTGGCCTATCAGCGCTTTGAGGAGAGCCGCACGGACCGGAAGTTTGGAAAACCGGAGCGCACCACCACCGAGGAGGGGGTGGATGCGTGGTCGGTGGGTGCAGATTTCGCCAAGCGTGTGGGGCACCATGCTCTGTGCTACGGACTTGAATATGTGCGCAACGACGTGCAATCCAAGGGCAGGGAGACCAACGTGGAGACGCAAGAGGAGAAGCCCGCTCTGGCGCGCTATCCGCAGTCGGCCTGGGAGTCGTATGCAGCTTATGCGCAGATGAACTTCGCTCTGCTCCCGGTGCTCAATCTGGAGGCGGGACTTCGCTATAACCACTATCGCCTTGTGGCTGACTTCACCAACCATGATCTCGACCTCGGTTTTGCTCCGCACCAAACGCTGCAGAAGGGTTCCGTCTCGGCGAGTCTGGGCGTGAGCTATCGCCCTGGACGTCAGTGGTTGCTCAGACTGGGTGCCATGCGCGGCTTCCGCACGCCCAACGTGGACGACCTGGGCAAATTATACGAATCGGTGGTGGGGGCAGTGGTGGTGCCCAATCCTGCCCTGAAGCCCGAATATGCCAACAGCATAGAGGTGGGTGTGGCGAAAAAGGTGGCAAGCTGGTTGCGCTTTGATGTGGCGGCCTACTACACGTATCTTCAGAACGCTTTCGTGCGACGTCCCTACCTGCTCGGTGGGCAGAGCACGATGATCTATAAGGGCGAGGAGGCGCAGGTTCTGGCCATTCAGAATGCAGCCTCGGCTTATGTCACCGGTTTCGAACTCTCGGCTGACGGCGACCTGCCCGCAGGTTTTGGCTACAACCTCAACCTAGTGTATCAGCATGGCGATGAGGAGCTCGACGATGGTTCGCGCAGCACGCTGCGCCACACCGTTCCCTTCTATGGGCGCGTGGGTGTGACCTACCGTCATGATAAACTGAAGATGGAATTGTTCACGCGTTTCCAAGCTCAGCGCAACTTCAGTAATATGCCTGAGTCGGAGCTCAGCAAGACGGAAATATATGCCCTCGATGCTGATGGCCATCCCTACTCCCCGGCATGGTGCACCCTCAATCTCCGGGCGTCCTACGAGGCCTTCTCGGGCTTCACCATCCATGCCGGCATAGAGAACCTTACTGACCGCCGCTATCGCACCTACAGCAGTGGTATATCAGCGCCAGGACGCAACTTCGTTGCTTCGCTGATGATACGGTTTTAATAGTAGAAAGACTCTCCCCCCGCCCTCCCTGTGAGGGAGGGATCCGCGTAGCCAAGAGGGGAACTAAAACCTCAAAAGGTCCAGGCCGATAAGATAGATGAGGTTTAGGATAGTTGCGATTATAATTCTTAACGGACAGCAATAGATATTTTTTGCTATCTTGGGCTGCGGCCTGACATTCCGGATTCTTTACTGGTTAGGTCTGCACATCCGTCCGCTCTTGCCGGGGGGCAGACCGAACGTTCATCATGCTTTTCGGGCAGAACGAATCCTCTGCAGGTGCCAGTATGCATTACGCATCCCGCTTTACAATAATGCTTCGATGGCTTTCTCCAGGTCGGGAATGTTTTCGTCGCGGTTTACGAGATTGTTGTTGCGGTCGATGAGGAAGTAAGTGTCGAGCCGCTGTACTTGATAGATGCGGAGCATGTCGTTGTCGATGCCCTCGGCACAGAAGACACAGACCCACGGGAGCGACTGCGACACCGTCTTCCAATAGTGCTCGTCGGGGTCGACCGAAACCTGATAGATCTGCAACCCGCGTGCGTGATACTTATTATATATCTCGCGCAGGAAGATGTTGCGCTCCTGAGACTGCTGGGCAGCGTAGGCAGTGACGTCGAGCAGAAGTACCTCGCCCTTGAAGTCGGAGAGACGTCGCTCGTTGCCCTTGATGTCGGGGAATCCCATGTCGATGATGCCCGTCTCGCGCACCTTCTCGCCGTCGATGTTAAGTTTGATGACGCGGCGCCGTGTGTTCTTCCTGCCGCGAAGAGCTATGTTCGTCAGGTTCTGGGTGCGCAGGCTGTTGGGCCATCGCTCAGCCCAGGCATTGGCGACGGCGTTTGCCCAGGTGACATCGCTAGCGTCGTTTTCGACGTCAAAGATGCTCAGTTGGCCCACCATCTGGAAGAGCGCGTAGTAGCTCGATGCCTGGTCGTAGCGGTTTTGGATGAAGAGCACCTTGGTGCTGTCCTTGTAGGCTTGCACCATGCGCTCGATGTTCTGTTGGCGCTCCTCGATGGTGAAGCGGCGGTCGTCAGCCATGGCCACGACGCGGCGCTCGAGGTTGGCAAGGCGGCGCGAGAGGAGGCGTATGGTGTCGCAGTTGCCGCTTCCCTCAACGGTGTAGCCGAATGCCATGTTGGGCCATTCGGCTTCGATGCTAATGGTTTCGGTGGAGTCGATGCTGAGGTTGATGACCTGACCATGGATGCGCAAGCGGTAGAACTCAGGGCTGGCTATGGTGTCGCTCGCTGCAAAGTGAAAACTGCCATCCTCGCCCAGGCGGACACTGTCGATGAGCTGTATGCCGCGCGAAAGGTCGAGCGCTTCGAGGCACAGGAGGCTGTCCTTGGCTCCCTTGATGTGGCCCTGGATGTGGAAGGTGTTCTTGTCGGAATGGCAGGCGGCAAAGAGCAGAAGCAGCATGGTTGCCATCAGCGTGCTCAGGTTCAGTTTGAGTCTCTGCATGTCGGTTGGGGTGTTTGATATTGACATGCAAAGTTACGCAAAAAATGCAAAACGAACATTCGCAGTTTCCGAAAAACGCCCAAAAGGATGCAAAATGACCTTGTTTTGTGCAAATAATGAACGGTGCACGATACAGTATGAACTATTTTTTGTACCTTTGCGCGAATTTCTACACGCAAGTATAGACGAAAGATATTTCGAAGAAACATTTCAAAACAAAACAAGATGAACGTAATTACAAAGACAGTCGAGTTGCCTGATGGAAGATCCATCAGCATCGAGACCGGGAAACTGGCCAAACAAGCCGATGGTTCGGTGATGCTCCGTATGGGCGACACCATGCTCCTGGCCACCGTTTGCGCCGCCAAAGATGCAGTTCCCGGAACAGATTTTATGCCCTTGCAGGTTGAGTACAGAGAGAAGTATGCCGCTGCAGGTCGTTTCCCCGGCGGTTTCACGAAGCGCGAGGGTAAGGCCAACGATGACGAGATTCTCACCTGTCGTCTCGTGGACCGTGCTCTGCGCCCCCTCTTCCCCAGCAACTATCACGCTGAGGTGTATGTGAATGTGATTCTCTTCTCAAGCGATGGCAAGGACATGCCCGACGCATTGGCTGGCTTCGCCGCCAGTGCTGCACTGTCTGTCAGCGATATACCCTGGGATGGCCCCATCAGTGAGGTGCGCGTGGCTCGCATAGATGGCGAGTTTGTCATCAACCCCACCTTCGAGCAGCTCAAGAAGGCTGACATGGACCTCATGGTCGGTGCCACGGAGGAGAACATCATGATGGTGGAAGGCGAGATGAAGGAAGTGCAGGAGACCGACCTCCTCGCTGCCCTCAAGGCTGCCCACGAGGCCATCAAGCCGATGTGTCGCCTGCAGAAGGAGCTTGCCAAGGAACTGGGCAAGGACGTGAAGCGCGAATACTGCCACGAGATCAACGACGACGAACTGCGCGAGCAGGTGAAGGCTGAATGCTATCAGCCTGCCTACGACGTGACCAAGCAGGCTCTCGAAAAGCATGCACGCGCTGCTGCCTTCGAGCAGATCCGCGAGGACTTCAAGCTCCGCTATGCCGAGGCTCATGCCGACATGACGCCCGAGGAACTCGAAGAGAAGAATGCACTCGTGGACCGCTACTACCACGACGTGGAGAAGGACGCTATGCGCCGCTGCATCCTCGACGAGGGCGTGCGCCTCGATGGCCGCAAGACCACCGACATCCGTCCCATCTGGTGTGAGGCAAGTCCACTGCCCGGCCCACACGGCAGTGCCCTCTTCACCCGTGGTGAGACTCAGGCCCTGGCAACCTGCACATTGGGCACCAAGCTCGACGAGAAACTCGTCGACGATGTGCTCGTGCGCGAGTACCAGCGCTTCCTGCTCCACTATAACTTCCCTCCCTTCTCAACAGGCGAGGCAAAGGCACAGCGCGGCGTGGGCCGTCGCGAGATCGGTCACGGCCATCTGGCATGGCGCGGTCTGAAGGGTCAGCTGCCCGAGGACTATCCCTATGTGGTGCGCATCGTGAGCGACGTGCTCGAGTCGAACGGCTCCAGCTCTATGGCCACCACCTGCGCCGGCTGTCTCTCTCTGATGGATGCCGGTGTGCCCATCAAAGCTCCTGTGAGCGGCATTGCCATGGGTCTCATCAAGAACCCCGGCGAGGACAAGTACGCAGTGCTGTCTGACATCCTCGGCGACGAGGACCACCTGGGCGACATGGACTTCAAGACCACCGGTACGCCCAACGGTCTTACCGCAACCCAGATGGACATCAAGTGCGACGGTCTCTCTTATGAGATTCTCGAAAAGGCACTCATGCAGGCTAAGGCTGGACGTGAGCACATCCTTGGCGAGATGCTCAAGACCATCGCAGAACCTCGTCCAGAACTCAAGCCCCACGTGCCTCGCATCGAGCAGATCATCATCCCGAAGGAGTTCATTGGCGCTGTCATTGGTCCTGGCGGAAAGATCATCCAGGGCATGCAGGAGGAGACGGGTGCCACCATCACCATCGACGAGGAAGACGGCGTAGGCAAGGTGCAGGTGAGCGGTCCCAACAAGGACACCATCGATGCTGCTCTCGCCAAGATTCGTGCCATCGTGGCTCTGCCCGAAGTGGGCGAGGTGTACGACGGCACCGTGCGCAGCGTGATGCCCTACGGTTGCTTCGTAGAGTTTATGCCCGGCAAGGAAGGTCTGCTCCATATCAGCGAGATTGAATGGCGTCGACTCGAGACCATCGAGGAGGCTGGCATCGCTGAGGGCGACAAGCTCCAGGTGAAACTCCTCGACATCGACCAGAAGACGGGTAAGTTCAAGCTCTCTCGCCGTGTGCTTCTTGAGAAGCCCGAGGGATATGTGGAGCGCGAGCGTCGTCCCCGTCCCGAACGCGGCGAGCGTCGCGATCGTGGTGAACGTGGCGACCGCCGTCCCCGCGAGGACCGTGGCGACCGCCGTCCCCGTCCCGAATCAGCAGAATAAACTGCACGATACATGATACAAAAAAAGGCTGCAGCCCACTCCGGCTGCAGCCTTTTTTTGTATCTTGTCAGTTTCTGTGCGTGTGTTCTGTTCGTCAAGCAATCACGGAGTAGCGGATGCCATGGTCGCTGCCGCATACATAGTCCACGGGGATGGAGCCCAAGCCGGTGACCTCGGTGATGTAGAGCGGTTCGTTCTGGATGAACAGACTGCATCGGAAGGTGGCGCCAACGGGTAGTTTCGTCTGCTCAGCCTCGATGACGACGAAGCGGTCATTGCCTCCATACACCGCCACCACGACGCGGTCGGGCTGCCAGATGATGCGTATGCGTTGCCCCATGCGCAGTTGCGAGGCATAAAAGTGTTCGCCCACCACGAGGTTGCTCTCTTTCTTTGTACTTCTGTCTTGCTGGACGAATGCCTCCCAACTGCAGAACCCTACGTATTGGCAGAGGATGTCGAGCGTGGACTCCCGGGGAAACTGCACTTCTCCCACATAGCCATAGAAGCGCTTCAGCGTGGAGCTGTTCACATTCTGGTGCGTCACCAGAAATATCTGGGCACTCATCGTGTCGAAGTCTTTGGGCGTCCTCATCTTGCGCTGGCAGGTCCTCTCCATGAGTTCTCGCAGTTCAGCGAGTTTCTCCGTCATCTCTTCCTTTTTCATAGTTGAGCCAATGATAGTAGGGTTGGTGGAATTGTTTGTGTAAATACGTCTTCAGTTCCTCTTCCAGTTCTTTGCTGATCTTCAGATGGCGTTTCTCTAAGGCTTCTTTCAAAAAAGCATGTCCTTTGCTCTCCACCTGGGCGTACCAAAAGGCAAAGTCGTTGGGGGTGGGGTAGGAGGCAAAGTCAACAGAACCATATTGCTGCTGCAATCTCTGTTCCGCTTCCGCCAGTGCCTCTCGCTCAGCCTGGGTGTTGTCGGTGGCAGTCTTGTCGTCGTCTGCCACTGCCTCCCGTGCGCAATGCTGCTCGGCAGACAGAGGTTGTGGCGCCGATGCGCTGGGTGTTTCTGCTTCTTCCGCCTTTCTCTCTTGGAGTAAGGCTGTTTGGTTCGTGTTGTCTGCTCTCGGAGCAATAGCCATCACCGTGTCCTGTTTTTGGTCAGTCGTTTGCTCTGTCCTGCTCGGCCAAGCGAGGAGCAGGAGAGTGCCGGCGAGGAGCAGGACGAGAACGGTGGCCAAGGCGATAGCCATGCGTCGCCATTGCTGCCATGCCGCGCGCAGTTCGGCTATGTTGGCATAGCGTGTCCTGGCCTCGCCCATGCATCGCTTTGCCACAGGGCGACAGTACCAGCCCATCGACATCTGCCTCATGATGCACCCCAGACTGTAAATGTCGTTGCGCACATCTGCCACGCGTTCGTTCTTCTGCTCGGGCGACATGTATTCGAGCGTTCCGGCAGGCTGTTTGAGGATGTGCCAGCTGTCGGCATCAGCGAGTCCGAAATCCACCAGTTTCACGTGGCTCCCGTTGTGCGTCACAAGAATGTTTTCGGGCTTCAGATCGCGATGTACCACCTGCTTGGCGTGGATGTATTCCAGGGCATCGAGCAGGAGCATGAACAGTCGCTTGCGCTGCGAGCGGTCGGTCTTCTCTTGCAGGAGTTCGTCGAGTCTTCTGCCATCCACATACTCCATCACGATGCATGTCCCGTAGCCTTCCACCTCTTCCATGCCATAGGCTTGCACCACGCCCAAGTGCTGCAGCTGTGTGAGTATGTGGTACTCCTTTCGCAGCAGTTCGGTGTAAAGGGGCTGGCTGCGGTACGTCTCCTTCACGCCCTTCAGGCACCACCACCGCCCATCGCGCTGTGCCTTGACGACGAGCGAGTATCCGTCCGTGGGGATGACCACAGGGTGAAGGAAAGCTTTGTCTTCACGCTGCGGCTTGTGGTCGGTCGGACCGAGAATCTTTGAACTGCTGCTGGTGGTCGTCATCATAATTGCAAAGTTATAGATTTCCTCCCAACTTCGCAACTTTTTCCCTAAAAAAGTCAAATCACAGCCGCTCCTCCATGTTTTCAATCTGCTGGGCGAGGTTCGAGAGTTGCATGCGCATACTGTGCAGTTGTAACTTCAGTTCCCCCAGGTCAGGCTTGAGTGCTTGACCCTGTTTCTTGCTGGCCGCATAGTCGGAAAAGTCCGTGTGACCAAGATAGCGCGAGAGGATGTCGAGCGTGGAGATGCTGGCACTGTCTTCTTTGCCTGGCAGGTAGCCCATGAAGCGCTTCAGGGTGGATGTGCTGATGAGGTAGCGCGTCTTCTCATAGATGAGCTGCGCCAGTTCGTCGTAGTCTTTCGGCGTGTTCAGCCGTATGCCACAGATGCGTCGCACCTCGCTGCGTATCTCAGCGATGTGCATGCTTTTTTCCTCTCTTCTTTTTATGATTTTATCTTCCATGCCGCAAAGATAAGTATGTGCGCCCAAAACGCATTGGTCCACTTTGGTGTAATTGAACTTTTTGAGTAAGTAATCACAGGATTATCCCCGATTGCTTACTTGTTTGCTGCAACGCAAGAGGCGTGGAGTAGGTTTTCTACTTCTCAACTTCCAGTATCGCCAAACACTGCACAACAAAGAAATAGATATGCCACACCCCACGCTATAGCATATCTGCGCTCACCACCAGCGTGCTGTTCGCTCCAGAATACACTACAAGCGGGCCTCATGTGTGTCTCTTCTCCAATGTTGTGTAAGTAGAATTTGGCGATTCTTAAGTTTTGGATAGAGCGCCCATAAGCCTCTCATCATCTTCCCGCCCTGCATTTGCCCTCATGGCATGCTCTCTCGGCGGTAATGATGCTGCAAATTTAGGCAAAAGATTCCAAACCACCTATTTTTAATCCAAAAAAACGCCAAGAAGTTTATAACGCCTCTACGAATTGAACCAAATTGCACTTCGGATTGAACCAAAAATAATTTTGGAGAGTAAATCCTTGTGCGTAATTTTGCGATGTCGAAAGCAAAAAGCGTCATATTGATGTTCCTCGACTGATTGTTGCCCCCCGGTGCTCTCTATGCAATTTCTGAAGATGTTATGTGAAGCTTCTCATAAAAACTAAATTTATATCAATATGTTCTCTCAAGAACTAGAAGAGATTATAGATGCTGCCCTTGCAGATGGTACTCTAACAGACAAGGAAAGAGCTATTCTACACAGACGTGCTGTGGCAGAAGGTGTAGATACGGATGAGCTTGATCTCATATTAGATGGTCGTCTGGCAAAAATAAAAAAACAGGAAGAATGGCTTCTATCTGCTCCACCCCAGAATTTGCCAAATCAGAAATTGGGAAATGTAGTTAAATGTCCTAGTTGTGGATCTCAAGTCATTGGAGGAACTGCATTATGCCCAAAATGTGGATATACATTTTCCAATGTTTCTGCAAATAGTTCAACTAAACAGTTGCAAGATAAATTAGAAACCTTTAATAGACGCCAAGAAGATCGTTACGACAATCGGTCAGTACTAGGAAATCTGGCTCACAGCATAAGCAAAGCAGTGGGTAAGGACGGAGTATGTAAATCTAAGATGGATATTATCGCCACTTTCCCAGTTCCGAATACTAGAGCCGACTTACTAGAATTTCTTACAATGCTGCAGGCTAGGGCTGATGCAACAGGGCCACGTAATGGTCAAAATATGAATAGAGAAGAAGATTTGAGCTATGCCTATTGGTTGCTATATACAAACTGTATCAATAAGGCGAATCTAAGTTTCTCTAATGATAATGATTTTCAACCATATTTTCAAATGTATGGGAAGCAACTGAAAAAAACAAAAGGCATTATTGGATATTTGAAGTGTAATCCTAGAATGCGTACGTTACTTATTGTGGTCATTTTCTATATGGTACTTTTTGGGGTGGTATTTTTTAAAATACATAAATGAATAACGTACAAAAAACAGAACAATATAAACTTAAAATCAATTAACATGAAACGTATTTTATGTTCTTTAATTTGCCTTGTCTCTGCACTGAGTTCCTTGGCCGACGAGGTGGTGATTGACTATGTTGGGTATGACATTGATTTGTCTTCTAAGACGGCTAAGGTGACTAACTATTACAATGATGATATCAGTGTTATCAATATCCCCTCATCTGTCACGTATAACGGTGCAAAGATACCTGTGACTACTATTGGGGAATTTGCATTTAATGAATGCAAAAATCTCACCTCCATTACAATCCCAAATTCTGTGACTACTATTGGGGAATGTGCATTTTTCCAATGCAAAAATCTCACCTCCGTGACCATCCCCAACTCCGTGACAAGTATAGGAAGATATGCTTTCTCTGGCTGTGGAATCACCTCCATTGTCATACCCAAATCGCTGAAACACTTGGAGGAAGTGACCTTCAGTAAGTGTCCCCAACTGAAGTCTGTCACGTTCACGAGCTCGGATATAGAAGTGGATAAAGATGCGTTCTATGGCTGTGAAAACTTCAAAGAGCTAATCTACGCCGAGGGATGCACCAAGATATTCGCGGTCATTGGCACAGGCGGACTCACACATGTCGTCCTCCCGTCCACAGCAACCTCCATAGAGAAAGGTGCCTTTGAAGGCGAGAACATCACCTCCATCGTCATCCCTGCCTCTGTCACGCACATTGGGGACTATGCCTTCAGCGAGTGCGAAAGCCTCAAGACAGTCACAATGCCCAACTCCGTGATATCCATCGGTGAAGGGGCGTTCTGGGATTGCAAGGCACTCGTCTCTGTCAGCGTCTCGGGTGGCACGACAAACAGCAACAACGACGGGATAGGCATAGGAAAATATGCCTTCTGGCGCTGCTCCAGCCTGAAGACCTTCGCTGTGCCTGCATCCATTAAGCGCATAGGCGAGTCTGCCTTCCATGACTGCACGGGACTGACGTCGGTCACCATTCCCAACCCCAATGCGACAATCGCCCAGTTCGCTTTCTATAATTGTATGTAACCACGCCAAAACAACTGATAATAACTGATACCAAGAAATAATAAAGCGCTGAAATACAACACTTTCTAAATTTTAACACTTCAAATCTGATATTTGGTAGTTCCCGATTTTCCGCTTAAATTTGCAACGTATTTCTACCGCGGAGAATGTGAGGAGCTATTTTTTTGTCACTTTGCGGACTTAGTTGACAAGAGTTGACATGAGTGAACAAGTGAAAACAAAGATGAGGTCATATCTTCGGAAATCGTGACGATGCGGAATGAGTTGACATAGGTTGAACATAGTGCATCATGATTGACAAAACGGTGGAGATACACAAAACGAGTGTA
>JAGHUD010000003.1 GCA_018065005.1 Candidatus Physcousia equi
ACACCGGGCAGCTCTGTACGAACTGCCCGGATGCCCACAAAACATTGGCGGACATAGAGAAGATCTATGGCGACAATGTTATCATCGTGAGTATGCACGCAGGTCAGTCTTCGTCTGACAACGAACAATTCGGACTGAGAACACCAGAAGGCAATGACTATGCCAACGCGGCAGGCATCAAGAGCTATCCCTCTGCCGTGGTGAACCGCAGCGGGGGAGTGCTCGATGATCGTTCGCGATGGCAGGGCGCAGTGTTTGCCGAGACCCGCAAAGCGCCGCGCGCTCACATCGCAATCACAGCAAGGAAAGAAGGTGAGGAGATGGTGATTGAGTCACAGCTGTCCTCACTCCAAACAGCACTTGCCGGCATCTATCAGTTGTGGGTGACGGAAGACAGCATCAAGGCTTTCCAACTCGACGGAAAGAAGTATATTGTCGACTATGAGCACAACCACGTCTACCGAGCCAGCGTGAACGGCGTAGGTGGAGAAAGCCTTATGCTGAACAACGACGGCACCCAACTCATCCACCGCATCAGCATCAGCCCCAAATGGAACATCCAAAACCTTAGTGTCGTTGGATTTCTCTACGACAAGGATGGGGTGATCCAGGCAGAACAAGTGCATCTCTAAAAAACTAACATAACATGAAAAGATTTCTCTTCGCCATTTTGATGGCCATCATCTCAACCGTAAGCTATGCCCAACTGCCATCTGTGCAACTCAAGGATCTGAGTGGAAAGGCAGTGGATACAGCAAAACTGAACAACGATGGCAAACCCTTCTGTATCTGTTTCTTTGCCTCATGGTGCAAACCCTGCAATCGCGAGCTGAAAGCCATCCACGAGGTCTATCCCGACTGGCAGGAAGAGACGGGCATGAAGATCATCGCCGTTTCTATCGACCAAGGTCAGAACAGCCTCAAGGTGAAGCCTATGGTGGACGCAGAAGGTTGGGAGTATGACATCCTGCTCGACCCAAACAGCGAGTTTCTGCATGCACTGGGCATACAGATGATTCCACACACGCTTGTGCTCGACGGTGAGGGCAAGATTCGCTTTCGCCACAACAGCTATCAGGAAGGCAGTGAAGAACATCTCATTGAGGAGATACGCCAACTGCTGAAAGGCGAGAAAAAGAGTGAGTAGCAAATCCACATGATCGAGCGAGTGGGGGGCGTGTTTTCAACTAAGATGCGGATATACTGCCCTCGGCGCTTGCTTGACACGGACAAAACAATTTTGAATACGTACTGACTACATGATTCAGGAAACAATCAGAAGCATAGAGCAGGAACTGGGTGGGGCAGCGCGTCTCGTGGCGGTGTCTAAGTATCATCCGAAGGAAGCCATCGAGGAAGCATACGCAGCCGGGCAAAGGATTTTTGGAGAAAGTCATGTGCAGGAACTGACTGCCAAGCACGCTGTGCTGCCCAGCGATATTGAGTGGCACTTCATCGGACATCTGCAGACAAATAAGGTGAAGGCACTCGTGCCCTTCGTGGCGCTCATCCATGCCGTCGACAGCGAGCGACTCCTGCGCGAGATAGACAAGCAAGCCGCAAAATGCCAAGAGGGTGGGAGAGTCGTGGATGTGCTCCTGCAACTGCATGTGGCACAAGAAGAGACCAAGTACGGCTTCACCACAGAAGAGTGTGACGCATTGCTGCAGAGCGGCGTGTGGAAGGAACTGAAGCATGTGCGCATCGTGGGCTTGATGTGCATGGCCAGCAACGTGGACGACGAGAAGCAGATAGCCAGCGAGTTTGCCACGGCACACAAGTTCTTCAAGCAGGTCAAGGAGACGTATTTCGCAGTGGAAGAATCGTTCCGCGAGTTGTCGATGGGCATGAGCGACGACTATCCCATAGCCCTGAGGGAGGGAGCTACGTTGGTGCGCGTAGGCAGCAAAATCTTCGGGCAACGCATCTATTGAGACGTCCATGACAAAAATTGTGCAAGAGAGTAAACATTTTTTCACAATTTCTTGCATAATTGCACAGAAAGAAGTATCTTTGTGCAGTTCGATTGAGGCACCTAGCCCCATATCCCAGAAACCACCCAACACGTAATCTTATGGAAATACCCAGTTTGAACCAGATGATCGCAGAGTCGATCCAGAAGCATTGGGACATGCAGTCGATGTCCGACTATGGAGACTACACCTATCAATATAAGGATGTGGCGCGCGTGATAGAAAAGATGCATATCCTGTTTGAGACAACAGGCATCAAGAAGGGCGACCGCATAGCACTTTGTGGCCGTAACTCGGCACGCTGGGGTGCAGCCTTCTTCTCGGTGCTCTCCTATGGTGCAGTCTGTGTGCCCATCCTCAACGAGTTTCATCCCCAGCAGATCCAAGACATCGTCAACCACAGCGAGACACGTCTGCTCTTCGTCACCGACCAGATATTCTCCACACTCGACTTTGCGGCAATGCCACAACTTGAAGGCTGCATATCATTCACCGACTACACCCTGCTGGAGAGCCGCTCAGAGGAGTTGACAAATGCACGCAACAACCTGAACAAACTCTTTGGCGAGAAGTTTCCCAACAACTTCCGCAAGCAGCACATCAGCTATCATGTGGATAAGCCGGACGAGCTCGCCATCATCAACTACACCAGCGGCACTACAAGCAACTCCAAGGGCGTGATGATTCCCTATCGTGCCATTTGGAGCAATATCGACTTTGCGGATACGGTGCTTTCGCCCCACATCAATCCCGGAGACAACATCCTCTCCATGTTGCCCATGGCGCATGAGTATGGCATGGCATTTGAGTTCATCTATGAGTTTTGGTATGGCATCCACATCTACTTTCTCACCAAGATGCCCAGCCCCGTCATTCTGCTCAAAGCCTTGGCAGACATCAAACCCTGCGTGCTCATCTGTGTGCCGCTCATCATCGAGAAGGTTGTGCGCAAGGCCGTCTTGCCCAAGATTCAAGACCCCAAGGTGCGCCTGATGCTCAACGTGCCCATCATCGGCGACCGCATCAAGAAGAAGATTCTCGAGGGCATGAAGCAGGCTTTCGGCGGAAGATATTACGAGGTGATCGTCGGCGGCGCAGCCTTCAACCAAGAAATCGAGACCATACTGCACGATGTGGGATTCAACTACACCGTCGGTTACGGAGCCACGGAGTGTGCCCCCATCATCTGCTATGAAGACTGGAAGAAGTTCAAGAAGGGAAGTTGCGGCAAGGCTGCCAAAAACATGCAGGTGCGCATCGACAGTCCCGACCCCGCCAACGTGCCGGGCGAGATTCTCGCCAAGGGTCCCAACGTGATGCTTGGCTACTACAAAAACGAGGAAGCTACAGCCGCCACGCTCGACAAGGACGGGTGGTATCACACGGGCGACCTCGGCATTATGGATGACGAGGGCAACGTCACCATCAAGGGACGCTGCAAGACGATGCTGCTCGGTGCCAACGGCCAAAACATCTACCCCGAGGAAATCGAAGACAAACTGAGCAATGTGATGCTCGTGAGCGAGTGTCTCGTCATTCAGCGCAACGAGAAACTCTATGGCCTTGTCTATCCCGACATGGAGCAGGCTGCCAAACTCAACCTCTCTACCACCGACCTTGAGGCAGTCATGGAGCAGAACCGCAAGGAACTCAACACCACACTGCCCAACTACTGCCAGTTGGCAGGCATACGCATCGTAGACAAAGAGTTCGAAAAGACCCCAAAGAAGAGCATCAAGCGCTACAAGTATACCGATTATCCCGTGTGAACAACCAATAGCCGCGCGAAGAGAGAAAAAAGTGGCGAAATGTTTGGCAGTTAGGAAAAAAAGCAGTACCTTTGCAGCCGATTTAGTCCGAAGAGGCTCATTGAAGAGGTGGCACGATGTCACACGCCCCCCGGAAAAACCCGTTTAAATACATAATAGAAATGTACGCAATCGTAGAGATTAACGGTCAGCAGTTCAAGGCTGAGAGCGGCAAGAAGCTCTTCGTGCACCACATCCAGGGTGCAGAGGCAGGTCAGGCTGTTGAATTTGAGAGAGTGTTGTTGGTCGACAACAATGGCACCATCACCGTGGGCGCTCCCACAGTAGCAGGTGCAAAGGTAGCAACTGAAGTGGTATCCCCCCTCGTAAAGGGTGACAAGGTGCTCGTCTTCCACAAGAAGCGTCGCAAGGGCTATCGCAAGCTGAACGGTCATCGTCAGCAGTTCACCGAGTTGATCATCAAGGAAGTTATTGCTTAACAATTTAATTGGAGGAACAAGAAATGGCACATAAAAAAGGTGTTGGTAGTTCTAAGAACGGCCGCGAGTCAGCAGCTCAA
>JAGHUD010000063.1 GCA_018065005.1 Candidatus Physcousia equi
TGGTGGGCTCGTCGAGCAACAGCACATCCGGTCGCTGCAGCAGTAGTTTGGCAAGCTCAATGCGCATGCGCCATCCACCCGACAACTCGCTTGTCGGGCGGTCGAAGTCGTTGCCCTCAAAGCCCATTCCCCTCAAGATGCGGTCCATGTCAGCCTCCTTGCGCCAGGGCTCGTCGTTCTTGATGCGTGGGTGGTCGTAGGCTTTTCTGCACTCCTCCAGCACGGTGCACCCATCGCTGAGGTTCATCACCTGGGGCAGATAGGCAACGGTTGTCTCTTTGGGTATGCTCACGCAACCTTGTGTGGGTTCTTGCAGACCTGCAATGATTTTGAGCATAGTGGACTTTCCCGCACCGTTCTTCCCCATGAGTGCAATGCGCTCGCGGTCGTTGACAACGAAGGAGACGTCAGTGAACAGGGGTCGTGTGGAGAACTCCACGCAAAGGTTGTTGATGGAAATCATTCAGCGGTTTGTCTGTGTTATGGTTTGTGAGAGAGAGGCGAGGGCTTTATTGGGCAAGCAAGGCTGCCACAAGTTCGTCGGCTGTGAGCACACTTTGCTCGCCAGATGTCATGTTCTTGAGCGTCACCTTCTCCTGCTGCATTTCTGTTTCGCCAACGATGGCAACATAGGGGACTTGCTTCTGGTTGGCATACTGCATCTGCTTTTTCATCTTCACCGAGTCGGGATAGATTTCGCAGGCAATGCCAGCACGACGACATTGAGACAGAATGGGGAGGGCGTAGTTTGCCTCTGCCTCTCCGAAATTGACGAAGAGCAGTTGCGTTTGGTTGACAACGCTCTGGGGATAGAGTTGCAGTTGGTTGAGCACGTCGAAGATGCGATCTGCACCGAATGAGATGCCCACACCCGAGATGCCTGGCATGCCAAAGATGCCCGTGAGGTTGTCGTATCGACCACCGCCCGTGATGCTTCCGATTTCCACGTCCAGCGCTTTCACCTCGAAGATGCAGCCCGTGTAGTAGTTCAGGCCGCGTGCGAGGGTGAGGTCGAGCTCGAGCTGCGAACGCAGGTCGGTCAGCTTCGACAACACATAAGCCACCTCGTCCAGACCCTTCTGCCCGGTTTCGCTGCCCGACAACGCTTGGCGCATGATGGCAATCTTCTCGTCGTTGGTGCCGCAGAGTTTGATGATGGGCTGCAGCTTCTCAATCTGTTCGTCGTTGAGTCCATCCTCGCGCAACTCCTTGTTCACGTTGTCAAGTCCTATCTTGTCGAGCTTGTCGATGGCTACTGTGATGTTGACGATTTTGTCTGCTGCACCGATTATTTCGGCAATGCCGCTCAGTATCTTTCGGTTGTTGATTTTGATGCAGACACGAACACCAAAACGAGAGAACACCTCGTCGACAATCTGCATCAACTCCACTTCGTTGAGCAGAGAATCGCTTCCCACAACGTCGGCATCGCACTGATAGAACTCGCGATAGCGTCCCTTCTGAGGACGATCGGCGCGCCATACGGGCTGTATCTGATAGCGGCGGAAGGGTAGGGTGAGCTCTTCTCTGTGCTGCACCACGAAACGTGCAAAGGGCACGGTCAGGTCGTAGCGCAGTCCCTTCTCGCAAAGTTGCGCTGCCAGTTGGTTGGTCGATTTCGAGTGGATATCTTCGTCGCTCACGCCACGCATGAAGTCTCCGCTGTTGAGAATCTTGAAGAGCAGCTTGTCGCCCTCTTCGCCATATTTGCCCATGAGGGAGGAGAGGTTCTCCATGGCTGGCGTCTCTATCTGTTGGAAGCCATAGAGAGCATAGACGCTTTTGATGGTGTCGAAAATGTAGTTGCGCTTGGCCATCTCCAGTGGTGAGAAGTCGCGCGTTCCCTTTGGAATGCTTGGTTTCATTATTTTTCCTTGGTTATGTGTATCATTAATTTTGGCGCAAAATTACAAAAAAAAAACGGAACTCAGCCCTTATTTAGGATTAATTTCGTAACTTTGCAACCAAAACGACAAGAAAGATTTATGATTTTCTCACGGAAAAACAAGATAAAGGAAGAAAATACGGCAGGAAAGCCGGAAGAGCAAAAAACAGCAGAGCATTTGAGTCAGCCACAAGTAGCGGCGTCCGCACTTCGGACACCGGAAATGCAAATGCTCATCCGAGAGGAGGCAAAACGCCTTAGGATGCACGAGATGATGCTCACGGAGCCCCAGATAGCACGCATCCAAGATGCGCTCAAGTTGAGCGAGACGAAGTTGGAAAACATCAAGGAAAATCTTGAGCGTGCACGAAAGCAGCAGGAGTTGCTGCACCGCTATCAAGAAGTCAAACTCGAACACCACGATCGAAAGCAGCATCTCTATGCAGCCAACAAACTCCTTGCGTCGAGTGTGAAGGAGCGTGAAGAACTGGAACGCTTCGAGGAATTCGAAAATGTGCAAGCTCCTTTTCAGCGACTCATGCTCCTGGAGGGCATACGTCGCGCAGAAATGGCAAGACTGAGCGAACTGACGAAACTTTGCGACCTAACGAGCAAAAACTCGGAGAAGGAAGATAAAATGCTCTCCGAAAAACAAGACGAGATGAACGACGCCTTCCGACAGTTTGAAAGCGGAATGGATGCCGTGTCGGAGGCGCAACAGATTAGCGGACAATCAACCTTCCTGAACATCATCGAGCGCAATCTGAGAGAGCAACTAAAAACGCTGCAGAGCACACAACTTTCTACCGAGAAAGAGAAAAATGAACTGTGCAGATCGCTCGACACGCTGGCAGACTCCATCGCTGCCCTGCGCATACGACGACAGTCGCTGGTGCCACATCTTTCACTGGTGCAACAGAAGGATTTGGCTATCGAAAGACTGGAGCGCTATGCAGAACTGGAGATTCGAGTTGCCAAAGCTGAGGCAGAACAGAAAGACGCCCAAAGAAAACTTCAGTCTGAAAACGACATCATGGAGCGTGCCTATGCCGACTACATGCAGGTGCAACAAGACATTCAAACGCTACAGGACGAATTGTCGGTTCACCGCGAGCAAAACCATGGCATCGAGAGCTACCAGTTGCAAGAGCGTGCCATGAAGTTGCAACTTCGTCGTGAACTTCTCCACGGCGCTCGTTCCCTGTGGCAGAGAATCCTGGAAGGGTATGCCAACATCGAAACATACATGCAACAACTCAATGCGCTCAGACTAAAGCGAGAGAACCTGAATGGCAACATCGAAAAGCTTGACAAACAGCTTTCCATCTTGCGTCGCACCAGCAAGGAAAAGGAGTACACCTTCACCCTGAGCAAAAGCCAGAATGTGATACAACTTCGTGGCGACCTTAAGGAGGGAACTCCTTGCACGGTGTGTGGTGCTTCGCATCATCCCTATCATGCCGACTCCATGCTTGAGCAGAATAAACTAATAGGCGAGTTTAAGTCGGAATTTGAAGCACTTGCCAACGAAAAGCGTGCGCAGGAAGCACAACTCTTGGCTCTTCGACTTGAAGAAGCTGCGGCATCGGCAACTCAGGAGGAGGTTGAAAACACACTCATCACGCTGCGTCAACTCCAAAATGGATATGTGAAGGAATGGGATAACTATCGCGCTCTGGATGCCTCCTTCGAGAAATGTGATTCGGGTGTCAACAGTGATGCACGCATGGCTATGCTGCGACAACTCATTGAGGGCATAGAGAGAGAAGTGGATAAGGCACAAAAGGAATTGGATGTATTCAATTTCCACCAAAGCAGAATCAACGAAATCTCTGAGCAACTCACCATCAAGGAGCAACGCAAAAACGAACTCATCGCTCGCCTCAACGAGGTGAATACGGGCTGCCAGGTGATGTCGTCGCTCAAAGAGTTTTTCTCAAACAACCGTCAGGCTCTATCTACCGAATATAACCAGCTCTTTGAGGTGATCAACAAGATGATGACTATTCCTGACTGGCATAACATTTGGCGACGCAGTCATGAAACACTCATTCTGCGCATCAAGGATATCACGAAGGAATGGACCGAAATTGAAGACAAACTGGGTAGTCTCGACCACCAACAGCAAATGACCGAACTGAAGATGAAGCACGTCAGTCAGATCAGTCAGGATATCATCGCTCAGACCACCCTGTTGGAGGAGCAACTGCGTTCATGCTGCGAAGCGCTCGAAAAGGGAAACAAGCGCATAGAGCAACTCATCGGACGCACATCGCCCAAACAGTTCTTCGAGGACCTCGTTGTCTCGTGCAAAAACGCATACGAGGAACTTGTCAGACAAACCAACATCGCGAATGATGCTCGATGCCTCAATGCCGAAAACATCGGGCGCAAGGACGAGCACACGCTCCGGGCAGAAAAAACGGATGCCCTCACCGTGGAAGAACGCTCTAAGGTGGACTGCTGGATGCGTAATTACAATGCTAACCATCCTCCTGTGCAATACGTGGAACTCGAACAGATTTTTGGCACCGCTCGCAACTGGAACGAGATGAGACGCAGCCAACGGGAAATGTACATCGACCGGGAAATCACACAGGCGAACGTAGACAAACTGGGAAGCCAACTCATTGCTCTGCAAGCTGAGGCTTCTCTAAGAGACGGTGACGCTGACCTCCTGCAGCAACAAGTATCCACTCAGATTGAGGCGTTCGAAAAGAAGCGGCGCGATGTGATGATGCAAATTGCCGAATATGAACTTCAATTGGAAGGACACAAGAAATTCGTCGAAGCGGACAAGGAAGAAAAAATCAGGGAGAACACCAATAGATAGAACCATCTATGGCAAAATATAACTTCTCAGAAACCGAGCATAAAACGGCTAACTACTGTGCGACAATAAGTGCTGAGCGCATGGAAGAACTGTATCAGAAAATCGTGCAGATCATTCTCATACAAAAAAAATACCATGACCCACACTACAACGCACAGCAACTGGCGAGGGACATTGACACCAATCCGCGCTACTTGAGCGTTGTCATCAACCAACGATTCGGTAAGAACTATTCGTCGCTCATCAACGAGTTTCGCGTGCGTGAATCCTCGTTTATGCTCCGAGACCGTCGCTATGCGAAGCACACCATGGAGGACATCTCCAAAACCGTAGGCTTTGCCAACAGACAGTCGTTCTATGCTGCTTTTTATAAAATCTTCAAGTGCACTCCAAAAGAATACAGGAATCAAGAAATAAATAAATGACACAACAAATGTACCACTGTGTTGAACACTGCGAGGATGACAACTTCGCCTATGCGGGCGAACAATTCGCCGACATCCAAATGCTTCGTTACAAAGTCAACGGACTCGAAGCTTTGACGCAAAGACAACATACACTCATCTGGCATCTCGCCGAAGCTGCTCTGTGGGGACGCGATATCCTATGGCATCAGAATTGCCGCTATAACCTCCCCATCAGGCGTCTCTTTGAACATATCTTTCGGTCATATAAGGGAGATAGAACATCCGCTGGATTCAAGGCTTTTGAACTCTATCTGAAGCGGATGTGGTTCTCAAACGGCATTCATCATCACTATGCGTGCGACAAGTTTCAACCGGATTTTTCGCGCGAATATCTGTTGGAACTGATGCGTCAAACGGATGTTGAAGGAGCGCACAGTGACATCTTTGCCGACACGTTGCACACCAACGACCTTCCGCAAACGTTGGATGAACTGCTTGAGGCTGTGTTTAATCCGCAACTGCATGCTAAACGTGTCAATCAGGCAGAAGGAGAGGATCTTTTGCTGAGTTCTGCCTGCAACTACTATGACGACACCATCACGCAGTCTGAAGCAGAGGCTTTCTATGAGCAGGCAAAATCGAAATATCTTGACTCAATCGAACAATCCCAAGACGATGGCTACTCGAAAGGGCCTGTTATGTTGGGGATGAACAGCAAGCTGGTGCGTGCAAATGATGGGAGTCTGCAGGAGAAGATGTGGGTCGAGGATGGGATGTATGGTCCTGCCATAAAGAAAATTGTTGCTCACCTCCAGGCTGCCTGCGACTTTGCGGAGAACGAACAGCAGCGTGACGTCATCTCAAAATTAGTGGAGTTCTATCGCACGGGCAATCTGCGCACCTTTGATATCTACACAATCCTATGGGTTGCCGAAACGCAGTCCCGTGTCGATTTCACCAATGGGTTTACGGAGGTTTACGGCGATCCACTCGGACTCAAAGCGTCGTGGGAGGGCTATGTCAACTTCACTGACCCGGTAGCCACAGAACGCACAGAGCGCATCAGCCGTGAAGCGCAATGGTTTGAAGACCATTCACCTGTGGATGCACGATTCAAGAAGAAGAAATGCTGTGGCGTAAGCGCCAAGGTGATCAATGCTGCTCTTCTGGGCGGTGATCTCTATCCTGCCAGCGCCATTGGCATCAACTTGCCCAACAATGACTGGGTGCGTTCAACATACGGCTCCAAGAGTGTCACCATCGGCAATCTCACACATGCCTATGACATGGCAGCACAGTCAAGCGGATTTCGAGAGGAGTTCATTGATGATGCCGAAACCCTCCAATGGATAAAAAAATATGGAGACAAGTGTGACGATCTTCACACTGATCTCCATGAGTGTCTTGGACACGGAAGCGGACAAATGCTGCCTGGGGTTGACCTCGATGCGCTGAAAGCCTATGGCAGCACCATAGAAGAAGCGCGTGCCGACTTGTTTGCTCTTTACTATCTGGCAGACAAAAAACTGGTTGAACTGGAACTCTTGCCGGACGAAGAAGCATATAAGGCCAACTACTACAGTTATCTTCTTAATGGTCTTCTCACACAACTGGTTCGCATCGAGCCCGGCAGAAATATTGAAGAGGCACACATGCGTAATCGTTCGCTCATTGCACATTGGGTGCTCGATAACTATCCGCATGCACTCCAGCTTGTGACGAATGCCGACGGAAAGACTTTCCTGCGCATCCACTCTTACTCTTTGCTGCGCGATGCCTTTGGCGCTCTCCTGGCGGAGATTCAGCGCGTAAAGAGCGAAGGAGATTTTGATGCTGCTCGTGAACTTGTGGAACGATATGGGGTGACCGTTGATGCAAAACTGCATGAAGAGGTTTTGGCTCGCTACAAAAAACTGCATCTCTCTCCATACAAGGGGTTCATCAACCCGCGCTACGAAACAGTTTCGGATGATAAGGGGCACATCCTGTCTATCACGCCGCACTACGACGAATCCTTCACCGAACAACAACTTCGTTATAGCAAGGACTACTCATGTTGACAATTACTGATATTAAGAAAGAGTTTCGTGCTGCCATGAATGGTGTCTTGTCGGCAAGAATGCGCGAAGCGGGTGCGCCATATAAACTGGTGTTTGGTATTGAGTTGCCCAGATTGATGCAACTGGCACTTGAAGTTAAGCAAGATGCTGCTAACGACTCCGATTCCAACGAACAACTGCGTTCGTTAGCCCAGCAGCTCTGGCACGAGAATATAAGAGAATCAAAGCTTCTCGCCACGATGATTATGCCCATCGAATGCTTCCACTCTGACATCGCTGACATCTGGGTGGATGAATGCTGCACTGATGAAGTGGCGCAAGTGGCAAGTATGAAACTTTTTGCGCAGATGGAGGATGCTATAAGCACCGCCTTTGAGTGGATAGCCACACCACAAACCATGAGACAACTCTGCGGCTACCTCATCCTTGCGCGGCTCATCAACAACGCTCAAGAACTCAACGAGCGCTCCCTTAACGAACTGCGCGACCAAATGGAAAGCGCACTCCCGGGTGCTCCTTTAGCATTGAGAAAAGCTATTCTTGTTGTAGAAAGTAAAATTTCTTGCTAAAAAGAACTTGCATTTCATACTTTTTTTATAACTTTGTGGCGCAAAAGTGCAAATTACATAATCATGACAAAAGGAAAAGTTGATGCCCTGCTTGGCATCGTCTTCGGAGACGAAGGAAAAGGAAAAGTAGTAGATGTGTTCACACCACGTTATGACCTCGTTGCACGCTTCGCTGGAGGTCCGAATGCTGGACATACCATTATTTTCGAAGGAAAGAAGTTTGTGCTCCGCAGCATACCTTCTGGCATCTTCGATGAGGGCAAGCTCAATATTATTGGCAACGGTTGTGTCATCGCACCCGACCTCTTCATGCAAGAAGCAAAAGAACTGGAAACGGCGGGCTATGACCTCCGTTCACGGCTTCATATCAGCAAGCGTGCCCACCTCATCCTCCCAACACACAGAGTCCTCGATCGTGCTTACGAAGCTGCCAAAGGTAAAGCTAAGGTTGGCACAACTGGCAAGGGTATTGGCCCTACTTATAGCGAAAAAGCAAGCCGCACCTCTTTGCGTGTGGGCGATATCCTCGATAATTTTGAGGACAAATACTTAGCACTAAAGGCTCGCCATGAGAAGATGCTCGCCGATTTAGGATACACTGACTACGATATTTCCGACGAAGAAAAGGTGTGGATTGAAGGCATCAAATACATGCAGACCTTCCCCCTTACCGATACAGAAATCGAGATCAACCGCTATCTTGAAGAAGGAAAGAACGTGCTGGCTGAGGGCGCACAGGGCACACTCCTTGACATCGACCATGGTACGTATCCCTTCGTTTCTTCCTCAAGCACCGTGTGCGGCGGCGTCTGCACAGGACTTGGTGTTGCACCTAATCGTATAGGAGAGGTGTTTGGTATCTTCAAGGCTTACAGCACACGAGTGGGTGCAGGCCCGTTCCCAGTTGAACTCTTTGATGAGACGGGAGATAAGATTCGTGAGATTGGTCATGAATACGGTGCCGTCACGGGACGCAACCGTCGATGCGGTTGGGTAGACCTTGTTGCTCTCAAGTATGCTATTATGATTAATGGTGTGACTCAACTCATCATGATGAAGGGCGACGTCTTGGATACTTTCCCAACCATACGTGTCTGCACGGCCTATGAGAAGGATGGTGTCACCACAACTGACATGCCGTATGACACAGAGGGGTGGAATGCTGTCTACAAGGATCTTCCAGGTTGGCAAACCGACCTTACGTCTATCACGCGAGAGGAAGATTTCCCAAAAGCATTTGCAGACTACATCAAGTATCTTGAAGAGGAACTCAAAACGCCAATAACCATCGTTAGCGTCGGTCCCGACCGTGCGCAGACTATCTTCCGCAAGTAGATTGTAAATCGACAACCTCCATGCAAAACGATAACCTCACGCTACTCTATGATCTCATGCGTCGCGATCTTCGAGAAAGAGGACTCGACGAACAGACCATCAACAACAGAGTAGGGGAGGCTATGCAACAAAGACTCTTAGCCGGCATCACCCCAGATACGTTATCTGTGGGTGATGTCTCCAATCTTAGTCAGCATTCTCTTGATTTAATTGCGAATAAGATGTATAACAAGCAAAAACTGATGGGTGTTAAAGACACACTCTTGCAGTTACTCCGTCTCGCAGGATCATATCTTTGGAAAGTGTTACGCTTCATCTACAAAACCGTTCTGCGTGTTTTGCAATGGGCAATTAGGCTGAACGCTGAAGCAAAGCTTGGGCTCGTGCTCCTCATACCACCTTTCTTTGGTATCGTTTGGTATTTTCTCAATACGGGCATCGGAGCTTATTATGGCGACACAGAACATCCGACCATGCCCGTTACCCCCATCTACCTCGGACTTATGGCAATTGCCGGTGCATATCTCGTTAAGGGAAATCTAACCTCTGACGATGAGTCGAAGAGAGAGGAAAAAGAGTACGATCCTAAAAATAATTGACGAAAAGTTTGCGCAATTCGTAAAAACAAACTAACTTTGCACAATATAAGGAATATGTTTTCATAAACATTAATTGTTTTAGGTGTTAATAGTAGTGTTGTAGGCGTTCTTGCTGCGAAGCAGGAGCGCCTAATCTTTCTATGCTCGGCATGAGCATTGTCTAACGTAACGTAACCATCCCATTTCCGCCGTATGAGTGTATGAGTTCAAAAGTAACCATCCCACTGTCACCGTTGGAGGTAAAAAATAGCGGCATCATGCATTCCTAAAATACACCCTATGTGGGATGGTTACGACACAATAGCGACAATTACTCTATATGAAGTGATTGTCGCTATTGCTGTATATAAGTAATGTAACCTTTGTAGTTAATCGGCTGGTTACAGTAATGTTACCTGTAGTTAGTCGAATGGTTATGATTATTGAATGGTTACTGACCGTAGCTATTGTTGTAAAAAGACAGAGTTCGCTGTTGCTTATTGAATGGTTACGATTATCGAGGGCTTTCGGAAAGATAGACTATAGCCCTATTCTTTTTCGTCATTTCTTTTGATAGGGCAAGGGCAATCTCTATACGTAGAGCAGAGTGAATGCGATTCTTTATCTTTGATTCTTAATCAAGATATCTTTGACATCAAAGTGGTCAACAAAGCAACTGAGGTCAACACGTCCACGAATACCGCTGACACTTCCACTTGAGGTATATTGCCACATAGCAAAAGGAATAGCACCTTGTGGATTTGGACAACCTTCACCATATTTAGCAATCATATAAATGTAGTCGTCAAATGCTCCTGCTAAATACTTGTTGTAGAAGTTGACTGAAGCATAAAGGATGGGTTTGAAGTGGTAATGTTCTTCGAAGCCCTTAAGCCAGGCACGGATCTGACGATGGAACTCCTCGAGGCTTGCTTTTCCTCTGACTTCCACGTCTAGCATGGGGACGACATCCAATTGGCGCACGTCTACGTTTTTCATGAAGTGACGCAGCTGGGCTTCACCCGACGTGGTGGCGCTGAAGAAGTGGTAGCATCCAACGGGAATGCCTGCTCGTTTGGCTTCTCGCAGGTTATACTGAAACGTGTTATCCACGAGGGTTGTGCTTTCTGTTGCTTTGCAGAATACGTATTTCGTCTTTCCTTCGCGTGCTACTGCCTGCCAGTCGATTTGCCCCTGGTAGTGTGAGACATCTATGCCACCGTGATGACGTGCTGTGTGGTTCCCATACGTTGCCTTAGGGTTGGCAGCTTCTATTCTTCCCAATTCACCGATGGGTGAGAGGGGAATCTGCGGTTTGAGCGCTACCATGGCAGGATCGGGCATAGGGAGTTCTGGGCGCACTTCAACTGCCTTCTCTTTCTTTTTCTTGGCATCAGATATGCATGGCAATAAGAATAGGATGGCAGCAAGCAGTATGGTGGAGTATCGTGACATGTTGTGTGGCTGTTATTTGATTTCTAATTCTTCCTTCATATCTATTTCCTGACCTTTGGCGTCGAGGAACTGATACTGGAGGAATGCGAACATTTGGTTAGGTACGATTTTCACGCCCAAACCATAGCGGCATTTCCAAATTATCCGTCGTGAAATAATACCTTGGCACAAATAGGCATAGACATAGGGGTGGACTTGCAGGGTGAAGCGCTTCACGCCGAGGCGTTTGGTGAGCATTTCAACTTTGCTTTCGAGCATGTCTGCAAAAAGCAAGCTTGACTTAATCGTTCCCTGCCCGTGACAGGTGGGGCATGTCTCGTCTACTGCAACATCCGTGACGGGGCGTACACGCTGTCGGGTGATTTGCATGAGTCCAAACTTAGAGAGAGGCAGAATATTGTGCTTGGCTCGGTCGTTCTTCATGTTTTCGCACATGCGTTCGTAGAGTTTTTGGCGGTCTTCTGCTATGTGCATGTCAATGAAGTCAACGACGATGATGCCACCCATGTCGCGCAAACGGAGTTGTCGTGCTAGTTCGTCTGCTGCGCCCAAGTTCACTTCCAGGGCGTTCGCCTCCTGGCCGTTTTCTGCTTTGGCTCTGTTGCCACTGTTCACATCCACAACATGGAGTGCCTCTGTGTGTTCGATGATGAGGTAGGCACCGTGTTTATAGGAAACAGTCTTTCCGAATGAAGACTTGATTTGTCGTGTAATGTCGAAATTGTCAAAGATGGGCAGTTTGCCTTTGTAGTGTTTGACGATGTCTGCTCGTTCGGGTGCGATAAGTGTTACATAGTCGAGCACTTCTTGATAGACCTCCATGTCATCCACATAGATATTTTCGTAGCTTGGGTTGAAGAGGTCGCGCAGCATACCCACGGCTCTGCTTTCCTCCTCTGCGACAAGGGTGGGGAGCTCTTTGGTTTTCATGACACGAAGCATCATGGCTTCCCACTTGGACACGAGCAACTTGAGTTCTGTTTCGAGTTCTTCGCTTCGCCTTCCTTCTGCTACAGTGCGCACGATAACGCTGAATCCTTGTGGTAAGATGCCTTGTATGGTCTGTTTGAGACGCGCACGCTCGGCACTCGATTTAATCTTTGATGAGATGTTGACTTTGTCGCCAAACGGCATGAGCACCAACAGGCGTCCGGGGAAGCTTAGTTCGCCCGTCAAGCGTGGTCCTTTGGTGCTTATGGGTTCCTTAACAATCTGAACTAATACCTCTTGCCCTACTTGTAGCACGTTTTGGATGTTTCCGTCCTTTCCAGGCTCTTGCTGCTCCGCCATTTTGCTTATGGGGATGAGATTTTTTCTGTCGGACAAGACACGTTTGAGGTAGCGTTGCTGCGTGTTGAAGTGGAGACCCATATCTCCATAGTGAAGAAATGCGTCGCGCTCGGCACCAACATTGATGAAACATGCGTTCAGGCCTGGCATCAGCTTACGCACTTTGGCAAGATAGATGTTGCCCACACTGAAGCTGGCGCTCTGCCCCTCTTCCTGATATTCTGCGAGGCGTTTGTCTTCGGTGAGCGCAATGGCAATCTTCTGTGGCTGTACGTTGATAAAGAGTTCGCTGGTCATTTCTTGTTATGTGGTTAAAGTGGGAAAAGCCCACACAATAAGAGAGGATAATCCTCCATAAAATCGTAAAGAACAAACTCGGGCAAGCTCACACTATGTTCAGTGGAGACTCGCCTGTGAGTTTGTTCCTTATGCTTTGTCTCACAGAGCTAAGACATGTGGTCTCCGAAGAGGCAAAAGAGCTTTTTTACTTGCTCTTATGTCTGTTCTTTCTCAGTCTCTTTTTGCGCTTGTGAGTAGACATCTTGTGTCTCTTCTTCTTCTTTCCGCTTGGCATAGCTAAATGATTTTATGGGGTTAATAATCTCTTGTTTTCTGTTTGCTTTTTGTGTTTGTTTGGCATTGTCTCGCGACAGTTACACTTTTCAGTTTGCAAAATTACAATTTTTTTTTTAAAGAATGAAATTCTTGTCGTTTTTTTTCAAAAAAAGTCGCGACAAGCGTCTGCCGTTCTCCCATTTCTTCGTATTTTTGCATCACAAATCTGACAAAATGAACAATTCTTTTGCCTCAACGATAGAGAAATGGTATGCGAACCATTGCCGGGAGTTGCCATGGCGCGACACTCGTGACCCTTATCTGATATGGGTGAGTGAGATCATTCTGCAGCAGACCCGTGTTGCTCAGGGTTTGGACTACTATTTGCGTTTCACCGAACGATTCCCAAGCGTGGAGTCGTTGGCAAGTGCGAGCGAGGACGAGGTGTTGTTGCTGTGGCAAGGCTTAGGCTATTATTCGCGTGCTCGACATCTTCGCGAGGCAGCTCAGCAGGTGGTCGAACTTGGGCATTTCCCCAAAAACTATGTCGAACTGCGACGCTTGTCGGGTGTGGGGGACTACACGGCGGCAGCTATCGCGTCTTTTGCCTACGGCGAACCCCGCGCAGTCCTTGACGGCAATGTGTTTCGCGTCCTGTCGCGGTATCTCGGTGTAGACGAAGCGATAGACTCCACAAAGGGTCGAAAGACATTTCGGGCTTTAGCCGACGCCATGCTGGACCCACATCATCCTGCTCTCTACAATCAAGCCATTATGGACTTTGGTGCTATGGTTTGTTCGCCTCAGCCACAATGTGTTGTTTGTCCCTTGCTCAACTCTTGTCAAGCCTTCCGCGACCATCGTCAAGCGGAACTTCCTGTTAAGGCCAAAGCGAAAGTCCCCAAAGAGCGACACCTAATATATATATACGCGCGCGAAGGGGGAAAGATGCTGTTGCGACGCAGGTCGTCCAATGATATATGGAAAGGTCTGTATGAACTTCCTGTCATTGAGTATGACTCGACTAAGGAGCATCCCTCTGTGCCCGACGGGGCGCATCTTGTGGCTGAGGGCATCACCCATCGTCTCACCCATCGCCTTCTCATTGCTGATGCTTATTTGCTTGATGTGTCTACACAGAGCCACCGGAAATGGGTCGAAGAGATGCAGGGCGAAGGGTATCAATGGGTGGCGGAGTCTGATCGCGATCAGTTTGCAGTGCCTCGTCTGATAGAGGACATCTACAGTAAGTGTGCTCTGTTCTTCTAACTTTTTTGCTTTTGTAATCGAGTTTTTTTTACTTTTCCAAAAAATATTCGTACTTTTGCAATCAAATACAAAAAACAAAGTCCAATGAACTCCATAAAGCGCTTCTCGCTCCTTGTAGCAGCCATGATGCTATCTTTAGGTTTACAGGCAAAACCATTCACTTTGGTTATTGATGCAGGACATGGAGGTAAGGACCCGGGCGCTGTGGGCCACAAACTTAGGGAGAAAGACATCAATCTGCGTGTGGCTCTTGCGTTGGGGCGGCTGGTGGAGCAAAACATGAGTGATGTCAAGGTTATCTACACACGCAAGACCGACGTCTTTGTTGAGCTGAACGAGCGTGCAGCTATAGCCAATCGTGCCAAGGCAGATCTCTTCCTGTCCATCCATACGAATGCCAGTGGAGGCAATTTCAGCGTTAGCGGAACGGAAACCTACACCTTGGGTATGCACCGTGCATCCAGCAATTTAGAGGTGGCAAAGCGCGAGAACTCTGCTATTATGCTGGAGACGAACTATGAAGAAAAGTATGAAGGATTCAATCCGAAATCGAGTGAGAGTTATATCATTTTCGAGTTGATGCAGGACCAATACATGAAGCAGAGTGTGAGTCTTGCCGGCATGATTCAGAAGCAATTCGTGACAACAGCCCAGCGCCGTAACCGTGGAGTGCACCAAGCCGGATTCCTTGTTTTGCGCGCAACGTCCATGCCCAGCGTATTGGTGGAGTTGGGCTACATCACGACAGCGAGTGAGGCTTCTTACCTCGCTACCGAAAGCGCCACCAAAGAATTGAGCCAGAGTTTGTTTAATGCAATTAAGAAATACAGAGAGCAATGAAATTCCTTACCAAAGAAGTAAAAATAGGCATAACCGGAGTTTTAGCAATCATCGTGCTTTATCTCGGTATCAGTTTTCTGAAAGGAGTCTCCTTCAAGCCCAGCCATAACTATTTTATCTCATTCACCAATGCGAAGGGGCTCGCAACGAGCAGTCCTGTTTATGCAGATGGTTATCAGATAGGTATCGTTCACAACATAAACTACGACTTTAACCACCCCGGCATTGTTGTCGTCGAGATTACAGTAGACGACGATGTGCGCATCCCCATGGGCACGAAGGCAGCCCTCTCTGAAGGCATGTTAGGCGGATGCACGCTCAACCTCACGATGGGCACCAACCCGAAGGTGGTGGTGGAGCCGGGCGATACGATTGTCGGAAGCGATGCCGACGGACTGATGGCATCTGCCGCCAAGATGTTGCCGCAGATAGGTGAAGTCATAGATCATGTGGATTCGCTCATCACGACACTCAATCAGGTGGTGGGCAATCCCCACATACCGCAATTGCTCGAAAATGCCGAGCACCTGACAGCACATCTCGATGCCAGTGCACAGCAGCTCAACTCATTGATGCGTAGCGAGGTGCCACACATGCTTGCCACATTCGACTCAGCAGGTCAGCATGTGGAGCAGCTGACATCCAACCTCGCAGAGTTGGATTTGCAACTCACACTTGACAAGGTGAACCAGACCATAGATGATGTGCAAGGACTCATTTCTCTCCTCGAAGACCCCAATGGCAACATCGGACTTTTGCTAAAGGATACTGCCGTCTACCACAACCTCAACAGCACCATCCAGAGTGCCAACAACCTTCTCATTGACCTTCAAGCACATCCAAAGCGTTATGTCCATTTCTCTGTTTTTGGTAAAAAAGATAAGTAAAAAAGAACATTGAAAAAAGCATTTTAAAAGTTTGTGAGATCAAACATTTTTCACTAACTTTGCAAACGATTTTCCCCCTTCTGACGCGGGGATTGCCATTAACCTTCAAGAAATGAAACAAAAGGAATATAAAGAACTGTGGGAGCGTTGCCGTGCCATCATTCGCAACAACGTTTCAGCGGAGCATTACGACAAATGGTTCGCACCCCTTTCGTTCCATTCCTTCAATGCCGAAGTGCACGAGCTGAAGATCAACACACCGAGCAGTTTCGTTTCTGACTTCATCGTGCAGAACTTTGCAAATCTCACCTATCGAGTTCTGCAAGCAAATTTTGGGAACGACGTTCGTCTGTATTTCCGTCAACTCACCGATAGCGAAAACAAAATCTCACAAGAGGTAGAGGGTATCACCTCCACAATAGCCACCCAGTCTGTTGCTAACCGAGCGCCTTTGAGCCAGAAAGCTAATCAAGCACCTGGAATGATCAAAGCGCAATCGCCCAGCCCGGAACTGGAGTCACACCTCTTGCCAAACTATAGCTTTGAGAATTTCATAGAAGGAACGAGTAACCTCTTGCTGCGCAGCGTTGGCATGAGCATTGCTGAAAATCCTAAGAATATGACCTTCAATCCGCTCTTCGTCTTCGGACACAGTGGAGTAGGCAAGACGCACTTAGTCAACGCCATCGGTCACGAAATCAAGCATCTTCATCCTGAGAAGCGCGTGCTCTATCTGAGCGCCCATCTCTTTCACGTGCAGTATGTAGATGCCGTTCGCAAGAACACCACCAACGACTTCATTCATTTCTATCAGCAGATCGACGTGCTCATCTTGGACGATATTCAGGAGTTTGTGGCATTGCCCAGGACACAGAGCACCTTCTTCCACATCTTCAACCACCTCAAGCAGAATGGCAAGCAACTCATTCTGACTTGCGACCGTCCACCCACCGAACTGCAAGGAATGGAGGACCGTCTCATTACTCGTTTCAAGTGGGGATTGTTGGCAGAATTGGAGCAGCCAGACGTGAAGCTCCGTCACAATATCTTGGTTAACAAGATTCATCGCAACGGATTGGATATTCCTGTTGATGTCATAGACTACATCTCAGAACATGTGACAGAGAGCGTGCGCGACCTTGAGGGCATCATCAATAGCCTGATGGCGCATTCCGTTGTCTACAACTGCGACGTGAATCTTGACATGGCGCGTCGTGTCATCGGACACGCCACACGCGTTGAGAACAAGCCCATCACCATAGACGAGATCATCGATCACTCATGTGCTGTCTGTCAGGTGGACAAGCAGGATGTGTTCTCTTCTTCGCGCAAAGCCGTCGTTTCTCAGGCGCGACAGATTGCCATGTATCTTGCTCAGAAACACACAGACATGTCCACGAGCAGAATCGGAGCCTACATCGGTCGTCGCAATCACACCACTGTCATTCATGCCGTGAAGACGGTGACCGACCGCATAAGCCTCGACAAGAAGTTTGCTCACATCGTCGAGCAAATCGAGAATAATGTCTTGCAGCACAAGAGTTTGTGAAGCAAGACTCAGATGTTTACACCCCTCAAACGCTTATGACTCTTCTTGAAACAATGACCACCAGACGCAGCATCCGCAAGTATGCTGCGCGCGATGTCGAACCCGAGTTGCTCAACAAACTGCTCGAGGCTGCCGCACGCACTCAGACGATGGGCAACCTCCAGTTGTATAGTGTCGTGGTGACTCGCGACGCAAGCGAAAAGCAACGACTGGCACCAGCACACTTCAATCAGCCTATGGTGACGGCAGCCCCCGTGGTGCTCACCATCTGTGCGGACTTCAATCGCACCACCGTGTGGTGCAATGAGCGCAAGGCAACGCCAGGCTACGATAATATGTTGAGTTTTATTAATGCAGCATCAGATGCCTTGCTCTTCACCCAGACGTTCAGCTGCTTGGCAGAGCAGGAGGGCTTGGGGGTCTGCTATCTTGGCACGACCGTCTACATGCCTCGTTTGATCATCGAAACGCTGGGTCTGCCCCGTCTCGTGATGCCGATAGCAACATTGACCGTGGGGTGGCCCGACGAACAACCAGAACAAACCGACCGCCTACCAGTGGAAGCATTCGTCCACGAAGGACGCTATCGGAACTACCGTGCAGAGGACATCAACACACTGTATAAGGAAAAGGAGGAGCGCCCCGAAAACAGACAATTTGTAGCGCTCAACGGCAAAGAGACCTTGGCGCAGGTGTTCACCGATTGCCGTTACACCAAATCGGACAACGAAGCGCTCAGCAAGGGCTTTATTGACGTTTTGTGTGAACAAGGATTCCTGACTGCCGAGCAGGCAAACCAAGCCAACTACGGCAATCGCAAACTCGTCACCGAGCGCCCCGAAGTGCTGGAGTGCGACGTAGTCCGGTTTCAGAACAAGAAGGAAAAGTGGGTGGCATTTGTGGGCTTGCTCGATGGTGAACCCTATGAAATCTTCACTGGTTTGCAAGACGAAGAGGAAGGTATTCTCTTGCCTAAGAGTGTTCAAAAGGGGAAAATCATCAAAGCATCCAATCCTGACGGAACACACCGCTATGACTTCCAGTTTGAGAATAAACGAGGCTATAAGATGACGGTCGAAGGATTGTCGGGAAAGTTCAATAAGGAGTATTGGAACTACGCCAAGTTGATCTCAGGCGTCATTCGCTACCACATGCCACTCGAAAGTGTCATCCACCTCGTCACGTCGCTCTCGCTCGACGATGAGAGCATCAACACCTGGAAGAATGGTGTGGCGCGTGCATTGAAGAAATACACGAAGAGCAACAACGAGACAGAGGAGACTGCAGTTGACGACGAGGATGCTTAAAGTCCTTGGTGGCGTCAGCGCCCGATTCGGAAACGGCATTCGCGTGCTACGAACATAGAACAGTGACAAACATGACAACGACAATCTCGCTCAACGGAATGCGCTTTTATGCCTACCATGGAGTCTTCGATGACGAGCGCAAGCAGGGTGCCTGGTATGTAGTCCATGTGCATGCCCGGGTGGACTGTCCCAAAGCCATGCAAAGCGACAACCTGGAGGAAACGCTCAACTATGCAGCCATGGCTGCTGTTGTCAGTCGGGAGATGGCCACCCCAAGCCAACTAATTGAGCATGTGGGGGCACGCATTTTTGAAAAACTATATCAAGCCTTCCCCGTCATTAGGAACTTGGTGGTAGAGATACATAAAGAACACCCGCCCATCCCCATCGAATGCGCCTCTTCAAGTTTTCGGATAGAGGGGTAGACCGTCAATGGCTTTTCTACCGCCTCCTCCAAATGTAAAGACCGCACGAGAAATCTAAAATGCAATAACCATTTTGATTTCTCGTGCGGTCTTTTTTTGTTCCCGCTGCAGAACTTTTCGGTTCCCGCTGCAGAACTTTTCAGTTTCTGCTGCAGAACTTTTCAGTTTCTGCTGCAGAACTTTTCAGTTTCTGCTGCAGAACTTTTCAGTTTCTGCTGCAGAACTTTTCAGTTTCTGCTGCAGTAACTTTTGGTTTCTGCTGCAGAAACTTTTTATTCGTGCTGCAGTAACGCTTTGGATGCTTCAAATCACAATCGAGAGGAACGGTTGAGCAGGTAGTGGTCGAGAATGACCATAGCTGCCATCGACTCCACGATGGGTACGGCGCGAGGCAACACGCAGGGGTCGTGGCGACCGCGTGCGGTGAGCGTGGTGGCTTGCCCCTGAATGTCGATGGTGGGTTGCTCCATGAGCAATGTGGCAACCGGCTTGAAGGCAACCCTAAAATAGATGTCTTCGCCATTGGATATTCCGCCTTGAATGCCACCCGAATGGTTGGTGAGCCATCCAGATGGGGTGGGGATGTCGTTCTGCTGACTGCCACGTTCTGTCACGCCTTCAAATCCTCTGCCATATTCAAACCCCTTGACGGCATTGATGCTGAGCATGGCAGCTCCGAGCGAAGCATGCAATTTGCCGAAGACGGGTTCGCCAAGCCCTACAGGGCATCCCTTGATGACGCAAGCAATGACGCCTCCGATTGTGTCGCCCTGACCCTTGACTTCCGTGATGAGCGTTGCCATCTCTTCTGCTATCTTTGGGTCGGGGCAGCGCACAGCGTTCGACTCGGTGAGCGACAGGTCGTAGTCCTTGTAGCAGCCAGGCAGGATGATGTGCCCCACCTGTTGTGTGTAGGCCTGGATGGAGATGCCTAGTTGGCGAAGCGCCAATTTGGCAAGCGCACCTGCCACCACGCGACTGATGGTCTCACGTGCCGACGAGCGTCCGCCTCCGCGATGGTCGCGCACACCATATTTATTATAGTAGGTGTAGTCGGCATGACTGGGACGAAAAACATAGCGCATGTTTTCGTAGTCTTGCGAGTGCTGATTCGTGTTGCGCACGAGGAAGCCAATCGGGCAACCAGTCGTCTTGCCTTCAAACACGCCCGAGAGCAGTTCCACCTGATCTGCCTCCTTTCGTGCCGTGGTGAGTTGGCTTTGTCCCGGGCGTCGTCTGTCGAGCTCGTTCTGGATGAAATCCATGTCGACGTCAATGCCAGCTGGCATGCCATCGACGACACCGCCTATTCCAGCTCCATGGCTCTCGCCGAAACAGGTCAGCCTGAATATGTTGCCGAAGCTGTTCATTATTTGCAACCTCCGCAACCGCCACAACCGCCTTCTTCACCACACTCGCCATCTCCGCAGCTGCCGCAACCGCCTCCGCAGCTGCCGCACCCGCCTCCGCATCCTTCGCCTGCGAGCATCTTGATCATGCCGGAAATCTCTTCCTTCGTTGCTTCACGGCTTTCAAGAACTTCACCCTTGAAATTGAGATCCATGCCTGCCAGCGGGTGGTTGAGGTCGACGGTAACATGCTCTTTGCCCATCTTCACGATGAGACCGTTGAAACGTTGTCCGTCGGCATTCATCAAGGGCACAACCGCTCCTTCGTAGATGTAGCGTGTGTCCACTTTTCCGTCCACTTCAAAGATGCTCGCTGGAACTTCCGTCACGGCATCTTCGTCACGCTCACCGTAGGCTTCTTCGGCTTTGAGCGTGAAGTCAAACTTGTCGCCCGTCTGGAGCGGTGTGATTTGTGCTTCAAAAGCATCGAGCGAAACACCGAGTCCTGAGACAAAGATGAAGGGGTTCTCGCGGGTGGCAGTTTCGATGGCTTCTTGCTTCTCTCCATCGATGCCTGTGAGTTCGTAGCTCACTCTGATGTATTTGCTTGTTTCCATAGTGCTGTTTTGGGTTTCATTTTGGTTGCAAAGGTAGAAAAAAATGATTAAAATTCCAAATATATTTGGTCAATACGCAAAAAAAAACTATCTTTGTGCAGTTTTTAATTAAGAACCACCGAATAGAAAATTTACAACCCAGCTTATGAAAAAACTTTTTATTGTCATGCTCCTTGCGATGGTCACCACAGGTGCTTTCGCACAGTTTGAAAAGGGGACAAAGTATGTGAACACATCGCTCACAGGATTGAATATGTCATACAGCAAGAACTCAAAGTTCACCTTCGGCCTGGATGCAACAGCAGGTTATTTTGTGCATGATGCCTGGATGCTTTATGGACGTTTTGGCTACGACCATCAGTATGTGAAGGGCGACGACAATGACGTGAACAACGTGAACATTGCCTTCGGCGCACGCTATTACATCCTGCAGAATGGTTTGTATTTGAATCTTGGTCTGAAATACGAACACATGGGCAGCGGACTCAGCATCAACAACATCGACCTTTGCCCTGAAATCGGTTATTGTTTCTATCTGAATCATCATGTGAGCATCGAGCCCGCCATCTACTATGATTGCTGCCTCAACCATTTCGCTGATGGCAGCAAGGTAGGGCTTCGCATCGGTGCCGGTTTCTACTTCTAAATATAAAAAACGTTACGTCTATGAAAACGAATCTAAGCAGCCAGATTACGCTGAACAGCGTGCCTGAGAAATACTATCGCCCCACGGACAACATTGAGCGTAGCGTGCTCACGCGTTTTGAGAAGATTCCGACAGAAATCTTCAAGACAAGCGACGAAGCATCGCGCCAGGTGGCAGAGCAAATAGCGAAAATCATACGCAAAAAGCAAGCAGACTATCGCTCTTGCATCATTGCACTGGTGGGTGGCAACACACCTCAGGAACTCTTCCGCCATCTCATCAACATGTATGAGAATGAGGGACTCAGTTTCCACAACGTCATCATCTTCACGGTCTATGAGTACTACCCCATACCCAAGGACCAGCCAAACTGCAACCTGCACATGCTCGAGGAGAGTTTCCTCAATCATGTGAACGTGCCCAAGAGCAATATCTACAACATCAATGGCACCATACCGCAGGAATACGTCAATGAGTACTGTCAGAACTATGAGGAACGCATCGCACAACTTGGCGGCATCGATATCATGGTGCTTGGCGTAGGCATGTCGGGCAACATCGCACTCAACGTGATGGGAAGCCAGCGCAATAGCCATACGCGCCTCGTCTTGCTTGATCCCACCAGTCGAGGAGAAGCAGCCCGCACCTTCGACGGAGCCAACAATGTGCCTGTGTGTGGCATCACCATGGGTGTGTCCACCATCCGCTCTGCACAGAACATCTTCCTGCTTGCGTGGGGCGAACAAAAGGCGAACATCGTGCAACAAGTTGTAGAGGGAGACGTCAACGACAAACTGTCGGCATCATTCCTGCAGATGCACAACAAGGCGAAGGTCTATCTCGACCTTCCCGCCGCCAACCACCTGACCCGCATCCAGCGCCCCTGGCTTGTCACAAGTTGTGAGTGGACCTCCAAACTCATTCGCTCAGCCATCGTGTGGCTCTGCAGCGAGACGGGCAAGCCCATCCTCAAACTCACCGACAAGGACTACAACGAGCACGGATTGGGTGAACTCCTTGCCGTGTATGGCTCTGCTTATGATGTCAACATCAAAATCTTCAACGACCTGCAGCACACCATCACCGGATGGCCTGGAGGTAAACCCGATGCCGACGACACCTATCGCCCCGAGCGCGCCAATCCCTATCCTAAGCGCGTCATCATCTTCTCTCCCCATCCCGACGACGATGTGATTTCGATGGGCGGAACGTTCCAGCGTCTGGTGAAGCAGGGGCATGACGTGCATGTTATGTACCAAACGAGCGGAAACATTGCCGTTGAAAACAATGAGGTGTATCGTTTCCTCCACTTCGTTTCTGGATTCAACAAACGATTTGAGACTGGAAACAAGAAGAGCAAGGACCTCATTCCCGAACTCTTTGACGCCATCAAGGACAAGCGAATGGGCGACCTTGACACGGATGAGATACTCGCCATCAAGGCTCTCATCAGACGCGGCGAAGCACGCATGGCAAGCATCTACAGCGGCTTGACCTACGACCACATTCATTTCCTCAACCTGCCCTTCTACGAAACAGGACGCATCCAGAAGAACCCGCTCGGCGAGGCTGACGTGGAGATTGTACGACAGAAGCTGCAAGAGATTCAGCCACACCAGATTTTTGTGGCTGGTGACCTTCAGGACCCCCACGGCACCCATCGCATCTGCACGGATGCTGTGCTTGCAGCCGTCGATCTCGAACGCGAGGCGGGCGCTGAATGGGTGAACGACTGCCGCGTGTGGATGTACCGCGGTGCCTGGGCAGAATGGGAAATCGAAAATATCGAGATGGTGGTGCCCATCAGTCCCGAGGAACTACGCACAAAGCGCAATGCCATCCTCAAACATCAGTCGCAGATGGAGAGCGCTCCATTCCTCGGCAATGATGAACGTCTCTTCTGGCAGCGATCGGAAGACCGCAACCATGCCACTGCAGAACTCTACAAGAATCTGGGTCTAGCGGCTTACGAAGCAATGGAGGCTTTTGTGGAATACAAGGCGTAGCAAACCGATAAAAAATAACGACGGAAAGTTTGGTTTATGTCCTGACTTTCCGTCGTTCTTTCGTAACCTTCCCACATAGGGGGCTTTTAAGAATGCAAAGATCTTCTGCGCTGCGTATGATGGAGAAGATTTTTTTTTTCTCTGACCGACTTCTGTGGTGCTGCTGCGTGACGGTGGGGGATTAACCAGCATAGCTGTCGGGCGTTTGGAGTGTGAAGCGGAGATAGCCGCGCCCTACTTCCATTTCGTTGCCTCGAACCGCCACTGTGCGCCCTTCGTAGTTATACAACGCCTCTACTGAGCCTGCGCCTAAATCGCTCCAATAGGAGTAGGACTGCATACCGCAATCAGTTACCTCACCACCGGTTGCTTCTGCAATCATCTGAGCAAAGCGCTGAAGCTTCTTTCCCATCTCTTCATAGGCGAAGGCTCCTTCTTTCTGCTCGTAGAGATGAAACTTGCCTTCACCTGCAAAATAATATTCACCCGTACCAACGGGTTCCGTTATATAGTAGATGGCACGAAGCAATCCTGTCTCATCGTCGAAATCCATCTCCTCAAAATCGTAGCTGACGCGCAGACCTTCCCATTCAAACTCTACATCGGCAAGCTCTGACATTACATTGCTCACCTCCTCAGGCGTCATCCCTAATTTGATGGTGCTAAAGTAAGTTGTGGCATCGAAAGCCTTGTGCTCGCGTTCAAATTCTACGCCTTCTTCAACTGCTGCCATTTGCACTGTGTCAACCTGTTTTCCTTGTTCGCTCGTGCCTCCTTTGCATCCTGCCGTGACCAGAGACAGGGCAAACAGGGATAGGGTAAGATAATGTTTTTTCATAAAAAGAGTAAGTCTTTTGGGTTATCCGTATCAAGCAAGCGGCCATTTCTTGCGAAACAAAATGTGGTCGCGTGCTGCGTCATAAAATATCCGCATGCAAATATACGAAAAATGGCAGCAAGGACAAGCCGTTTGAACCCAAAAAATAAGTTTTGCCACATTTTTCACTCTGAAAAAACTCTTTATCGCCATAAACTTTTGGAAGGAAAGAAAAAAAAACGTAATTTTGCGCTCAGAAATAATAACTAAAAATAGAATATGGAATTCTGGTTTGCCTCTCAGAAAGACAATCCTGAATCCCGCATTACGTATCACAAATTATGATTAATATTACTTTTCCCGACGGTTCAGTAAGAGAATACGAGGCAGGTGTGACCGGTCTCGAAGTGGCACAGAGCATCTCACAGCGCCTGGCTCAGGATGTGGTGGCATGTGGCGTCAATGGTGAGACCACAGAACTCAATCGCCCCATCATGGAAGATGCCTCCATCAAGCTGTATAAGTTCGAAGATGAAGAGGGTAAGCATGCTTTCTGGCACACCAGCGCGCATCTGCTCGCAGAAGCACTTCAGGAACTCTATCCCGGCATTCAGTTCGGTTTCGGACCTGCCATAGAGAACGGTTTCTTCTATGACGTCTTGCTTCCCGACGGAAAGCAAATAGGAGAAGGTGACTTCAAGACCATCGAGGAAAAAATGATCGAACTCGCACGCAAGGACGAAGCTGTAGTGCGCAAGGAGGTGAGCAAGGCAGACTGCATAGAGCAGTTCAAAGCCGCCGGTCAAGCATATAAGGTGGAACACATCGAACAGGATCTAGAGGACGGAAGCATCACTACTTATACCCAAGGCGCGTTTACCGACCTCTGTAAAGGTCCACATATCGTCAGCACGGGCGTCATCAAGGCCGTGAAACTGATGAGCGTAGCAGGTGCTTTCTGGCGCGGCGACGCTACGAAGGACCAAATGCAGCGTCTCTATGGCATCTCTTACCCCAAGAAGAAAATGCTCGACGAGTATCTGCAACTTCTTGAAGAAGCTAAAAAACGTGACCATCGCAAGATTGGTAAGGAAATGGAGCTCTTCATGTTCTCAGAGCGTGTCGGCAAGGGACTTCCCATTTGGCTCCCCAAGGGAACTGACCTTCGTCTGCGCCTTCAGGATATGTTGCGCAAGATTCAGAAGCAGTATGGCTATCAGGAGGTAATTACTCCCAATATTGGCGGTAAAAACCTCTATCAGACTTCTGGCCACTGGGACCACTATGGCAAGGATTCTTTCCAACCAATACAGACTCCAGAAGAGGGTGAGGAGTACTTGCTCAAGCCCATGAACTGCCCCCACCACTGTGAGGTCTTTGCCAACCGTCCACGCTCCTACAAGGAACTTCCTTTCCGTTGCGCTGAGTTCGGAACGGTTTATCGCTACGAGCAGAGCGGTGAATTGCACGGACTGACCCGCGTTCGCGGCTTCACCCAAGACGATGCGCACATCTTCTGCCGTCCCGATCAGGTGAAGGAGGAGTTCATCAAGGTGATGGACATCATTCAGCGTGTGTTCTACACCTTCCAGTTCAACGAGGAAAGCATCGAGGTGCAGATTTCATTGCGCGACCCAAAGAATACAACAAAGTATATCGGCTCAGATGAAGACTGGGCAAATGCGGAGAATGCCATCATTGAGGCTTGCGCCGAAAAGGGCATGAAGGCACGTCAGGAATTGGGCGAAGCTGCTTTCTATGGTCCCAAACTTGACTTTATGGTGAAGGATGCCATCGGACGCCGCTGGCAGCTTGGCACCATTCAGGTTGACTATCAGCTGCCTCAGCGTTTCCAGTTGGAATACATCGGCGAGGACAACAAAAAGCATCGACCCGTCATGATTCACCGCGCGCCCTTTGGTTCTATGGAGCGCTTTGTGGCTGTACTCATCGAACACACAGCTGGTAAGTTCCCCCTGTGGCTCACTCCCGACCAGGTTGCCATCCTCCCCATCTCTGAGCGTTTCAACGACTACGCACAGCAGGTTGTCTACTATCTTGCTACACAGGACGTGCGGGCTTATGTTGATGACCGCAACGAAAAGATAGGACGCAAAATCCGCGACACAGAGCTCAAGCATATTCCATATATGTGCATCGTGGGCGAGAAAGAAGTGGAAGAAGGTCTTGTAAATGTGCGCAAACAAGGTGGTGGAGCACAAGAAACGATGAAAATGCAAGATTTTGCAAAGAAAATCGTGGAAGAAGTTCGCCAATTGACAGAAAAGTGTTAACTTTGCACCCGCAAAAGTCAATAAATGAGAAAAGACAACAACAATATCAAGAACCAGTATCGCGTAAATGATCAAATCAGAGTGCGCGAAGTTCGTATCGTAGGCGATGATGTGGAGAGCACAGTGATGCCTACCTTAAAGGCTATTCAACTTGCCGAGCAGAAAGGCGTTGACCTCGTCGAGATCTCTCCCAATGCCCAACCTCCAGTTTGCCGATTGATCGACTACAGCAAGTTCCTCTATCAGCAGAAGAAGAAGCAAAAAGAGATTAAGGCAAAGCAGGTGAAGATTGAAACTAAGGAAATCCGATTCGGACCACAAACGGACGACCACGACTACAACTTCAAACTAAAGCATGCGCAAGGCTTCTTGCAAGAGGGTGACAAGGTGAAGGCATACGTCTTCTTCAAAGGACGCTCGATTCTCTTTAAGGAACAAGGAGAAGTGCTGCTTCTCCGTTTCGCTGCCGATCTGGAGGAATATGGAAAAGTGGAATCTATGCCCGTGCTTGAAGGAAAGCGCATGACAATGTTCCTCGCACCCAAGAAGACGGTTCAAACAAAGCCCGTTGCCCACACACCCGAAACTCCTCTTGCCGAGACTCCGCACAAAAAAGCACCTAAGCACAAAGAGAGAAAAGAATACACCGGCCCAAAGGTGGAAGGCGAAGATTGGGATGATTAAGCCACGAGTTACACCTCTTAGATAATTCTCCAAGCGGTCTGCTCTTGAAAGAATCGAAACCGCACAATGCAGGAATACAACAAACTGCTTCTGCTGCGCTATCTCGATAATAAAACACCTAATTTGCAAGAGGGTGGCGAAAGCTGAAACGAATCCAGTAAGGGGGGGGTGAAAAGTGTAAAGCGGATCTTGCAAGAGGGTAGTGGCAATCCGAACAATATCTAAAAAAGAGAAATAAGCGCGTAACGCCCGGTATATGCGTTGCCGCCATTATTAATAACAACTTAAAATAACAAAAAAATGCCAAAAGTAAAGACTAAGTCTGCAGCAAAGAAGAGATTCGTGCTGACGGGCACTGGCAAGGTAAAGCGCCATCACGCATACCACAGCCACATTCTGACAAAGAAGACAAAGAAGCAGAAGCGTAACCTCGACCACAGCGCTATCGTTGTGACTGAGAACATGAAGCAGGTTCGCGATTGCCTCTGCCTCCGTTAATCTTCCATTAATCAGAACAACAGTTTTCACTTAGTTATTAACCGAATGACAAGCATCTAAGTGCCTCTGTGCCGCTTGCATTCAAAACGAAACAAAATTATGCCAAGATCAGTAAATCATGTAGCTTCAAGAGCTAAGAGAAAGAAGATTCTGGGTCTGACCAGAGGTTACTATGGTGCTCGCAAGAATGTGTGGACCGTTGCCAAGAATACTTGGGAAAAGGGTCTTACCTATGCATTCCGCGACCGTCGCAACAAGAAGCGCAATTTCCGCGCGCTCTGGATCCAGCGTATCAACGCTGCAGCACGCCTGGAGGGTATGAGCTACTCTCAGCTTATGGGTGCTCTGCACAAGGCAGGTATCGAGATTAACCGTAAGGTGCTCGCTGACCTCGCTATCAACCATGCTGATGCCTTCAAGGCAATCGTCAACAAGGTTAAGTAAAAAAAGTCAGAGTTCCGCAACCTCCCCGCTAAGGAAGGAATTACTGAAACAGAAACGGCATCGCTCTAAACAAGGAACGATGCCGTTTTTCTATTTGCTTTGGTGCATTATAGAACCATAAAGTAGTAACAATAAGGACGGACTGTATCCTTAAAGTGTATCGAGTGGTAACGAATAGGTGATATAGTATAGTAGCATGCCTCTTCTCTTCAAACGTAACCATTCGATCAACTACAGGTAACCGTTATTCTATTTTTGGTATTATTGTTGCCCGACCCAAAAATTAAAATTGTTTAAATGTACCGGTAAATCAATTATTTTAAGTTTGCCAAAATTCAAGACAAATGGAGGAAAACAAATGATTATAGCATGAAATTGATAAATAATCTAACTTTTATCTTTAAATTCTTTGTGTTTTGGTATATTTCTGCTATCTTTGCACAGCAAATACAAAAGAATACATAATAATCATTTTTAACCAACAAAAGAAATCGTTTGTATGGACGCAAAAAAGGTATTGGAAGATCTGAAAAGACGCTTCCCCGGTGAGCCTGAGTATCATCAGGCTGTAGAAGAGGTGCTCGGCACAATTGAAGAAGAATACAACAAGCACCCCGAGTTTGATAAGGTAAATCTCATTGAGCGTCTTTGTATCCCCGATCGCGTATATCAGTTTCGCGTGACTTGGATGGACGACAACGGCAACATTCAGACCAATATGGGCTACCGCATCCAGCACAACAATGCTATCGGTCCCTACAAGGGAGGTATCCGTTTCCATCGTAGTGTCAACCTCGGTATCCTCAAGTTCCTCGCTTTCGAGCAGACCTTCAAGAACTCTCTTACCACACTTGCTATGGGTGGCGCAAAGGGCGGTTCAGACTTCAGCCCTCGTGGCAAGTCAAGCGCTGAGGTGATGCGCTTCTGCCAAGCTTTCATGCTCGAGCTCTATCGTCACATTGGTCCTGATTGCGACGTTCCCGCAGGCGATATCGGTGTAGGTGGCCGTGAGGTAGGTTACATGTTTGGTGCCTACAAGAAGTACTGCCGTCAGTTCCAGGGTGTGCTCACCGGCAAGGGCCTTGAGTTTGGTGGTTCACTCATCCGTCCAGAGGCTACGGGTTATGGTACCGTGTACTTCCTCCGCGCTATGCTTAAG
>JAGHUD010000067.1 GCA_018065005.1 Candidatus Physcousia equi
TTGCTCTTCAATGAGTGATTATCTCTTATGGCTATGGCAACAATGGCATAGTAAACTCTGCAGAACTCACTGTTGTTGAAGTTTCCGCTACGAGATGACAACGCGAACTCACGCTGTGCTTGCCTACCTTCTGAAAGAGTGTTGAGCTCGACTCAAAGTGCGACTCAAAGAAGGAAACTTGTTAGATGAAAGGGTGTGCTAAAGACTGAACTTTAGCACACCCTATATTTTTTTATCTTATCCTATTTCTTTGTAGCCCTTCTGCGCGAGTTACTTGATGACACCCAACGTCTGAAACACCTTCTTGAGTCTAACCACAGAGAGGTCGACCTGTTCTTTGGTATGGTTCGCCATGAGGGCGTAACGCACAAGCGTGTCGCTGGGTGCACAAGCAGGAGGAATGACGGGATTGATGAAAACGCCCTCTTCGAAAGCCATTGCCACTGCAGCGAATGTCTTCTCCACATCGCGCACATAGAGCGGAATGATGGGGCTTTCGGTCTCACCGATTTCAAAACCTTCTTCGCGGAAACGCTTGAGCGCATAGTTCGTAACTTCCCACAGTGCCTGAATACGTTCAGGCTCGCTCTTGATGATGCGCAGAGCTTCGCGTGCAGCAGCTGTGGCAGCTGGTGTGCAACTTGCAGAGAAGATATAGGTGCGCGCAGTGTGGCGCAGATAGTCGATGATCGTTTGGTTGGCAGCAATGAAGCCACCGATAGAGGCAAGACTCTTGGAGAAGGTACCCATGATGAGGTCCACTTCGTCGGTCAAGCCGAAATGGTCGCAGACGCCGCATCCATTCTTGCCGAAGACGCCAAGTCCATGAGCCTCGTCCACCATGATGCATGCGTTATACTTGTGCTTGAGTTTTACAATCTCGGGCAGGTTGCAAAGATCACCCTCCATGGAGAACACGCCATCCACAACGATGAGCTTCACCTTGTCGGGCTCGCAGCGCTGCAGCACACGCTCCAGGTCAGCCATGTCGTTGTGCTTGAAACGCAGCTGGTTGGCAAACGAGAGACGGCGTCCATCGACGATGCTTGCATGGTCTCTGTCATCGCAGATGATATAGTCGTCCTTGCCACAAATCTGTGGGATGACACCACTGTTGACGGTGAAACCCGTACTGAAGCAAAGCGCGTCGTCCTTGCCCACATATTCTGCCAGTTCTTTCTCCAGCTTGACGTGGATATCCAACGTTCCGTTGAGGAAACGACTACCTGCACAGCCACTACCATATTGACGCATAGCCTGCACGCCGGCTTCGATGATGCGCTCATCGCCGGTGAGTCCGGTGTAAGCATTTGAGCCAAACATCAAGACATGATGCCCTCCCATTTCCACTTCGGTACCCTGCTTTCCTTCAATTTCACGAAAATAGGGGTAGATACCTTGATCTTTCATCTCTTTGGCAAGCGCGAAGAACGGATGCTTAGAGAGTTTTTCTTCTAAAAGTCCCATATTATTGTTTTCTTAATAATCTTTTTTGGAGATGAACGAACGCCATCTATGGTCTCTGCCTTTGTATAGATGCACACATATCATCTTATTTCACAAACAATGCGCACAAAGTTTCATGAAATGGTGTGCAAAGTTAATACTTTTTATTCATTACACTTAGCATTTGACTTTAAAAATTACAAAAAAATGCACTTTTTTGAATAATCAGACATGCATCAGCATAGAAATACGTACCTTTGCACAGAAAATCAAACATGAACTCTCCATCGATGAAAATCATCTTTATTGTAAACCCCATCTCAGGAACAAAGGATAAACAGCGCATCATCGACCTCATCCCAAAATTCTTCGACAAGGGCGAATACGAATACGAAATACGTCGCACAGAACGCGCCGGACACGCAGAGGAGATAGCACGCCAAGCTGCCGAGCAAGGAGCCATTGCTGCAGTGGCTGTAGGCGGCGACGGAACGGTGAACGAAGTAGCTCGTGGCATTGTCCACACAGCCACGGCGTTAGGCATCGTCCCATGCGGCAGCGGCAATGGTCTGGCGCGCCACTTAGGTATCCCCATGAAGGCTGAAGGCGCGCTAGAGGTGCTGAGCAGGATGGACATCCGCCAGTGCGACTATTGCAAAATCAACGGACACCCTTTCTTCTGCACAGCAGGTGTGGGCTTTGACGCTCAGGTGAGCGACACGTTTGCCAAGGCAGGCAAGCGCGGACTACCCACCTACCTCAAAACCACCATTGGTGTCGGTTTGAGATACCAAGGCGAATCCTATGAGATATTGGTGGAGAACGATGGCAAGACCGAGCGTCTGTCCTCCACCAAACCTTCTGGAAAGGAGAAACGCTATTGGCTCATCACGGGCGCCAACGCTGCACAGTATGGCAACGACTTCTTCATTGCTCCTGATGCATCGGTATGCGATGGCAAGTTAGACGTGAACATCTGGACAAAGTTCAACAAGATCACCTCGCCCCTCGTCGGACTGCGCCTTGCCACTGCCACCATCCACCACAGCCGTCGCCACGTGCGCATTGTGCGTTGCGACAAGATCACCATACGCCGCAAGTCGGCTGGCCCCATCCAATGGGACGGCGATCCTGCACAGGGAACGGCAGAGGTGGTGATGGAATGTGTTGCCGGCGGCATTAAGATGGTGGTGGGTACGCCCAAGCGCAACAAGCTCTGAGAGGGGACGACACTACACGTGGAACCAACGGCGCAGCATGGACAACACAGAGTCCACGATGCCCAAGGCATTGCCGCTCTTGACTGCACCGATGCCGCTCTCCACGAGATTGGCAGCAGCGCGCCCCTCCACAATAGCGTGGCGCGTCTTCTGCGCCCCCTTTGCCACCTTAGCAGCTGTCGTGTCACCCTCCTTTGCCTTCTTGTCGATGGCTGTATTGGCAGCATCCTCCACCTCATGGCGCACGGTGTTCTCGACTGCCGATTCTACGATTCCTTCGATGATTCCCATAGTGATTTGATATTATAAGATTAGAAAGTTTGTCACAAAGGTAGCATTTTTCGCGCTGAACACCATTTTTTTTAGTCTTTTTTTAACTAAAAAACGCCATTTTGTTGCGCATTACAGAAGATTTTGCCACATTTGTGCCACCATACACGTTTCAGAAGCAACCATGAATACACTTCGCTCATCCATCTTTGCCGGCATAGTCATCGGCGCTGCAGGTTTCGGATTTCTTGCCACCAAAGACATCGTCGGTGCCGCCCTCTTCTCCTTCGGGCTCCTCACCGTGGTCAACTATTCGCTCCGCCTCTACACTGGCACTGCCGGTTTCATCCATCGCGGCGAACTGGGTCAGCTCCTCATCATCCTCTTGGGCAACCTCATCGGCTGCCTGCTCGCATCCATCGTCGTGCGCCAATCGCCCATGCCCCTGCAAGAGTCGGCACAATCCATCCTCGAGGGTCGACTTGCCATCGGTCCCCTGCGCGGCGGCTTGCTCGCCATGGGTTGTGGACTCATCATGACCACAGCCGTCACCTTTGCCCGTAAGGGTCAGTTCCTGCCCCTGCTTTTTGGCGTGCCCCTCTTTATCACATGCGGATTCCCCCACTGCATAGCCGATGCCTTCTACTATATGTGTGTGCCCCTCGACTATCTCACCGACCATGCCGGCGAACTTGCCCTTTTCTACCCCGCCATCGTCTTAGGCAACTTTATTGGCTGCAATCTCTATCGCATCGTAGTGGAGCTCGGAACAAATAAATAAAAAAACTACGCAGAACCAACGCTCCACAGCCGTAAACCCGCAGGACAGACGAAAAAGCAGAACACCGGTTGATGTTCTGCTTCTTCTTTGTACGCCCTCAGGGGCTCGAACCCTGGACCCATTGATTAAGAGTCAATTGCTCTACCAACTGAGCTAAGGACGCATGCAGAGAGAGTTTTTCATTTTGTACGCCCTCAGGGGCTCGAACCCTGGACCCATTGATTAAGAGTCAATTGCTCTACCAACTGAGCTAAGGACGCATTATCTCTCGTTTGCGGTTGCAAAGTTACAGCTAATTTCTGAACTGACCAAACATTTTTGCATTTTTTTTCAAATTTTATCAAAATGGACGAGATAAATCAAGAAATTCGCAAATTCCTTAAAATAATATAAGAAGAACGCGCGCTACACGCGAATAAATATGTAACTTTGCACAGTTTTTCGCTTTTCGCTCCGAAAGGTGCCAGTTGCCAGCGCGTGCAGCGCCCCTCCCCCCTCCTCACCCAGGAAGCACCAAGCGAAGAGCGAGCAAAGACACAAGAAGCACGAGCAGGATGGCAGAACGATCAGTCAAAGCCGGGCAAAAGCAGTTTTGAACACTAAGATAAAATATAAATATAAGGTATTAGTAAAACAACAAAACAAAAGATGAAAGCATTTGTTTTTCCCGGTCAGGGAGCACAGTTCACGGGTATGGGCAAGGACCTGTACGAGAACAACCCATTGGCAAAAGACCTTTTTGAAAAGGCAAACGAGATTCTTGGTTTCCGCATCACCGACATCATGTTTGAAGGTTCAGCCGACGAGCTGAAGCAGACCAAGGTGACCCAACCTGCCGTCTTCCTCCACAGCGTCATCAGTGCCGTATGCCTGGGCGACGAGTTCAAGCCCACCATGGTGGCTGGTCACTCGCTGGGCGAGTTGAGCGCGCTGACAGCCGCCGGTGCCCTCAGTTTCGAGGATGGCCTCAAGCTCGTCTATGCTCGTGCCATGGCCATGCAGAAAGCATGTGAAGCAGCACCCAGCACGATGGCAGCCATCGTGGGTCTCGACGACACCACCATCGAGAACGTCTGCACCGAGGTGAGCACCGAAGGCAACATCGTGGTGCCTGCCAACTACAACTGCCCCGGACAGCTCGTCATCAGCGGAAACGTAGAAGCAGTCAACACCGCTTGCGAGAAGCTGAAGGAAGCAGGCGCCAAGCGTGCACTCGTATTGCCCGTAGGCGGAGCCTTCCACTCACCCCTCATGCAGCCTGCCAAGGAAGAACTGGAGCAAGCCATCGAGGCAACAGAGTTCAAGACCCCCATCTGCCCCGTATACCAAAACGTAGACGCTAAGGCACACACCGATGCAGCAGAGATCAAGAGCAACCTCATCGCACAGCTCACCGCAAGCGTACGCTGGACCCAAGAGGTGAGCGCCATGATTGAGGCTGGTGCAACAGAGTTCATCGAGTGTGGTCCCGGCAAGGCGCTGCAGGGCATGATTGGCAAGATCGCCAAAGGCAATGCCGACGTAACAGCTCATGGCATCTAAGCATCACCTATGAAGCCAATCATCTATCAAGTCTTCACACGTCTCTTTGGCAACGACTGCCGCACCTGCCAGCCCTGGGGCGACAAGGTGACAAACGGCTGCGGAAAGATGAACGATTTCACGCCACGCGCACTCGAACAGATTCATGCTCTCGGTGCCACCCACATCTGGTACACCGGCATCATCGAGCACGCTTCGCAGACCGACCACGGTGCCTACGGGCTCCCCTCCTACCACCCAAGCGTGGTGAAGGGCATCGCAGGCTCTGCCTATGCCATCAGCGACTACTATGATGTCGACCCTGACCTGGCAAGCAGCGTGCTCGCCCGCATGAGCGAGTTTGAGGCACTGGTCGAGCGCACCCACAAAGAGGGACTGAAGGTCATCATCGACTTCGTGCCCAACCACGTGGCGCGCCAGTACCACTCCGACACGGCTCCTGAAGGCGTCACCGACCTTGGTGCTGAAGACGACACCAACATGGCGTTCTCGCCCAACAACAACTTCTACTACATCCCAGGCGAAGAGCTGCATGCCGACTTCGACCTCAAAGGTTACCACGAGTGGCCAGCCAAGGCAACCGGCAACGACAATTTCTCGTCCTGGGCGCACCAGAACGACTGGTACGAAACCGTGAAGCTGAACTACGGCGTTGACTACATGGGCGGTGGCGTGGGACATTTCGACCCCATCCCCAATACATGGAACAAGATGCTCGACATCCTGCTCTATTGGGCTGCTAAGGGCGTCGATGGCTTCCGCTGCGACATGGCAGAGATGGTGCCAGTCGAGTTTTGGTCGTGGGCAATAGCCAAGGTCAAAGAGCAGTTCCCCGAACTTATCTTCATTGCCGAGGTCTATAATCCCGCCGAATACCGCAACTACATCCATCGGGGCGGTTTCGACTACCTCTACGACAAGGTGGGACTCTACGACACCATACGCAACGTCGTCTGTGGCTATGCTGGCGCCAGCACCATCACACAGTGCTGGAACGACGTGGCTGACATACAAGACCACATGCTCAACTTCCTCGAAAACCACGACGAGCAACGACTGGCAAGCGACTTCTTCGCTGGCAATGCCGAGAAAGGCAGAGCTGCGCTCCTGGTGAGCGCTTGTATGCACCGCAACCCCTTCATGCTCTACTTCGGACAGGAACTGGGCGAGCGAGGCATGGACCAAGAGGGATTCAGCGGACGCGACGGTCGCACCACCATCTTCGACTATTGGACGGTCGACACCATTCGCCGTTGGCGCAACAAGGGTAGTTTCGACAACCGACAGCTCACTCCCACGGAGGTCTCTCTCCAGCAGTTCTATAGCAATGTGCTTCACCTCTGCAACTCGGAGAAGGCTATCTGCGAAGGCGAGTTCTTCGACCTCACCTACGTCAACCCGCGCTCCGATCTTTTCAACCCTGCCACGCAGTTCGCTTTTCTTCGTCGCTACGAAAACGAAGTGCTGCTCATCGTTGCCAACTTCGACCGGTACGATGCGCAGTTGGGCATCAACATTCCAGCACACGTGTTCGAGCACTACGGACTGTCTGAGCAAGACCGCGTGCAGGCACAGGCACTCCTCACCGCCGACACCTTCAGTCTCCCCTTCAACTCGAAGGAGCCCATTCGCCTCAAGGTGCCTGCCTACAACGGACGTATCCTCAAATTCAAACTCTGAAGCAAGGACTTCCAGCCCGCAAAAGGCGCAGCCACATGCATCACCACAAAGCCTCCAAGCGCACCACCGTGCTTGGAGGCTTTATTCATCAACGCAACCTCAGTGGTCGGGTCATCGTGAAGATAAGAAGGAACATGGCTGACGGGGAAATTATACCATACGCCCCAAAGGGGCAAAAGCTTCAATAACCAGCCGATACATAAGGTCAAATAACCTACGAATATAAAATAAAGGAATAAAAATATGAGGCAGAAACTACAAATAACGCGAATAACCTACGAATGTAAAATGAAGGGTTCAAAACATGAGGCAGGAACTATGAATAACGCAAATAACCTACGAATATAAAATAAAGGAATAAAAAATTCCTATTCGTAGGTTATTCGTGCCATTCGTAGTTCAAAAATCTACGCTTAGCGTCACCTTTCCGTAACTCGCGCCCTATACAATAGCACACATCTCGCAGAAAAAATTGTGGGAGGAACTAATAACCGAATTTTTACCGTACAACAACATCTTTTATCATCAACCAATAGTGTTGTTTCTGTATGCAGAAAAAAAGCCTGTAGCAGAAAAAAAAGTTTCTGCAGCAGAAACCGAAAGTTTCCGTATGGAGTAGATTATTTCCTTTACCGGCTTGTCATATTCTCATGTAGCATACTCAGACGTTTCGGCTCCATCATCATGCCAAGGAGCAGCTCTTATGCCACGGATTCAGAAGAGCGAGACATGCTTTTGAGCCTAAAAACACATCACTGCCAACGCTGATGCTCGTGAAACGCAAAACGCGCGCACCTCGGATATTTGAGGTGCGCGCGTTTTATTCATTACTCCTTGCGTGCTGCGCTAGCTCGCAAGGAGTGTAGAGAAGCATTAGTAGAGAACCTTCTTGCCGTTGCTGATGTAGATGCCACGAGCAAGATTGTTCACGCGACGACCCTGGAGGTCGAAGATCATGTTGTTACCTTCGCCCTGAGCCTCCACAGCATTGATGCTGGTGGGTGCGTTGACGTAGTCAACACTGATCTCATCGCCTGCGTTGAGAGGAGTTGCGAGGGTGAACTTGCCGTTCTCACCAGCAATCACCTGAACGGGAACGCCGTTTACGCTTACAGACGTGGGAGCTACAGCACCAGCGTACTGAACGCTGAGGTTGCCACCCTTGTTGCTGACAATGCGAACCTCGGTGAGCCTACCGTCAGCCCATTCCTGGTCAACGGTGAAGTTACCTACAGCCTTCAGACCCTTGATGTGACCATCAGCCCATTCTGTGGGCAGTGCGGGGAGGAGGTGGATGGTGCCGTCGTAGCTCTGGAGCAACATCTCAGAGATACCAGCGCATACACCGAAGTTACCGTCGATCTGGAAGGGAGAGTGGCTATCCCAGAGGTTGGAGTACACACCGCCACCACCGTAGTTCACACCGCCACCACCAGTGTGACGAAGAGCGTTGTTGATGAGCAGACGAGCGTGGTCGCCGTCGAGGGTACGAGCCCAGAGGTTTACGCGCCATCCCATAGCCCAACCGGTAGAGTTGTCAGAACGCTGAGCGAGAGAGTTGCGAGCTGCTACAGCGAGCTTGTAGTTATCACTGCCCTTGGGGCTGAAGTAGCTAACCTGGTTGAAGGGATAGAGAGCCATCAAGTGAGAGGTGTGGCGATGACCATTAGCACCAGCGGTGAAGGGGCTGTACTTCCACTCGCGGAGGATGGGCTCACCGTAGTTGAGGAACTGAGTGCCCCAGTTGCTTGAAGCTTCGTAGGTCTCGATCTTCAAACCGCTGTCAGACTTCTTAGCGCGGTCGCGGATCTTAGAAAGCCATGTAGCGTCGAGGCTTGACTCGTTGCCGAGCACCTGGATGGCCTCGAGGGTGTTAGCGAAGAGCTCGTTGACGAGCTGCTGGCTGTGAGGAGTAGCATTCTCGCTGCCGGGACCGTGCTCGGGTGACCACTCTTTGGGGCACTCGTAGGTGCCATCGCTGGCGAGAACCATACGCTCTGCCCAGTACTGAGCTGCACTCCACATCACGGGGAAGAACTCACGGAGGTACGCCTCGTCCTTGGTGAAGCGGTAGTGCTGCCAGAGGTGTGAGCAGTACCATGCGTTGGCAATGGTGTAGTTATCCTTGAAGGTAGACATACCACCGAAGAGGTTAGACTCGGTGTTTACCACCCAACCTACAGTCTGACCAGCGGTCTTAGCCTGGTTGATACAGCCGGGGCTCTGAGCGATGCTCTTGATGTGGTTGAGGAGAGGCATGTGGAGCTCGCTGAGGTTGTTCTGCTCTGCGGGCCAGTAGTTCATCTGGATGTTGATGTTGGTGTGGATATCTGAGTTCCAAGGAGCGTGACCGTTGTCGGTGTCTACCCAAAGACCCTGGAGGTTGTTGGGCACAGGCGCGGTACGGTTGCTTGAAATGAGCAGATAGCGACCAAAGTTGTAGTAGAGCTGCTCGAGGAAGAGACCTTCAGCGGTGTTGCGGATGTCGTTGGTGTTCTTGGTGTAAGCGGTGAGCAAGGCATTCGTAGTCTGATTAGAGTTTACAGAAGCACCGTCCTTAGCGAGGTCGAAGTCCACACGACTCATCCACTTGCCATAGTCAGCCTTGTGCTCGTTGAGCAGCGTAGCGAAATCCTTGGCAGCAGCAGCCGTGATGGTGCTCTTCACGTCGGCGGGGAGCTGAGCAGCGCGACCAGAAGTGAACTGACCGCTCTGGTTGTTCCATGCGTCGAAGTCGGTAGCGCCAGCGATGTAGAGATATACGTTGCTGGTGTTCTTGATGCGGATGGCGTTGTTCTCAACGGTGATGATAGCACCTGCATCACCCTTCACGGTGAACTGTGCAGCGTAAGAGAGGAGTTCGAGCTTGCCGTTGAAGGTGGCTGAACCATCAGCATTGTAAACCACGCTGGGCTTAACGGTGCTGCGGCTGGTCATCTGACCACCAGGTGTCACACTGAAGCTGAGGTCGAGCTTAGCGCCGTTCTCTGCCTTGTACTCACCGATGATGGCCTTAGCAGGCTGGCTGGCGATGAAGGTACGGGTGTACTTGTTGTTGTCGGAACCGATGTACTGAACACCTGCTACGGCATTGTCGATGTCCAAGTAGCGAGCATACTCGGTCACGCCATTGGCGATGCCTTCGCTGCGGTCGATGACGTTGATGTGACCGAACTTGAGGTATTCACCGTGAGGACCATTGTTGCGGGTTTTGGAAGCACCGTCCCAGAGGCTCTTCTCGTTGAAGGTGATCTTGTCGCTTGCAAGACCGCCGAAGATGCTACCACCGAACTCACCGTTACCGATGGGCAGTGAGAACTCCTGCCAGCCGTTGTAGTCGGTGGGAGCGGGTGCATTGTACCAGAGGGTGTGCTTAGAAGGCTTGTCGAAGCTTTCTGCACCAGCGTAGTCAACGTATGGCTCGATGTTGGCGATGTCTACGCGAACGAGCTTGTTGTTGGCGTCGCCAGCCGTCCAGAAACCGATGCTGTTGCCAGCCTTCATGCCACCCCAGGGGTTGAATGTCTTGCCTGCGGCGCTTACTTGAGCAATCTCGAAGGTTGTTTCGCTGTTGTTGACGAGCTTGAAGGCAACGGCATTAGCCTCGGTGGTAGAGTAGATGAGGTCTGAAGTCTGGCCATTGGTAGCCTTAGCATTCTTCACACCGAGGTAGTTGCCCTTGGTGCTGAGGAGCTTGAAGTTGTTCTCGTCGCCGATGAATGCCCAACCGGTGATGAAGTTGCCTGTGGTCTCAGCGAGGTTGTCGGTGCCCTTGTCGGAGATGTAAACGGTACCACCGTTGAACTTGATGCCCCAGAATACGGGATTCTCAGCTGTTGAGAAGAAGGTACGCTCGGGATCGGGCTCGGGATCGGTAGCGTTGGTAGCTACGACTGCGATGGTTGAACCACCGTCCTTGTTCCAGCGCTCGATGTTCATCGTTTTGGCATTACCGTTGATGTACTTCTTGTCTGAGAGGTTGGGATCGATGATTGAGAAGTTCGTAGCAGGACCTTCGGCGCCGCTGTCGAGCTTGAAGTTAGCTGTCTTGCCGTCGGCGCTGAGCACGCAGGGATTAGCGGTGCTGAGGGCAACGGTGGTGCCTGCTGCCTTATTGTAGAAGTTGAAACCGTTGATGGGGTCACCCACGATAGCCCATTGGTAAGCAGCTCCAGCGTTAGCCACATAGGTGGCCATCTTCACGTTGGGGGTGCTGGCTGCATCATATTTGATGAGGTAGTTGCCCTTATCCTGATCCTCGGGGTTGAGGTGGAGCTCATACCATGTGGTGATGCTCTCAACGTCCTTAGTGTAGACGAAGGGCAGGTTCCAGGTGAGCTGGATCTCTACGTTGCCGAGCTCAGCGATGGTGCCTTCGGGCTTGGTAGCAGAGAGCCCGTAGGGGAGATTGTCGAAGTCGGGATATGCCTGACCTACCTCAGCGGTGTAGCCCTGGGTTGCGATCTCCTGACCGTTATACATGAAGTGGTAAACGATGTCCTGGCCGGGCTGGGGAACGTATGAGTTCACGAAGCTCCAAGTTGAAGACTGGTCTACACAGGTCCAGAGACCCATAGCGTTGGTGGTGTTCGCACCGCCATTCCAGTTCCAAGCGAGCTGGTTGTCGGCTGACGTGCCACCCTGGTAGTAACCGATAGAGGGAACGGGGATGATGTCGTCGCCCGTGTAGATGAACTCAACAGCGTCGGCAGCAACTGCCACGTTGGTGAACATGGCCTTGTCGGCAGCCTGGAGGTTCTTGCCTGCAACCAGACCCACATACTTCTTGAGGGTTACGTTGTAGAGCTTGAACTTTTCGTACTGCTGACCATTGAACTCGGCTGTGCCGTCAACGAGCTTAGCATAGAGAGCAGCGCCCTCGGTGCTTTCGGTTGAACCGGTGCTGGCGAGGTTGTCAGCCACATAGCCACGACCCTGGTCGGGACGGTTGTTCTTGATGTAGTAGGTGGTGGTGTACTCGGGCTCTGGTTCGGGTTCGGGATCAGCGGCTGCCTCAACGATATTTACGTTCGAACCGCCATCCAAGCTCCAGCGAGCAATCTTCATGCCAGCGGCGTCGCCGTTCACATACTTCTTGTCGGTAGTAACGGTGGGGTCAACGATGGCGATGTACGAGCCAGTGGCTGCTTCGATCTTGAAGTTAGAAGCGAGACCTGCGGCATTGACGTTGCTGGGGTTCTCGGTGCTGAGACCCATGGTGGTGCCAGCTGCCTTGTTGATGAAGTTGAAGCCAGTGAAGGGGTTACCAATGATCGCCCACTTAGCCTCGGGACCTGCCTCACTGCTGGGCTGTGCAATCTTAGCGCTGGGGGTTGAACCTGCAGCATAGACGAGTGCATAGTTGGTGGCTGTGGGGTTGAAGTGGATCTCATACCACTTTGTGATGCTTGCTGCATCCTTGGTGTACTGGAAGGGAAGCGTCCAAGTCACAGTGATGTCGGCTGAAGTAGCCTCGGTCACCTTGCCTTCGGGCTTAGCGCTGAGGGTGATGCCGTAGGGAGCAGCCACAGTGGCAGGATACTCAGCGTTGATGTTGGCAGTCTCCACCTTGGTGTAGATCACCTCGCCGTTGAGCTTGTAGTTGTAGGTGATGCTCACCTCGTCGCCTTCGGGCTCGGGCTCGGGCGTGGTAGGCTCAACCTCAACCACGGTGAAGCATGAGCCACCGTCGTTGTTCCAACGACCGAGAACGATATTCTTCTTGTCGGCATTCAGATACTTGTTGTTAGCTGCAGTAAAATCGGGGTCAACGATGGCGAAGTATTCCTTGCCAGCGGTGTTGGCAGCCTCGAGGGTGTAAGCCACATTCTTGCCCTCTGCAGTGAGGGTGCAGGGTTTGGTGTTGGCGAGAGCCACACTCTTGGTGGCAGCGCGGTTATAGAACTGGAAACCATTGATGGGATCGCCCACAATCGCCCAGAGATAAGCATCGGTGGGAGTCTCCACAACAGCGAGGGGCTTCACGTTGGGCGTACTGCCTGCCTCGTATGCGATGAGGCTCTGGTCGGCTACAGCTGCGGTGGGATTGGTCTTGAGGGTGTACCACTTGGTGATGTTGTCAGCGCTTGCGCAATACTCGAAGGGGAGGTTCCAAGTGAGGTCGATCTGCTTGGTCTCAGCCTCGGTGCTGGTGAACTGTCCTTCGGGCTTTGTTGCGGTCAAGCCGAAGGGAACTGTGGTGGGCTCGGGATAGTAAGCATTTTCTGCCACCTTGAAGGTCTCGGTAGCCACTACCTCACCGTTGAACTTGTACTCGTAGGTCAGGTTGTCCTCAGTGGGCAGATCCTCGGGCCAAATTTCGCCTTCAGAGTAGAATACGTCGATGAGTGTCTTGGCTGTGCCGAAATCGTACGCAGTATAGTCACTCTGGTTCAAGTAAGAACTTGCTGTTTCGTTGTAGAGTTTGCCTGGGATGGGAGTCTCCAAAGCACCGGGCATCTTCTGCACGCTGTGGAGCAGTGCATTCAGTGCATCGATGTCAGCAGGAACGAATACAGCAACAGATGCTGCGGTGTAGTCACCCCAGAGACCGAGGGTCTGGCCGTGCTTGTTCCAAGACACGTTGCTGGCGCTATTGGGAGATACGACATAACCTGTTGTCTTGCCGCTTGCCCAAGTGATGGTCTTTGCACGGAATGACCACTGAATGTTTTCAGCATACTGTGCGTTGGCATCAATCAAGGGTACTACACTGCTTGCTGCTGCTTGAGTAGTAGTGTATGCCACCTTCTTGTCATAAGTCATATCGGTGATATTGTAGCTCTTGCCCTCACCCTGTGAGATGGTGAACTTGGTCATGCCATTCAGCTCGGTTTTTGGATTGGTGAAGATGCTATAGCTGGTGTAACCGCTATTTCCGCCAAAGAAGATGTTCTGTGCAGAGTTGCTGTTTACGGTTACGAAGTAGTTCAGACCGAACTGGATGTAGCCAAGACCTGTTTCGTCTAACGCCCAGGTGCTACCATCGTCAGAGGCTGCACCGTCTTGCCACAGACCGAGACCCTGATGTGTAAAGCTGGTGGTACCACCATTCCAGTTTACATACTTCTCAGCAGTATTGCTGGCATTGTAGGGCTGGATCTCAAAGCAGCTCTTAGCGGCAACTGCGGTGATCTTCCAAGGTTGAGGATCTGCGTCAACCATTTTTGAGAAGTCACGCTTGTTGCCCACGTTGCTGGGTTCGTAACTTACATACTGCTTACTGTCTACATTGTAGATGTAGAAGTCTCCGCTGCGGGTTGCGCTAAAGAAAGCATAACGCGCAGCTTGGTCTGCTGCCACGGGTTGACCTGTTGAGCCCCAGTAGTTTCCGGTCTCAGCGGCGTTACCCACGGCGCGGTGCACATTGTAGACGTATTCAGGGTTCTCCTTGTTGGTAGACACCTTGAACGTCTGTGCCAATGCGCCACTGCTCCATCCCATGAGGGCGAGCAATGTCAGAAAAAGATAGGTAAATCTTTTCATTGGTTAATAATTTAGTTAATTAATTAATAAAAAAGGATTAATTCGTTACTTCTGTGCTCTATCATGTCCTCGTCTTCTCTTTTACTGAAAATTAAGGCAAAATATCGCGCTACAAAGATAATAACTTTTTACGATAGAGAAAAGAAAATAACACATTTTTTAGCAAATTCTGTAAAGAACGTGAAAAAGAGGGCACGCTACTCGTGTTTCACAACACAATTACCAACTGTCGCGCCTGCGATTATGCTCTGCTGCGGCATGTGCGACGATGAGAACGACTGCATCTACGTCACCCACCACGCGGATGGGTACGCGCAACACAAGGAACAATGCGGATATAAGCTACACATCGCCCTTCGCGCGTGCGCGTATATTAATATATAAGGTATAAGAGGCGAGTTGGGGAGAAGACTGATGGAAGGACATGGCGAGTTGGGCAACGGCGTGGCGAAGCACCGACAACAGCAAAGCGCTGCATAGCCTCGTGTGCCATGCAGCGCTTCTAATATTTGTTATCCGCGCGTGCTTACTCTGTTGCACGTGCTTCGAGCAGCTTCTTGATGAGCTCAGTGATATCCTTGATGCTCACCTCGCCATTGTTGTTAGTATCGGGATTTGGAACAACCTTCTTCATGTTAATAAAGTCAACAAGATCGTCCACATCGGTCACGTTCACCTCTCCGTCACCATTCACATCATAATCCAACTTGAAGTAGATAATGAAATCACGGAATTCATTCAGATTGTTGTTTCCGCTTACGGCAAAGGTGGTCGTCTGTGAATTAAGACCTGTGACACTAATGGGAGTTCCAGAAGACTGTACGGTGATGGCTGCAGAATCGGCAGGTGTGATGGTTGTCGTACCAACTACTGTTGCACTATAGCCTGTGATGCGATAGCCCTCTGGTGCAGTAATCGTGTAGGTACAAGGATTAGCAGAACTGCCGCGGCGCAAATCAAGATTACCGTTGCTGATACCGATATTATTCGCATTTGTAGAAATGCGGATTGCGGGTTCGTCGATTGCCGTCCATGAGCTTCTGTAACTGCCTGCTACGAGCCCCATACCAGTTGAACTATTCACTTCAACAAAGTTACCTTCTCGCTTTACCTTTGTCGGTTTTTCGCCAACCAATGCAACAATAGAGTCATAAGAAAGAACTTCCTCTGTCTCAATTACGGTGAAATTAGACATAAGCCCTTGGAAGGTTTCTCTTACTCTATCCTGGTCGCCGGAACCTATGGCACACTTTTCGGCAGCAGCATCGTTCATCTTCTTGTTTGCAATGCCTGTCTGTGATACAACATTGTCGTTACTGTAGAAGAAGAGTTCATTGCTATCAGACTGCTTACCCGGAATGGTGAATGCTACAAGATTCCATTCGTTGGCTTTCAATGCTGTGACATTCTGGTTGAAATCCATACGACCTTTGGTTGTCGTACGGAACTGTCCGGAATTTACAATCATGAACTTCTCACCTGTAGACTGTTCACCGTAGCCAAAGAGCGTGTTTGATGCAGTGCCATACACCCATGCAGCAACAGTCACAACCTTGTCGCCCTTGAGTGCAGCTGCTACGTCTTCGTTCTCGATAGCTCCAAAATAAGCCTCTGAGCCAAACAGATAAACCTTTCCATCCTCTTCAGAAGAACTCCATGAATTAGACTCTCTGGGCTTATTTGCGTTTGTGGCACCAGCTACGAGGTCTTTCATAGTAGCCACAACAGGAGTATCAGACTTAGGCTTCTCATCAGCGACGTAGTTAAAACTGATCGTTCCGTTGCTGTCCACGTTGCGAGTATACATAGCCCAAGTGCGAATGGTGTAAGCCCCTTGGGGGATACGGATAGTGTACTTGTTGTTGACATGGTTGTTACCCGTGCTACCATAGTGACCATCATAAGTTCCTTCGGTCTCTACAAGATTACCCTCGCTGTCGATGAGCTCGACACCAATGATATCAAGTTGGTTGTTTCCAGAACTGAAGGTGTACGTAATCTCCAACTCGCCACCATTGGAAGAAACCACATCTTCCAAATCCATATACTTGTAGTTGTTTGTACCCACACGGGTTGTGTATCTCGTCTTCAGCTCGTCGGTGAGCAGACTATTGTCAACCACCCAGGTCTGCTTGGTGTAGTTGAGGGTTGCCGTTGCATTGCCGCTCACAATCATTTGACCGCTGCAATCTATGTAGTCGTTGTCTGAGCGTGAACCAGACCAGCAACGGATTGTATACGCACCGGGCTCAACCTCAGTGAAAGTATAGTCGTTGTCGGTATGCGTGCCACCAGCAAAGCCATTGTGATAATCCTTCTTTACCACTTCGCCCTGCTCATTGATCAGTTCGGCACCATAGAGCACCTGACGATGGTTGCCGCTGGTGTATTTCATCGTTACTACTACATTACCTTCCTCTTCCACATTTATATTGGGGATATCCAAGCTAGCAGCTTCGTAGAAGTTAGAAGTATTCTGATGAGACGTCGCAACTATCCATGAACTGGGGGTCCAATTGCGGTCTTCCCAATTCTCGTCGCCTAAGTCCTGTGAGGGAATGCGATAGATCTCCCACTTACCTCCATCATTCACATCGTTAGAGCCAGCATTGAGGAGTCTACCATCATTGTATGAAGGACCAAAACAATAGAGATATTTAGACTCGTCACTGGCAAGCTGAATAGTCCAATAGCCATTGTTATAGGTGAACTTGTAGCTTGCAGCATCTGCAGAAGAACTCTGGTGAGCACTGCCGGGAGCTGCCTTGGTCTGCGTGAGTGCGGGAATATACTGACCCTTAGCTGTCTTGACCTTGTAGTAGCTTCCATCGGCTTCAAGTGTGAAGTAGTAACCTGAGGGTGCCTCGCTCAAATATGAAACATCTGCTTTGATGTGAAGTTTACCGTCTGCCTCCTCAAAAAGACACGCGTCGCGGCTTGCAGAGACGTTTTTCAGCATGTAGGTTCCCTCCTTAAGGCTAGTACAAAGCACAGGTTCATTCGACGAAGGAGCTTCAAATTCTACCTGCGACGCATCAATGTTCTCAATGAGCGTGCAGATGATAGCAGATCCTTGGTCTGTAACGAAAGCTCCATCGCCATTCCAGGTTGCGAACCATCCTTTGCGGTTGTTCCATGCGTTGCGTTTGTTGTTGGCGTTGAAGTAGAAGACGTGCTGACCATTGTTGTTGGTCGCATAGAGGAAATTGGTAACAACACCCTGAGGAACATGATTCACTTTATAGAGTGCAGCACGTGCATTTTCCTCCGTTCCCATAATACCTAAAACGTAACCTGGACCTTTTGCAAGGTTGTAGAACGTATAGCCGACGTTATCGTTACCGCTAACCACCCAGTAGGCATGATTGTTGTCGCCAGGTGTGGATGCTTGATTTATCTTGAAGCTGCCGCCCTCCATAGCATCGAGCGAAACGAACTGTGCGTTGCCGAACTTCATGGTGATGACCTTGCTGGTAGTGTCAAAGGTGCCATCTGCTGTGGGTGCAGGTGACGTAAGTGGGAAGCTGGCGCAGTTGGCAATGAAGGTCTTAACAGCTGTCTCAAGTTTAAGCTTGGCTGACTTGAGTTCGTCTGCAGACTTACTGCTGACGTTAGCAAGCGTTTGCTGTGCTTCTTCAAGTGCCAAGTGGAGCGCCTCGTTAACATCTGGAACATTGTTCACAGCAGGGTCAATTTGGAAGGCACTGAGCAGAAGTTCGAAGAGATTCTCTGCCTCCTGATTTCCGGTGATTCCTTGAAGGTTGAAATTTTCGTTAACTGTTTTGCGGAATGTTCCAAGATACTGTGAATAAGTCTGCAGCGCAAGCTTGCGATGGTCTACAGAGTCAATGGCAGCAGCTAACTTCTCGGAAGAAAGGGGCTGACCAGGTTGGCCATAGAGACTGGCATCGCCATGACGATTGGTATTGAAGCCAGAGAAACGACGTGCGAAACGATCGAACTCACTATCCTCGGGCACAGCGCTGGCATCCGTTGCCTCAATGGTCCAAGTAGAGGCATCGATGAAGCTTCCGTTGGTCTTATTCTGCCAAAGTGTAAACTGGTTGTTGTTGTTGAAGTGAATGCTGTTGTGCTGTGCGCTGCGTTTAGCTGCGGGAATGATAGACCAGCGATTGTTAACCTCATCCTTCTCCAGAATAACGTCACAGTCAACATAGGCAATGGAAGTCTTCATGCTGGCACCATCATACGAGAATGTTTGTCCGTTTCGGTTCTCCATTCGATAGGTGTCGGTGCCAGTCTTGATAAAGCGCCACATCTGCGCATTGCTGCCAGTAAGATCCTGAGCACCCATGCCAGCAGTCAGTTTCGTCTGGTTTCCGGTGCTGGTCAGCACAAATTCAAGTTTGTTGGGGTTGTTGCTGTGGATGTAGTACCAGTTGTTTTCCAGGTCATTGCTGACAGCAAACGGATCCTTGCTAACAACAAAAACGCCATCTTCGCGTGCTTGGTCGATGAGTGCCTTAGCCCAATCGATGAGTTGAGCATCAGAAGTGTTTTGGTATGTCAAGCCCTCGGGAACCACTGTTTCGCTGGTGTCAGGAGCGAAGAAGTGACGAGGATCAGAGAGAGCAGGTGCGTCAGCATCATTATCGCCATTAGGTATGAAAGCAAGCTCTACCTCGCGGAGGTTCTTGCTGGTAGTACCGAGACGGTTGGTGAGTTCTGTGCGCAGACGGGGCATATAGTAGTCACGCATGATACCGGCGTAGATGCGGCTGGCATAGTCATTGACGGGTTCGTGACTATTAGTGGCAGTGCCATGAGCTCCATACCATGTAGTAACGATACGACGTGCATTCTTGACGTACTTCTTTGCAACAGTGACATCACCATCGGCGAGTTTGCGTGCCTTATCCTCCCACTTAGCTTCGTCATAGAGGGGATGACCCGTGAGCAGGAAGTCAGCATTAAGCATGAGGCGCTCGAGTTCCTTAATGAGTGCAGTAGCCTCATCCTTCTTCTTGCTGTTGATGGCTGCGTTGATGCGCTTACAGAGTTTTGGCACCTTTGCAGAAGCATAAAAGGCAGCAAACTCAATAATGTCAGCTCGGAGTGTTGAGTCTAACTTAGTTTGCTTTAGTTTTGCTACATTTTCCTCAGAGAAGAAATTGTCAAATCCAGCAAAGAAGGCATCCGTTGTTGTATTGATATTGCCATTCTCGTAGTAACCGCTGGTTTTATTGTTTCCCTGGAAACCAAAGTTCTGGTGGTCAATATAAGAAGAGTATACGGTGTTGCGGAGTGCCGTGTAGAGGTTCTTGAATTGGTCATCGTAAGCATCGCCGAAGCGAGCCTTACCGTAGCTGTTCATCCAGTTCTCGACGGAGGGACCGTTAAGAGGATCAGTCCATCCCATATCAGCAATCAGTTCATAGAGGAGTTCGTTGTACTCGATGCCCTCCATGGTCATACCCCATCCGGTGCAGTTGTTGTAGGCGCCACCCTGAGCCATGTTGCGTGGGTAGTCGCTGACGTAGCTCTGGAGGCGTCCGGTCCAGAAGTTCTTGCCACCCATGTTGGGGAGCATGGTGTAGTTCCAGTCGTCGCCATCGAAGTTGTC
>JAGHUD010000021.1 GCA_018065005.1 Candidatus Physcousia equi
TGACCCCCAAAAACAAACGCAAAGTGTCCGCTGAAATCTTCTCTTTTTCAGCGGACACTTTTTGCAGTTACCAGCGGACCGAATCCGCGATATTTTCCAATGCTTAAAATCGACATTTTTTCATATTGAAAAACGTGTTGTTTTTAGTTGTATCTTTGTCTCAAAATAAGAGACAATGCTTTGTAAATACTATATCAAACTTGGTTCGTCAACCATTGGAGATGCACCAGAAGGCTGTATTGAGGTGTCGAACTGCATCAGGAACCTCGATAGCCTCAAGGTGTCGTATGCTCGCACAGACCTTGGCGGTGTTGTTAGAAAGTGTGGCAGCGAGATTGAGTTTACCGGCAAAGCGTATGATGCTATCATAGACTACTACAAGGTTGCGTACCTACAATCGTGTGGTGTCTTTGCCGTATTCATTGCTGACAACAACTGGAGATATACGAAGCTGTGGGATTGTCCGCTCGACTTTGCCACACTGCATTATGATGGCTTTGTTGCCACCTTGGGTTGTGTTGATAATGGTGCAGCAGCCATCATCAAAGCCAATGGTAAGAGCAAGTACGAGATTCCTGTTAATAGCATTGCAGAGCAGAATAAACTCGTCTATAATGGTGTTGTTACCAAGCGTTCGTTCACGTTCAATGTAGTAGGTGCTCAGCCAGCGGGAGAGTCGACTACTGACATGATCTCCACAAAGGAGATATACCTTGCATCGAAAGACTACTATTCGCTTTGGTTCCCTGCAATAGGTGTATCAACAGAGTCGTATTCAAGCGAGGCGTTTACTGTTATGGACCAGAATGAAAGCCGAGCATGGAATACTGGGTTAACACTTGCCAAAAACGATGGATTGTACGTAAACTACGAATGCAGTAAAGGGCGCGCAGGTTTCATTAAATGTGTATTGGATGGTTCTATCCATATCGATATGGATCTTCGTTTCAGATTCACCAAAAACAAAAATTGGATGAGGGGTTTGAGTCTAAAAACATCTTTTATACTGACAGCCGGTGAAACTGTTGTGTATAGAAAAGAGGTTGTTGATTATGGAGATGTTGATGTTAATATACACATGGACGTTCCGTGTAAAGCTGGACAAATAATCGCATTCTGCCTCTCAACTACATCTCCATATCGTAGCAACTGGATGGATTACAAATTGCCAGATGGTTCATTGTGGAAGAACACGGATTTGTGGTTCGACCTTGGTTTACGATGGGCGAGTAACACTCAGACTGCGTATGTAAACGAGAGCTCTTATGAGGACAAGCCTATAGAACTTCAAGTAATGAAGCCTATCACACTCTTGCAGGCTTTGCTTGATAAGATGTTCGACAAGTGGCCATACGGATGCGTGCTTGGTGAGATAAGTGAAGAGAACAATGTGTTCAACAACACTCTCATAGTAGCTGCAGAGTCTATTCGTAAGATTGCTACAAACAAGGTGTATTCCACATTCAACGACTTTGCAAAATTTCTGGAGTCTGTCTTCGGGTTCGTTTATACCATAGAATACCAGGGAATGCTCATGGATAAAGAACTCGAAGCGGTCAGAGTTGGAGATGCTCATACAATCAAACACATCAATGTTGGAGAGCTTGTGAATGAGTCTATGAATAATGCTGCAACAGCAGGTATAAATTTCATGTACCCTTGTGGTGGTATTATAAACGAGGATATGGGTAGTAAGATATACTACGGCACAAAACTCAATTATGAAGGCATGGATCATTACAACTGCGACAATGTGTACTATGATGAAATACACAATGTGTTCCTGTTCCATGATACTGCCAACGATAAGTATTATGTCAACTGGGACATGGTGAACCTCATCTTCAAATCCGACATGTATAATGAGAATGGCCACGCAAGAGAAATGCTTGGTGTGAACCTTGCTGGAATATATTCTGCCAACAATCTCTTTGGCGTCGTGTTCAACGGTTCACTTGTAATGTGTGATGGTGTCCATGGTACGTTATGGCTTGACGAGAGAGAGAACACTGAACCTGTTACGCTTCTTCGTTTCACGCATAGAACAAACGTGTTCTCGGATGATGTTATCAAGCATATAGACAACTGCAACAACATTCAGTATCAGTTTGACGAGGGTAAGGTGTACTCTGCCATAGAGGTAGGTTACACAAAGAAGGACTACCAGAACGACAACTCGGCAAAGAATGAGTTCAACTTCACCAACTACTACAACACTGACACAATACTGACCGACAACACGCTCAGCCTCATCTGCCCATATCGCTCCGATTGCTATGGTATTGAAGAGCTGCTTGTCAAGAACAAGGATTCTGAAGCAACGTCGAGCGATGATGATGTATTCATCGTAGTATCGAAGAAGAACAACGATGGTACCTGGAGCATAGACCGAGATACAGCAGTAGAGAACGCTTACACTGATACAGTCTTCAATGCAGCACTTGCCCCAAACGTGATAGTCAAGAACAATGAAGAATACATCGGCTCATTTGCAAAGAAACTCACGTTTACCAGTAGTGACGGTAACTCGTCTGCAGTGATTGGTGGTCTGCCCATGAGTACGAACATCAATATAGCAAAGCAGCTCTTCAAGAGTGGTAAGATATCCATTGATACCGGTGACATAGTGCTTCCCGAGAACTGGAATGGCATTATTGAGTTTGAGTACAACGGAAGAACGTACAGAGGCTATCTCGATAGCATAGATATTAACTTTGCCTATGCAGGCACACTAACATACAATCTCATCGAAAAATGTATAGAGTAAGTCCTTTTACACCGCTATTCTTCTCCCCATCGGCAGACTTGCATGGTGTGGAGTCTAAGTGTATGCAAGTATTCTCCGAAACTGACCGCATACTCATAGAGTTAATTGCCACAAACGAGACTATTGCGCCACCAGTGCTGAAGCTCACACACGTAGAGTCTGACTACACTACCAACTATTCGTGGCGAGTATGGACTATGAACAAGAGCACCAAGGTGTACTTTATCATACTTCAAGGTCTTGATGAGTCCACATACATTGCGAGCATAGGCGGTAGGGAGTGTGAGCCGTTCTACGTTACGTCAGACGAGAGCGTTCTGCAAGACACTGTACTCATTCAGTACTCGAACAGAGACAATCGGCAGCGTAATGACTCCGTGTTCTGGATTGATGGTATGCAACACTTCTTCGATTTCCGCATCCCTGGAGGGTTCAAGGATGACAATTGGTCATTCAACGTCAACAGCGAGCAATTCACAACCGCAGACAATGACCGCATAGACCTATATGGCCAGGAAACAACAATCAAGGCATTAACGATAGGAAACAGTTGTGGTTGCCCTGTGTGGTTTGCAGACCTTGTTAACCGTCTTCTCTGTTGCAACTATGTGTACGTTGAAGGTGTTCGCTATTGTCGCAACGAGAGCGATGTGCCAGAGATGAATGCAGAGGTTGAGGGCAACAAGAGCTATATCTTCAAGCAGAGTCTATTGCGCGTCATGAACCTCGACCCAACCATTGAGCAAGACAACCACATTATAATGCGTAGAGTCGAAAATGACAAGTATAGAGCGAACACCATAGATAGTAAAACATTTAATCTGATTGTTTAATATGACAAACGAAGAATTACAGAGTATCATCAATGCTGTTCTGTCTGCCATACGCACGAACTCAGCTTTGATTACCGACCTTACAGAGGTTAGCACTCTTCCGTCAGAAGCCTACATTGAGCTGAGTGGTGGCAGGCGCGTTAAGACAACAACACTAAAGAGTATCTTGCAGACCGCCATTATAGACGATGCTGTAGGTCCTTTGGTTGCAAACGAGAAGACTCAACGTGAGAAAGAGGATGTTGCTTTGCGTGCACTTATCACTGTGCTTGATACCACGTGCAAAGAGTTGGACAAAAACAAGTTCAACAAAGCCGACGTTGTGCAGTCCAAGGGAACAAGCACTACACAAGTAATGTCGCAGAATGCTGTTAACACTGAGTTGACTACATTGAAGACAATGCTCACAAACATTGAGGTGTCAACTGGAAGCAACACTAATAACTCTTTGTCTTTGGGTTTTAAGGACGCTACTGGAAGAGCCAAGAGTGTTCCCATCCAAACTGCAAGCGAGACACTTGCTGGTATCATGAAAGCATCTGACTACAAGATGCTGAAGGATCATGACACACTACTCCTTACTCTTGATAATGAGCGGATAACTGCATTCTCTGCAAAGGCTACGACAGAGGTTGTGATGGTTCAACTCGCACGAAAGGATGAGGCTCCCTATGTACTGACAATGCCAATAGCCGGAACCTTGAATGATGATGAGGAACCATTGGCAGGTGTCATGACAGGCAAGCAAGCGCAGAACCTTGCAGACGTGACAGAGAAATGCTTCCCACTTGAACTTGTTGATGAGTATAGCGACGATGGTGTTTTTATGCCAGGAGAATCAATCTATGCCAACATCGAGTTTAGGCTAATGAAGCACGGTGTTGACGTCTCACAAGACTGCGAAATATACGCCAATGGTCTTGAAACATATATTGACGATGATGGCACAGTGTACCTAACCTCGTACAACGAGTTTAACATTGGTCATACGTTCAATGTTACTATCAGACTCGGTGAAGAGACAATCGAACGTTCCTACAAGTATGAATTCCAATACCCTGTCTATGGTGTCGAGTTCAACGAAGCTGCAACAGATGATCCAAAGGAATTGCTAACAGACTCTTATGCAACACCTGTCTGGCAAGAAGGTTATGAAGTCAGTCCAACAAAACTGCCTGCAGGCTACGGATATATCTTTGCCATACCTCTTAACTGGAACATGGTCGTGCGCGACGAGTCTGGAGCAGTAATCATAAACTACGAAAGAGGTTCTGTTGAGATTCCGTCATATGATGGCGAAGGTTCAAGTCACACTTATTATTACATCATAGTGCCAGCGTCAACGAGAGGTTGGACGTTTAAGATTACCAATAACTAAATTTAGTGATTTATGAGTAAAGCAAAAATGAAATTTCCGTTCCCGATAGGTAGTCCTTCGGGCGGAACCCCTGCGGTTTACACGGAAGACATTGGCGATTCTGCAACCGGTGCATCTCAGCAAGAAATTAACGAGGTGAACCGCTCAAGCATTGTCAATGCTACTGTTCTGTATAAACTCGCAGCCTCATCATTTGCCCAGGTTCTTGCAGCTGTCAAGGCAAACCCCAAGGACGGTATCATGAAAGAGGGTATCGTCATTACGTTCCTCACGGAAGATGGTTGGAAGAGCAAGCAGTGGAATGGTACCGACTGGAGCAATGAGGAGAACTGGGCAGACTTTGGAGGTGCTGCATTCGGCAACGTGTACAACGTAACCGTACAGAGACCTCTTGCCCCTGGTCTGTTCTACACACTAATTGATGAGGAATACCCCAACCGTTCTGCTGCAAAGGTAGCCTTTGATGAGCACAAGGCATCACTCGGTATTATCCTCAGCTTCGCGATCAGCAAGAATGTATGGAAGACATATCAGTACACTGGCAAGCAAGTTGATGAAGAGTCTTTCCTTACCATGGAGAACTGGACCGACTTCGGCTCACTTGCTGCAGGTAGTGAGGCTCTCATTGATATTAACCACCTCTTGCAGAATACAACCGTTTACAGCCTTACGTCCGCTCTCGATGCGCTGAAGGTTCACATGGAGTCAACCAATACAGACTATCGCAAGCAAGGTATGATTATCTCATACAAGGTGAGCGAGAACAATGAGGTTGAGTGTAAGCAGTACAAGGGTACCACTAATGCTGACTTTTGGGAGGCTGGTCTTTGGCAAGATTTCGGAGGCGGTGGAAAGGTAGAGACCAAAGATACCCCCGAAGAAGGTGGTAAGGATGCACTCTCTACTGGAGGTGCTTACAACTGCATCCCGACCAACATCAGTGTTGACACCGAGACAGAGGGTGTTATCAAGTTGAAGATGACTAATGCCAAGGGTGAGGATGTTGGTGACGAGGTTCAGTTCCCAGTCGGTACCGGTACTGGTGGAGGCTCTGGTACCACCATTGCGACCGCTTTCAAGGAGAATCCTCTTTATGGTCGTGCAGGTGGTGACTTCAAGATTAAGGCTGCCATTATTTCAACCACAAAGGCTGGTCAGATCGAGACAACAAACAGCATCGTTCAGGTGAACTTTGTCAATCGAACGACAAAGAAGGTTGTGGCTACATTCAGCCCAAAGAAGCCTTCAAGTGCCACCATGGTTGACTACTCATTTGAGTTCGATGTTAGTGGCCTTTGCACGGCTGCCGGAGAGTTGAGCCTTCAGGCAGTCATTACTGATGATGGTGGTAACACTGCAACCAAGAACCTCAGCGTTATTGCTGTAGATGTTACGTGTGAGAGCGTGCAGACGTTGAACTATACCAAGGATACCACCCTTGAGGTTGGAGGTCTGTCAAAGAGCATCCCGATGTATCGTTTCCCGAACAATGCGAGCGACAAGGGTATCTTGACAACAATCGAGATTTTCAAGGATGGCCAGTGGGAAGTGTTGGCAACGCCAATCATTAACGACTCGTACTCTCATACCGTCAACATCAACCCTGCAGGACTTGCCCATGGAGCGCATCCTATCCGCATTCAAGGCGAGGATGTATCGTCAGGTGTTAAGGGTAACATTCTGCATACATCAGTGATGGTCATTCAGCAGAACGAGACTCTTGGTGACTATGACAAGCCTATTGTGGTTGCTCGATGGAGTGACAACAGCGGTGGTAAGAAAATGCTCTTCGAGACATTGGAGTTTGACGTTGCAGTATTCAAGCGTAGCACTCAGCGTCCTCTCGTTACCGTTTTCATGAACGATGAGACCATTGCGCAGCAGGTTATGGCGAGAAGTACCACATACACCATTAAGAAGCGTCTGACGGGTGTCAATGAGGGTGACAGCCTTGTGTTCCGTGCCACTTGTGAGTCATCGGTTCAGCCCGAAGATTACAACGTGGCAGTTGAGGGTACATTGCTTCCCATTCAGGAAACCGAGGGTGTTATATTCGACATTGATATGGCTGGTCGCAGCAATAGTGATGTTGATAAGACAATCTCCATACCGAGAGCAGACGGTGGAGTAGCCACGTTGAACGTCATCGGTTCCAACTACTCGTCAAACGGCTTTGTTAAGGACTCGTATGGTACCGAGACATACGGAACTGCCAATGACAAGGGTCGTATGTCTTTGCGTATCGCAGAGGACGTGAGAGTAACATCTAACATCAAGCCTTTTGCAAGCACCTCTATTGAAACCAATGGCGCAGCACTCTCATTCACTACCATGGTAAAGAATGTGGCAGACAGAGAGGATGAAATCATGTGGTGCAAGGGTGATGATTTAGGCTTTGTTCTGACCGGTGAGAAGTTGGTGGTTTACACCAATGGTAGCACAACAGACGCTGCCACCAGTTGCACCGTTCCTTACAAGACCAATATGGTACACCGCTTTGACATTGTGGTTGAGCCAAGTGCCATTGCTCCTTATGCAGGTATCGGTGTTATCAAGGTGTTCAAGGATGGTGACGAGGTTGGTGCTGTTAAGTACACTGCAGGTTCTTTCCCAACAACTGACGCTACAGTAAGCTGGAAGGGTGTTGAGGCAGACTGCTACTTCTACAAGATGCAGTTCTGGAACACTTACTACAACTTTATTCAGGCTTTCAACAACTACTTGATTGGTCTTACTGATACTGACGCGATGATCAGCGAGTATGAAGCAAACAACGTGCTCGTTTCGCAGACCGCAGAGGGTACAACCAAGGAGCGTCCAAGCATACAGAAGTGTCTTGACGCAGGTCTCGTTGTTGTAGTGCTCACAAAGACCGAGGGCTCTGATGATATTGAGAAGAACTATCCCGACTACCTTGAAGGTCTCGATGGTGATAAGAAGACAACCATTCAACTCGACTGGTATTGTTACTTCCCCAAGCGCGAGTACCAGAACTGCATCATCACTGACACACCGACATCTAATCAGGGTACAACCTCATCTTGGCGTAAGATCAAGAACAAGAAGAGTAAGTTCAAGAAAGCGAAGAGCATCCGATTGATGTACACTCGTCAGGAGATTAGTGACATGTACAATGGAGACCCCGAGATTCTTGCAAAGTACGATGAGTGCGAGAAGCAGGCAAAGAGCAACAAGATACAGATTATTGACGGTGGACGTTTCACGAACATCGTCACAATGAAGGTTGACTACTCCGACTCTACTGGCGCTCACAATGGCGCAATGATGCACCAGATGAACGATATGCAGATTGCTTTGGGTAATGACTACAAGACACCTGCACAGATATTCAGTGAGGATGCTACCGAGTACCACACCAGTATTGACTCTCTTCCTTGTGCTTTGTTCCGTACAGACCACAACATGTCTGCTATCGAAGCAATAGACCCTGCAAACAGTTATTTCCATGCCAAGGCTAACTTCAATGCAGACAAGGGTGATGCAGGTTTCTTCGGATTTGAGAAAGTTCCAGGTTACAACAAGAAGTGCGTAAACTATGGTGACTTTACGGAGATTGTTGCCCCTGCTGGCGCGAACTTCAACGACTTCAAGGCTGATACTCTCGCCAATACAGCAGAACTTCTCCCTGGCACCTTGTACATGCTCTCCGAGTATTGTGGGCCAAAGACAGCATTCATTGAGAATGATGGTACTGGTAGCCTTGCTGAGGTTGGAGCTGTTGATGGTGCAAAAGAGTCAACTTACACCCTTGCAGACATACTGAAGCAAAGCGTCAGTGAGTTCGACCGCAATGCCGTCTATCTCACAACAGATGGTCACTATGTCCAGTACAAGGGCGGTGTATGGAAAGAGACTACTGGAGAGATGACCTTTGACAATGCTACAAAGAAGTGGAGTGTTACCGGTCGTGTTCTTAACCCTGTTCAGTGTTTCGAGTACTTGAAGTATGACTCTCTCAACTGGTGTCAGGGTGTCAACAGCATCGATGATATGATGGCAATTGACCCGACAACAGAGAAGCCAATATGGATGAGTTATTATGAGTCACGCTACCCCGATGATGATAACTTGAACGCTCTGTACGAAGAGGGTAAGAAGGCTCCTTACGAATTGTACAGATGGCTCTCGTTCTCTCAGCAGTGTAACCACAACCTCGGCACGTTTGATGGTAACATCACCGTCAATGGTGTAGTTGTTTCCGGCACAAAGGCTAACCGCATGGATAAGTGGAGAAAGGAACTGCACAAGTACGCCAACGTGTATAGTACACTTTGCTACACTGTTGCTTCTGACTACCATGCTTGCGTGGACCAGAGAAGCAAGAACATGATGATCTCGTTCTACAAGGAAACCGATGGTAATGTTCGTGCATACTTCAACCACTGGTATGATGGTGACTGTGTGGATGGTAGTGACAATGACTGCGGTCTTACTATTCCTTGGGATATGGATGCGAGAACGTCACACCTGTATCAGGGCTGGGATAGTGTCACTTTCGTGCAGACCTATAATGTTGACGCAAGCAATGAGCGTGAGTTCTGGCTTAACGATGATGGTTCAAGCAAGGTTAGCCTCAGTGCTGTTGCTGACACCATGCGTAAGGTAGAACGTAACAACATCAAGGTGTTCAGTGCCGAGGGGTGCTACTATTACTGGATAACGAAGCGTATCTCATGCTGGGCAAAGCTGATTAGTTCTTTTGATGGTGAGCGTAAGTACATTCAGAACAGCACGCCATCCGACAACTACTTCTATGCGCTGCATGGTCTCCGACTTGATGACTTACCAGACTATCAGGAAAAGCGCTTCCAGAGATGTGACGGTCAGTTCAAGGCTGGAGACTTCACCAAGAACCCATTCAAGGCTCGTATGATGGGCAGAATTGAGATTACCATTACTGCAGCACAAGAAGGTTACTTTGGTATCGGTGAAGACCGTGCGGATGTAGTTACCGACTCTTGTCACCTTCTCCCCGGTGAGAGTTACACATTGAAGGTAGGTGCAGCACAAGAGGGTGGTAAGATGATCTACCTGTTTGGTGCAGATAAGTTGTCAAGACTTGACATCAGCAAGTGTACGCCAAAATTGGAGGGTTTCTCACTTGAGTATTGCACGCTGCTTGAAGAACTCATCATTGGTGGTGCAACGTATGGTCCGGCATACACCACTGGCATTCTGACAAGTCTCGAACTTCCTGCAATGCCTTTCCTAAAGAAGCTCGACATACGCAGAACCAAGATACAGACACTGAGTGCTCCAAACTGCCCACGTCTCGTTGAGATTCTTGCAGCAGATAGTCTCTTGAAGACGTTTACACCTTCCGAGAGTTCTCCTATCGAGGTTCTTCAGTTGCCTGGTACTATGACGGAGTTGACGTTTACCAACCTTCCAAAGTTGAAGTTCCCCGATGGTATGCTGACGTTCCAGGGTATGAGCAGCGTTAAGCGTGTTCAGGTATCGGGTTGTCCTTACATTGATGTGTACAGCCTTATCGACACTCTCCATACCAATGGAGCAAGTGTGAAAGAAATCTCACTTCCAAGTGTTGATGTTAATGGAAATATGGGGCCTTTGCAGGATTTGATTGATTCGGGCGCAAAGGGTATCGGTACAGAACTTGACTATGGTTGTGATGGTGTAAGCGGTACATGGAGATTGACATCGTATGTTGACGTTGAAACACTCGCCATGCTGCAAGCATACTTCCCAGAGTTGAATATCTTCAATGTTCAATACACTGGTATCTGCTTTGACGATAGTGTTGCAGACCCATGCAACATCACAAACCTCGACAATGGTACTGGCTATGGTACTGGAAAGGACTATGAGCCGAGTGCACATATTCTCAACATCTGGAATAAGATGCACGCAGTACGCGCGTTGTATGACACAAGAAACCACTGCATGAATGTGGCTCCCATCAGCGATGCTGACTATACCAAGTTCCCAAGTGGTAACGTGTTCGATCCTGCTGATAGGGTCGGCATGGGTTATGATGTCATGCTTCGCCCTGGTCACTTCTGGTACAAGGGTGTGAATGATTATAAGAACCAAAAGAAGTACATCTTCTTCTCGTCAGAGGACACTCCAGTAGCAAGTGGTACTTATGTCCGCAAGGCTCTCCAAGAGACCCTGTTCATGAGTCAGGTGGCAGTGGGTATCAATACACTCACTTATGGCACCATCTTCAACGAAGAAGGGCTGACACCTGCATCGACATTGAACACCTACAAGGTAGATGTTGCTGGCATGAAGCAGGTACGCTTCCCCGGACTGAACCTTGCCAACTTCGGAGCCATCTTTGTGGATGCAGACAACAAGGTTATTGGTACGTTCAACATGATGAACTCATCAAGTATGTTCGACTTCCAAAATGGTGACTATGTGTTTACGACTGTTCCAAATGGTTCCGTTGCTATGTACTTTAGTTGCTTTGCCACTGTTGACGGTGCTACTGAGGTGATTATCACTGATGCTATTGGCCCCGAAGCAGTAGAGCCTGATTGGGTAGAGCATTTGGATAACGAGCTTATCGGAGTGTATGGTCTTAGTATCGACTCTATGATGATGCCGCGTTCAATCTCTGGCCAAGTAACCAAACGTGGTACTGGTACCGCTGTAACCTCATCAAACTGGACTTACGACAACAACGGAAGACCTACCAACGTAACCATACCTACGGGCTTGAACTTCACGCAGAAGGACTTCTCAAATGTCTGCGCGATGCGTGGTGAGGGCTACCAGTGTATCGACTATGACATGAACAAGATTATGTCTATCATGTTCTGGGCAATGACTGGTAATCGTAACGACCAAGAGGTTATCGGTAATGGTACGAGTGCAGGTTACACCACTGGTACAAGAGACTCCATCGGTAAGGTTAATACTGACAGAGCAACCGGTGTCAACAAGCTGCTTGGTCTTGAGGGTTTCATTGCATGTAACTACGAGTGGATGGATAACATCGCATTCAACGTCAAGTCTTATGCAGACTTCATCAAGATGCGCAGCGTTGAATCGAGCCAAGACCCTGTCGACTACAAGTTCCATATCTATGACCCCATTACCAAGACTGAACGTGTAGTTGGTGCTCCCAGTGATGGAAGCGGATGCAATGTGGCACGCATCAAGGGTGGACGTTTCTGCGATACTACTGTCAGTGCTTATGACAAGAGTGACAACAGCAAGTTCATTACTTACTTTGCATGCTATGCAACAACTCCAGGAAGTCGCGGCCGTGTTGTTGGTCGTGCGCACAACAGTGCGAGTGCGAATGGCGGTCTCGCTTTTGTGGGCGCGAATTACGCTTCTTCGTACTCGTACACGAGCTACGGGTCGCGTCTCGCCTTCAGGGGCGAAATTGTTGAAGTAGCGGAATAACGCAAAGCGTCGTTTGAAAAAAGCGAAAAAGCGAAAAAAGCGTCAGAAGGGGACTCGTAAGAGGGCCCCTTCTCTCGTTCTTGAACGTAACCAAAACGGGCAAGAACGTACAAATAACGGCTTTTGCCGTTCTTTTTTTGCCCAAAAATGTACAAATAGACGTGTTTTGTTGTACCTTTGCAGCGCGGAAGAGTCCAACGGCCGTGTTGTTAGTCGTGCGAACAACAATGCGAATGCGAATGGCGGTCTCGCTTATGCGAACGCGAATAACGCTTCTTCGAACTCGAACACGAACAACGGGTCGCGTCTCAACTAAAGTACTTGTGCTTCGTGCACATCAATCGCATCTATGCCACGGTAACGTGTTGCCACCGGTAAGTGCGAGGACTCCGAGCAACGGCAACAGCACGAAAGTGGAAAGCCGAAACATATCTGAAAGTCCTGAAGGCGAATGGAAATAGCGTACCCACTCGACAACCTCATACCAGAGATTGTTGCAGACGATAATCTTTACGAAAGCTTCGACTATGTGATAAGCCACCTTGATTTTGAAGATCAGCGTGCCAAGTATAGACCATTTAGAGAGAAGTATGTTAATAGGCTACGTGAAGAGATAGGTACTGGCACTTTCCGTGTTCTTAGAAGTGATGTCCGAGACTTACACGTCAAGGATGGTCCAAAGGAACGTGACGTTCAGGCACCAAAGGTAATCAAGCGTGTAGGCGTACATGCTATCATGGTTATCATTGAGAGATACACATACCCGAGCCTCATCAAGAACACGGCTGCTTCAATTAAGGGTAGAGGCATGCACTGGTTGCACCATATCGTAGAGGATGACTTGGAGAACGTGCCAAGCATGATGAGGTTCTACCACCAAAGCGACATCGAGCATTACTATGATAACATCGACCAAGGTTTGATGAAGCAAGAACTGCGCAAGTATGTCTGTGATGAAATACTGCTTCCGATGCTTGACAACTTCGTAGAACTTATGCCAAACGGCTTGTCAAAGGGGTTGCGTTCGTCACAGTGCTTCGCTAACTTGTTCTTGTCTCCAGTCGATCATGTGATGGTGGAATACTGCAACAAGTACACGATGCACACTGATGTAGGGGAAGAGGTTCGCTCACTATACTACAGATACTGCGATGACACCGTAATCTTTGCCAGTGATAAGAAGGTTCTTTGGAAACTACGAGACCTCTATGTAAGAGAGATTGCGAAGCTCGGACTGCGGATAAAGCCTAACGAGGCATTGCGTCCCATCAGCGAAGGTCTTGACTATCTCGGGTATGTTCAGTTTGAGGACTACAGCCTCATCAGGAAGCGTATCAAACAAAACGCAGCTCGCAAGCTGCATAAGATTAAAAGTAGGAAAAGAAGGCAGGAGGTTATTGGCTCATTCAAAGGAATGGCTTGCCATGCTGACTGCAAGCATTTGTTTTACAAATTAACTGGCTTGAAGATGAAGAAGTTTAGCGAAATGGGTGTAACATACACTCCCGAGGACGGTAAGAAAAGATTCCCTGGCAATACCGTGCGCCTCAGTAGTATAACTAATGTCCCCATCGTGGTACTGGACTACGAGAAGGATATGAAGACCGAGAATGGTGATGATAGATACCTTGTATCGTTCAAAGAGGGCGAGGTGTTCAAGAAGTTCTTCACCGCTTCAAAGGAGATGAAGCAGATACTCGATAAGATTAGCGACATTGAGGACGGTTTCCCATTTGAGACTGTCATACGTTCCGAGCACTTCGGTGAAAACAAGACTAAGTACATTTTCACATAGCATTGTTTTTTTTCGTATCTTTGCCGTGTCTTAAAAACGATTACGACATGGAAAAGATATACGGAGCGAATGAGAGACAAGATGGTCTCGTTAAAGTAGGTAACAACTACTATCTGTACTATGGTTTCGGTAAGGACACCGAGAATGCAGAACACGGCTATAACTACCGTCATAAGTTTGACCACAACCCAACAGCCGAAGAGATAAAGGAGGTGGTGCTGTCTGCCATTGATGCAGAGACGCGCGAAAAGATCACTACAGGCATGATGTACGACGGATTGATGGTCAACCTCTCTGTTGAAAATCAGCTCAACTATTCCATGTTTAAGGATATGCTCGACCAGAATAGTGGAAGTATCATCGTGAAGATGACTGACGCTGATGGTAACGACAAGGTTGTCACATTTGGACGTGGCACATTTGATGCGTTCTACGAGCAGGTTCGTGTGCATATCAAGAACTGTCTGCAGGATTGTTGGAGAGAGAAGGCAGAACTCGACCTTGGATGCTATTTGCCATAGTCTGATATATTTTTTTGGTTTTGACATGTAGGAGAGTGGTGTAGTGATATACCGCTCTTTTTTGTATTCAAACACAAGAAAAACAAAAAAATGATGAAAAAAGTGAAAAAAGTTTGCCGAAAATTTGCATATATAACGAAAATGTTATACCTTTGTAGTGTCAAAAGATAAGGGAATTATAAACATCAAAAAATCAAACAATGAACTGGAACGAAATGAAAAGATTGGTTATCTCGAAAGGTTACAAGTTCGAGAAACACGGTAAGAAGCACGACATCTACCGAAACCCCGAAACAAACGACATGCTTCTCATTGAGAGACATTGGTCACAAGAAGTAAGGGTCGGGTTAATGAAGAAGATTCTAAGTCAGATAGGCGAGTAGCCTATCCGACTTTTCAAAATAGAAACCATTAAAATATAAGATTATGATAGTAGCAATAGAAAAACAAAATGATGGCACATACATTGCCTACAATATGGATTGCAACAAGTTTACGGCAATAGGTTCGGGTGACACCATCGAAGATGCAAAGACCGATTATTTCAATAGCATCGAGGAAATGAAAGAGGTGTATAAAGAGACTGGTGACGATGTTCCTGCAGAAATGCTTGAGGCTCCTATATTCAAGTTTGATTTATCGTCATTCTTTGAGTATTACTCTTTCATCAACGTGTCTGCGTTTGCAAAGATGATTGGCATTAACAGCTCACTTATGCGTCAATATAAGAAGGGTGGAACTTATATATCAGGTGCTCAACTTGAAAAGATTCAATCATTCGTGAATAGAATGGGTGCAGACTTTCAAAGTCTTCGCCTTGCATAAATAAAGTCGGTGCATTTCCAGTTCATGCACCGCACCTTTATCTTTTGACAACGACTGGATGCCCCGGTGGAAAAACTCCATCGGGGTTTTGTTTTTGACATTTCGTGAAACCGAAAAACGTACACTTTTATTGCGTACCTTTGTAGTGGATAAGGCGCATGGGGCTTGCGTCTCTCTATGGTATAATTTAATAAAAGTGTAAAATGGACATCAAGAATGTTATTAGCTACATCTTTGTAGCCGTCTGTGCTTATTTGCAGCCTATCTCAGGCATCTTGCAGGCGCTGGTAGTCATATTTACCTTGAACTTCTTCTTTGGTCTCATAAGCGACCGTCTGCACGGCAAACCATTTGAGATTAGGAAGGCTTTCAGGTGCATAGTTGAGGCTACCTTGTTTTGTCTGCTTGTGTGTAGTGTTTACTTCATCGGTGAGCGTTCTAACGCTTCAACTGGCGGTATTTGGTTCGTATCGTATGTCAGCTATGCCCTTTATTACTTCTATGGGTGCAATATACTGCGTAACCTCAAGAATATACTCAAAGAGGGTACTACAGCGTATGCGGTTGTCAGCTTCTTATATTACCTACTCAGCATGGAGTTCGTGAAGCATGTGCCATACCTTGAGGACTACATAAAGAAGCGTGACGATGGCAAAGATTGATTTGATTATTCCTTCGTTTCTCAAGTGGGAAACGGGGAACTCCATGAAGAAGTCAGAGACTCTCGAACAATACTACAATCGTTGCAAGGCATCGAAGGGTGGTGTAAGCGAGGATCCTGACGATACTGGTGGGTTCACTGTCTGCGGTATCACTTACGAGACCTACCGCACGTACTGTAAGGTAAACCGCAAAGCAGACCCGACAAAGGAGCAGATGCGTGCGCAGCTTACATACGCAGTATGGTACGATGTGTTGAAGACAAGGTTCTGGGACAAGTGCCAGGGAGACAACATCAAGAGCCAGTCTGTAGCACATATCGTTGTTGACTGGTTTTGGGGAAGTGGCTTTGCAGGGCTCAAATCTTTGCAGAAATGCCTCTCTTTGACCGCTGATGGTATAGTAGGTCCAAAGACACTTGCAACGCTCAATGGAGCAAACGCAAAGGGTATTTTCGACCATATCAAGGAGGCTCGCGTCAAGTACTATAACTCAATCGTCGAGAAAAGACCAACAAACAAGAAATTCTTGAAAGGTTGGATGAACAGACTCAACGATATTCAGTTTGTAGGATGAGGCTCATCGTAACGTGATAGAGGGTGTCAATAAAGGCATCCTCTTTTTTGTGTCTATAAAAAAGGGAGGCAGCACAGCACAGATACACGCTACCTCCCGAAACACCGCTCAGCCACACTTCTCATCTACTCATTGCGGTGTTCTAATATAGGTTACTCATAACTTTAGAAAATGTTGCATTTCAATTGCGAATTCTTTGCGGATTAATTGTGGAAAATAATTGAACCAAAAATAAAATGTGTTAATGTGTTGTTGTGCAACGTGTTGGGAGTGTGTTTTACGGGTTTTTGCCATACAAATGTTATACAAAACCGATACATTTGTATTACTTTTGAAATACATTTGTATAACTTTTGAATTACTTGAGTAATACATTTGTATAACTTTTGTACGAAAAATGGCTGTTTTTGGCAAAATCTAAGGTGAAAAGGGCACGAAAACACCCATCTCTTACCCCAGAAATCATACAAAATGGATACAAATGTATAACTTTTGTAATTCAAATGCAATACAAATGTATAACTTTTGTAATACAAATGTATAGGTTCGCGCGTGCGCATAATGCGCGAGGGTACATGCGCGTACGCAGGGTTGAGTTATATATAAGCTTATATATATATTATATTTACGAACTCTAAAGAGTTCTTTGTAAAAAGCAAGCTTTTTACTCTCATAGGCTGACTGCGTGTGCGTGTGTGCGCGTATAGGCATGTATTTGGCACTTTTATAGGCAAACAAAAAGAGTCGGGGAACCACCCCCGACTCAACAAGTCAAACCACAAATCAAAGTTAGGACTAACAATGTTCATGATTTGGCTGCAAAGGTACGCAATTTCTCAGAGATAAGCAAACTTTTTGTACTGCTTCTGTTGCAAGTTCCGGTGTAACATAGCAATAGTTGTATGTACTTGTACCTTTGGTGTCCAACTTATGTCCAAGAATGAAGTCTATGATGTTGGTTGATATTCCAAGTTCGAGTGCGTGTTGTGAGAATGATTTCCTGGCAGAGTAGAAGATGAGCCTCTTGATACCGAGTTCCTGCGCTATGCGTCTCATGTTATAGTCAAAAACTTGGTGGAAGTTTCTATCCCTGGCACCACATTTCTTGAACAAGTAGCCATCCTCACGCTTATACTTGTTGATGAGTTCAAGAGCCTCATCGGGCATATCGAACTCAACGTACTTGTTTACCTTGACTCTATTCTCTGTCTTTGAGCGTTCATACACAAGATGAGTTTTGTTCTCGTTGAAATTGATACGAAGAAGATCTATCACGTTAATACCACCAAGATAGTACGACAGCATAAACACGTCTCTTGTTAGGCTACGGCTCTTTGTATGGAAGGTATGGTCGCGAATCCTCGCCACTTCTTCGACACTCAACCATGAGTCTCGTACTTGCTGTTCTGGGAACTGGTAGCCAAACCAAGGGTCAGCCTTGAACGGAATGTACATACACTTTTGTGCGAAGAAGTATAGCATCATCAGGAATATCTGCTTACTGCGTATTGTAGATGACGAATTACCGAGTTCTGATAGATGCTTATCAAGCCCGATAATGGTAGAATAGCTCACGTTCTCCATCAGGAACGAGTCACCGAGATAGTTGAGTATGCTCCTCATCTTTGCGTCATAGTTTACAAGTGATGAGGCTTTGATTGTCTTGACAGACTTGTATTCCTCGTAGATCGAGCGAATAGTGCGATGGTGGAACCTGTCATGGTCCTTGAGTTGTGCCACCAGTTCTTCACATGTTAGAGACTCCACAAAGCCGAGGTTATCGAGTGCCCCCTGGTACTTATCGAGCAAGCCTCTCAGCTTGACGTTTTTGATTGCTGAGTCTGGACGCTTCACTATGCGTCCGTCCTTAAACTCCTTGTCGGAGTCGATAGTGATGTCCGTTACTATGTATCGTGTCTTTGAGTTATGAGATACAGCGATACGAATCTTGTGTTTGCCCCCCTTTAGAACCTTTGCGGGGACAATAACTGCGCTAAGATTTGCCATAATTTTGCGACAATAAAAAGTAAATGTTTTCGGGAAAAGGACTATTTTTCGACAATACGAGAAAGTCACTTTTGACCCAGTTTTGTTAATGGTTACTCTCTAAAGTCCCTGATGTTGCGCATGTTTCAGTTAATTAGGGCAGATTTTATTGCAGATATAGAGAATATTTTTCAAAGAAAAAAATTTTTTTTGTTCATTTCTTGCAAAATTTAACAGTGCAGGCTTGCCCAGAAGCTCCACCTCCCTGTCGCTTTCCTCTTGTGCCGAGTATACCGTGCCATCGTAGCACGCCTTTTTGAGGCACCCACGTCTGATGCTGTCTTTTAGTGCATGAGATGTCAAAAAGAAAGTTTATGCATGGTTTTCTGTTGCAAAATGACATGTTTTGAAAGCTCGCTTGCGCTGCGCAAAGAGCGAAAAAATGGCGGTTTTTGACGAAAAAAATGTCGCTGCTGCATCTCCGGAAAATTTCTGCTCGAGGAATTTTCAGTTTCTGCTGCAGAAAATCTCTTTTTCTGCAGCAGAAACCAAGCGTTTCCGGTGCAGAAAAAAACAGAAAATCGGGCATAAATTTCAGTTTTCCTTCGCAGGGCGAAATGCTAACTTTCAGAAAATCAGTATGTGGTTTTCTGTGGCGATGGCATAAAACAGCATGCACGAATGACGGTCTTCTCCCGTTCGCGCGATTCTCGTGCAGAAATGAAATAACAAAATGAAAACAGAAATGCAGGTATTGCTTGCAAAATGAAATAATGGGAAATGGCGGAAAAGCCCTCCATCCCCCCATCATGCGCCACGCTGTGCGCTATGCGTCCGTTTCACTTTCCCCACGCCTGTCGCTCTTTTTCGAGGGCGTCGAAATCCTTCATGCGCAGGACGAACGAGTTGGTGAGGTAGCGTTGCTTCACCACTGGGTTCTCTGCCAGTTCCTGTGGCTTGCCTTTGAAGAGAATCTGTCCTTCGAAGAGCATGTAGGCACGGTCGGTGATGCAGAGCGTCTCCTCGACGTTGTGGTCGGTGATGAGCACACCGATGTTCTTCTGCTTCAGTTTCCAGACGATGAACTGAATGTCCTCCACAGCAATGGGGTCGACACCGGCAAATGGCTCGTCGAGCATGATAAACTTAGGGTCGATGGCGAGGCAGCGTGCAATCTCTGTTCGGCGTCGTTCGCCGCCCGATAGGCGGTCGCCGTTGTTCTTGCGCACATGTCCCAATCTGAACTCCTCGATGAGGCTTTCCAGTTTTTGCTTCTGATAGTCTTTGGGCTTCCCCGTCAGCTCGAGCACGGCACGTATGTTGTCCTCAACCGACATCTTCCGGAAGACGCTTGCCTCCTGTGCCAGGTAGCCGATGCCCAGTCGTGCACGCTTGTAGACGGGAAACTTGGTGATCTCCTGTTCGCCCAGATAGATGTGGCCAGCGTTGGGCACGACAAGTCCGGTAGTCATGTAGAAAGAAGTGGTCTTGCCCGCACCATTGGGCCCGAGCAGTCCGACAATTTCTCCTTGTCTGACGTTGAAACTCACGTTGTTGACCACCGTGCGCTTTCCGTATGTCTTGACGAGTCCCTCGCTGCGCAGTTCAAGCGTTTGCTGTCCGTTGTCCATAGTCATTGTCAAATTTCTGTGCAAAAGTATAAAAAAATCTCCAATCCGGTCGATGTTTTGCCATAAAATATGTATCTTTGCGTGCAAAAACTTGTTGATAAATGATACTACAAAAGAGTCTCAGCCAGTTTGGTGCGTATTTGATGCTGATGGGCAAGACCTTTCAGCGTCCCGACCGCATGCGCATGTTCTTCAAGCAATATGTCAAGGAGATGCACGGGCTCGGAGTGGGCAGCATAGGCATCGTCTTGCTAATCTCCTTTTTCATCGGTGCGGTCATCTGCATCCAGATGAAGGTGAATGTGGCATCCGCCTGGATGCCAAGATTCGTGACGGGCTACACCACGCGAGAAATCATGCTCCTGGAGTTTTCTTCCAGCATCATGTGTCTCATTCTGGCGGGCAAGGTGGGGTCCAACATCGCATCTGAATTGGGCACCATGCGGGTGACGCAACAAATCGACGCGATGGAAATCATGGGTGTGAACTCCGCCTCGTTCCTCATCTTGCCCAAGATTCTTGGACTCATCACCATCGTGCCTTGCCTCGTCATCTTCAGCTATGCCACCGGTATGCTGGGCGCCTACGCACCAGCCCTCATGGGCATCATCACGCCAGACGACCTCACCTATGGTCTGCTGCATGACTTCAATCGGTGGTATCTCTGGATGGGCATCATCAAGAGCATCTTCTTTGCCTTCATCATCGCCAGCGTGTCGAGCTTCTTTGGCTATAACGTCAAGGGCGGTTCGCTCAATGTGGGGCGTGCCAGCACGAATGCCGTCGTGTCGAGCAGTGTGCTCATTCTCTTTGCAGACATCTTCCTAACAAGCCTCCTCTCATGATACAGGTTATTGACATAAGAAAACAGTTTGACGACCGTGAAGTGCTCAAGGGCATCACAGCGGACTTTCGGGATGGACAGTGCAACCTCATCATCGGACAGAGTGGAGCCGGAAAAACGGTGCTCATGAGTTGCATCATCGGACTCTTTAGGCCTACCTCCGGACAGGTGTTCTACGACGACCGCGACATGGTGCAGATGAACCTCAAAGAGTGGAAACTGCTGCGACGCGAGGTGGGCATGCTCTTTCAGGGGTCTGCCCTTTTTGACTCGATGACGGTGCTCGAGAATGTGCGTTTCCCGCTCGACATGTTCTCCAAGGCAAGCGAACGGGAGCGCAACGAACGTGCCATGTTTTGCCTCGAACGTGTCAATCTCGGCGAAGCGGCTGCAAAGTATCCCGGAGAAATATCCGGTGGCATGCAGAAGCGTGCCGCCATTGCACGCGCCATCTCGCTCAACCCGAAATATCTCTTTTGTGACGAACCGAACTCTGGCCTCGACCCCAAGACGTCGCTCGTCATCGATGAACTCATCCACGGCATCACCCATGAGTTCAACATGACCACCATCATCAACACGCACGACATGAACTCGGTGATGGGCATCGGAGAGAACATCGTCTTCATTGCCGATGGAGAAAAGGCATGGCAGGGATCGAAGGATGAGATTATGGGGGCGACCAATGAGCGCCTCAACTCGTTTATCTTTGCTTCTGACCTTTTCAAGAAAATCAAATCCAATAAATGATATCACCAATTTTAAACCTTTTAATTGAATGAAAAAACTACGAATCATTTTTCTTCTATGTGTAGCGCTCCTCGCAAACGCAGCCAGGGCGCTCACCGCTCCTGAGTTTGGCAAGGAGACCTACTACGCCATCGTGTTCACCAACTCGCAACTGTGGTTTACGGCTGCTGCCAACAATGCCAGCATCACTACGCAGAAAGGCTCTTTCGAGGCGGCTACCGACAAGCAGCTCTGGAAGTTCGTCGGCACGACCGACAATTTCCAACTCGTCAACAAGGCGGGACAGTATGCCGTCTACACCAACGAACGCATCAAGGCTGGCACGGCACAAGATGCAAGCGGATGGTCGCTCAAGGCAACCAACACCTATTATGAACTCAAATGGAACGGTGCTACGGGCGAAAATGCCTACATGAACCAGTGGGGCGGAAATGGTGTTGGCAAGGAACTCGGACTTTGGAAGACTGGCGATGGCAACAACCGTTTTGTTATCTATGACCCTGCCAACCCCGATCTCCCCGAGTATAGCTACACCGGTGCTGCAAGTTTCACTCCAGAGCACCCCATGACGCTTTGGTATAACCAGCCGGCTACGGCTACCGGAGTGGAGAACATCTGGATGGAGTATTCGCTGCCCATCGGTAACGGATTCCTCGGAGCCAGCCTCTTCGGCGGTGTGAAGAAGGACGAGATACAGTTCAACGAAAAGACACTCTGGCAGGGTGGACCTAACGATCTCGGTGGCTATGGAGGCTACAAGAACTTCGGCTCTGTCTTCGTGGAGGACCGTTCGGGCGAGTATGGCTACACGGCTGACAAGGCATTCACCGACTACTGGCGCTCGCTGGACATCCAGAATGGCGTGGCGCGCGTACATTATAAGGATAAGCAAGGCACTACTTCTTTCGACCGCACCTATTTCAGCTCCCTGCCCGACAGCGTCATCGTTGTGCGCTATAAGGCTAAAGGCGACAAGAAACTCAACCTCCACATCACCATGGAACCCGGCGAAGACCTCACCAATGGCTCGTCGGCAGAACCTGCTACACGCTATTTCAACAGTTCCTCAATCGGACTTTTCTGCCAGTTCAGCGGTCAGCTCAAGACCGTCAAGTTCTTCGCACGCATGATGATTCTCCCCGGAAAAGGTGCGGAGATCGCATTCGATGCCGACAAGGGCATCACGGTGAGCAACACCGACGAGTTGACGCTCTACCTGACCGGGCGCACCAACTTCGATGCTGAGGCTGACACACGCTACAACGCACTGCGCAACCTCTCAAGAGAGAGCATCAACCGCCTCAACGACGTCAAGGAGAAGGGCTACGACCAAGTCTATGCCGACCATGTGGCTGACTTCATGAGCTGGACAGGCAGAGTGGACCTGGACATCCAGGGAGCCTCAAACCGCACTACAGAGGACCTGGTGAAGTACTATAACAGCCTCGCTGCGCAGAACAACCTCAGTCTGCTCAACAATCCGGAAGCGAGATTCCTCGAGCAGCTCTACTTTAACTATGGTCGCTATCTCGAAATCTCATCAAGCCGCGGCTTGGACGTGCCTAATAACTTGCAGGGCATCTGGAACAACAAGGCTAATGCTCCCTGGAACTCGGATATCCACACCAACATCAACATACAGATGAACTACTGGCCTGCTGAGCCTACTAACCTCTCTGAGTGCCATCTGCCACTCCTCAACTACATCATCAAGAATGCACAGTCCTACAACTGGCAGCGCGTGGCAAAGGAGAAGGCTGGGGTGAGCCACGGATGGACGGTCTTCACCGAGTCGAACATCTTCGGTGGTATGAGCCAATTTGCCAGCAACTACTTCGTGGCTAATGCGTGGTATTGCAGCCACCTCTGGCAGCATTTCCGCTACACACGAGACGAGGCTTTCCTCGCAAAGGCTTTCCCCGTGATGTGGAGCGCTGCTCAGTTCTGGATGGACCGAATGATCAAGGACCGTGGCTACAACAGCGCAACGGATAACTCGGGATACAAGGGCACACCTTATAAGTTTGAACCCGATGGTACCTATGTGGCGCCCAACGAATACTCGCCTGAACAGGACTGGCACAACAAAGAAGACGGTACGGCGCACGCGCAGCAGCTCATCTATGACTTGCTCCTCAGCGTCAAAAAGTCTACAGAGATCCTCGACCCTGCAGTCACGGGCATGAGCGCAGCTGATATGGCTAAACTGGATGAATACCTCGAAAAGACTGACCAGGGTCTGCACACTGAAATCTATACAGCGAGCACCGACATCAACGCAGGATGGACGAACCCACGCAACGACGTGAAGAAGGGCGACGTGATCCTCCGAGAGTGGAAGTATAGTCCCTATGACGTGACACCCGACGTGGGACACCGTCACATGAGCCACCTCATGGCGCTCTATCCACTCACGCAGATCAATCCTTCGAGCCCCTATTTCGAACCTGCCGTGAACAGCCTCAAACTGCGCGGTGATGCGGCTACGGGATGGTCTATGGGTTGGAAGGTGAACTGCTGGGCGCGTGCTCTCGATGGCGATCATGCGCACATCATCATCAAGAACGCACTCCGTCACTCTACCTCATACGGCACAAACCAAGGTGCCGGTGGTGTCTACTACAACCTCTACGACTCTCATTCTCCCTTCCAGATTGATGGCAACTTCGGCGTTTGCTCGGGCATTGCTGAAATGCTGCTCCAAAGCCACTCTGATTCGCTGCAGCTCCTCCCTGCACTGCCCAGCACCTGGCCTGCTGGTCATGTGAAGGGACTCAAGGCTGTGGGTAACTTCGAGGTGGACCAGGAGTGGAGCGCTGGCAAGCTGACAACGGCTACCATCAAAAGCAACAAGGGCATGACGCTTCCCATCATCTACAAGGGCATTGCTGGTCGCAAGATTACCGATGAGGGGGGCCACGAGGTTAAGTATCAGGTGGTGAACGAAAACACCATCGTCATTCCCTCAACCAAGGAAGGCTCGTCCTATACCATCGACATGAGCAAAGAGGCTACGGCCATCCAAAGTGTCCGTAGTCATGCAAAAGCTGCCCCACGCGCAACCAAGCGTCTCTTGGGCTCCCAAGTCGTTGTGGAGCACGCTGGCAGATTATATTCGGCTGCAGGTGAACTACTCAAGTAGTCGTAGCCTCGTGGCTTAATCAACATAATGCCTCCAACTTCTGGCTGTTCGACCAGAGGTTGGAGGCATTTCTTTAGGCCATGCTCTGCCACGAAGCAAGCATGGCTTTTTGCGTATGCGATTCTTCGGATTAGCGCCCTTCACAGTGCCAAGGACACGCCCATCTTGCGTGTGCAGTGACGTCTAAAGCAGATTCCCCTCACGGTATCCGTTTTGATGAACGTAATCGTCACGCAACCATAGCCTATGCTTGGCTCGTTTTACTTTGTACAATGTGTTTCGCCTCTTATGACTGCTTGGGGAGTAGACAAAAAAAGCGTGGCATCTGATTTGGATGCCACGCTCGTTCATGGGGTTGTCACGCCACGCAACCTCGTTACTTGTGTGTAAATTGGTTAGGGGGCGACGTTTCTGATTGCGTTTAGTCGGTGATGTACTTCTTGCCGCCCGAAATAACGATTGACTTGTGGGGCTTGGCTTGTACACGACGGCCATTCAAGTCATAAGTCTCACTGCTTTTCTGCTGCACGCTGACATTGCTGATGTCAGTGGGATTCTTGCGCTGCTCTGCTTCTGGAATGTCTGCCACGTAGGCGTTGTAGGCTGCAACGAGTGCATCCACATCGTCTTGGGTGGCTGAGGTGACCGTGCGAGCCTTCGCGATGGCTTGAGAGAGGTTTTCAACCAACTCTGCCTGCACGTAGTCACGCATGCGGCGGGCTGAGTAGAGTTGGATTTCACCCGCGTGCCAATAGCCACGTTGCTGACCATTGGTTTTCATGGCATAGATGCGGATGTATTTAGCGGGTGTCTCTATATCAAAGGTGCCAACAACGGTTTCCTTTTGGTTGCCAAAAGGAAGATCGAGCATGGCTACCTGATCGCCAACGGCAGTGGCTGTGGTGCTTGCCGTGATCTTGGCCTGCGTGAGGTGGTCGTTGGCGATTGTCTGTGAAGCGTGGTCGCGACGTCCTACGCAGAGAAAGAACGATCCGGACATGGTGGTGGGCAAGGTGATGCGCAGGTAGTGTGTGCCTGCTGCTACGTTTCCGCCCGTGTAGATCGAGTGCCAAAAGGTGGTAAGGTTGTTGTCGAGCAGGTTTGCAAGGCTACCTTCTTTGGTCTCGGTGTAGGGCGACTGCAGTTGGCTGACGTCTGTGATGAGTTGCTGGTTGCGTGTCATGAGCTTGTAGACGCTGTCTGCCTTTTGAATATACATGTCGAGCTGATCTGCCACATTCATTGACTTCATGTCTGCTTGGATGAACACCTCGCGACCCTTCATGCAGTCGCCGGGCAGGGTGATGAATTCACCTTCCTGACGATCGAAGGTCTTGATGAACCAGTTGGGGTTCTCATTCTTGTCAAACTGATCGTCATTCAGATTATAGCCATACTTCACGGTCATGCCGTTGTAGATGAAGCCTGGTGCTGGCTGAGGCTTGATGATGAAGTCCTCGCCATAAGGTGCGGTGTACTCCTGGAGGGCTGCACCATCTTTAGAGAGCATGTCGCCGTTGAGCTGGTTGGCGGTCAGAGTGAGGTCGGGTTCGTGCACGTCAAGCATGACGTCGACGATGCCACCACCATTGTTGTAGATGAGGTTGTTGGATGCATCGTTGCCTGCAGGGTCAGTGTTGTCCCAGTCGACCTTGTAGCGCATACGATAGAGTCCGCTCTCGGCGTTTGCTGGGATGGTGAAGGCTGGCATGGGGTTACCAATCTGGTTGCCAGTGGGCTGGTTGGAAACCATTTCTGACTCCTGGAAGATGCCATCGTTGTTCCAGTCCACATAGGCGTAGCCGCTCATGTAGCTGCCTACATAGTCGAAGGTGGGAGTGACGCTCTGACCCTTGACGGCGGAAAAGAGTTCGTCAAGCACCATGTTGTATGCCATGGATCCGTTGACTTTCGCTTTCTGCTCCTTTGTGCCAATCTTGAGACCCACACCGTTGATCTTGCGGCTACCATGCTTGTTGGGCTGGTCTTTCTCGAAGTTGAGCGCATACTTGCTGGTCGTGAATCGCTTGGAGGGGCTGTTGTCAACTACGATGTCATCGAAGTAGGCTACCCAATCGGACGCATCCTCATGGGGCGAACGAAGGTCGGGGACAAGGATGAGGGAGTAGATGTCGATGCCGGCATTGGGGTTCTCCTCCTTGCTGTAGCAGAAACCCTTGAATGAGCATACTACATCCTGCCAGGTGTCACCTGCGTCCACAACGGCTGTCTGTGCCCAGAACTGCTCGTCCTGACCATCCTGCCAGCTCCATGCTTCTTCGATACGCTTGCCAAGACCTATCACCATCATGCGACTGGCGACTGGCTTGTCCTTGACGAGGGTCATGATGTGGAGGTATTGAGGCTGCTTGGTCAGACGGAAGGGCTCGTTGAGGTCGATACGCACACCAAAGGTGTTGCTACCAAAACGACTGCGCTGTACGGCTACTACCTTGGCAGAGGGGTTGGGAGCACGACCTAAGATGGGGTCAACCGCTGTGTCAGGATTGTCCACAACGGCTGCGTTGCCCTTCATCGTTCCATTGCGGAAGGGGCTGCCTTCCCAGTTGTCGTAGACGCCTACGGTCTTGTAGTCTGTCGTTTCAAATGTTATGTTTGTTTGCGCTGATGCACTGAGTGCAGAAATCATCAACGCTGAAATGATATACTTCTTCATAATTGTTTATGTCTTGTGAATTAGGTAAGTTTCGGTTGATGATTAGAAGATGTTGATGTTAGAGATGAGGGGGCACGCACGGCTGTCGGTGATGCTGATGCGCAGCTTCTTGGCTTTGTAGCCAGTTCCGTAGCTGTTGGCTGTGTCTCCATTGAGGGGGATGATGCGCTTGTAGCCGATGGTGGTGGTGATGCCGGAAGCCAGTTCAGTCCAGCTGTTGCCATCGGTGCTGTATTCAATCTTGAAGTCCTTGACACGCTGGCCGAGGCGGATGGGCTCTTGAAGCACAACGTAGCGGATGGTTTTCTGTGCATCCCACTCGAAGGTGATCTCGCCGGTGTGCGACTCGTCGTTGACAGCCCAATAGGTGTCCTTGTTACCGTCTGCCACGAGGCTTGCTTGGTAGTTGCCGCCGGTGCGCTCCTCATTGGCAGTGATGGTGGCTGTCTTGGCATAGTCGGTGGCACCGGGTGTTGTGATGCCATAGACGTCGAGGCCGAGACGGTCGTGGAGTTTCTGACCGAGTGCCTTCAACTCATTGACGGTGGCGTCGGGTAGGATTCCATAGTTGTTGGGAGGACAGTTGAGGATGAATGTGGCATTGCGACCCACAGTCTCGAGATACGTCTTGAAGAGGAGATCGCTGCTCTTCATCGTTTCGCCGCTGTGCCAGAACCAACCTCCGCTGGTGGCCTTGGCGTCGCTTTCGCCAGGATGCCAGTACCAGCCGTTGATGTCACCGCTCTCGCGGTCGCCCATGGCCCAGCAGGTCACACCACTGTAGCCGGCTTCGTTGCCAATCCAGCGTGCTTCGTTGCCCACACCCCACATGACGCAATTGGGAGCGATGGTGTGCACTTTGGCGCGAAGGTTGGGGATGTCATAGTAGATGGAGGCGTCCACGCTGACGTTCGTGTTGCGACCACCGTAGTAGCCCTTACCGCCATTGGCTCCGTCGAACCACATCTCAAATTGGTCGCTACCATAGGTGGCAAGCTCTTCACACTGCTTGAGGAACACGTCGGTGACATACTTGTCCGTTCCGTAGTGGATGCTGTTGCAGTCCCAGGGTGAAACGTAGAAACCGTACTTCATCTTGTGCTTCTTGCTTGCCTTTGCAAACTCGTCTGCGATGTTGGTATTGTGATACGCACCACTGCCCTTGGTGATGTTGTGCTCAGTGGTAGAGGTGGGCCACAGACAGAAACCATCGTGATGCTTTACAACGGCAATGCCACCGCGCATTCCGGCTGCCTTAACACTGGTGACCCATTGCTCAGGATCTGGCTTGCCAAGTGGGTTGTATAGGCTTTCTTGTTCGTCACCGTTTCCCCATTCCTTACCAGTGAAGGTGTTCATTCCGTAGTGGTAGAAGGCATAAAATTCGGTTTCGTTCCACAGAATCTGTCGTTCCGAGGGAACGGGATGACAAGGACGTGGTTCGTTGTTTGGATTGTTTGGCGCCTCGTCATTCATCTCGAATGTTTGTGCACTCATGCCCATCGGCAATAGTCCACATAGCAAGGCAAGCATAGTTTTTTTCATAAATGCATAAAGGTTAAAAAAATAATTGGCATGCAAAGTTATGAAAATTAGTTGAAAGCGCCAAGCGTGGAAAATAAAAATTAAAGATTTTCTCGAAAATACCTCCTTGGCAACGTATTTATTTGGCAAATATGGTGTTTGAAGCGTTACCGAAAAGACAACAAGGCTGCGTGGGCAAAAATAGATTTGACTGGATTGCCGCATTTGCTGAGAAAGCAATTGTCAAAGTGTCTTAGAGACGACAGCTTGATGCTTCGAGCCAATGCTGACCACATAAAGTGCAAATGGTACAAAAAAAACGCTGCAGGCATGTGAGTCCTGCAGCGTTCGTATGAGACTTATGCTCTTGGCATGTGTCGGTTCTTTATTTCTGGGGAAGAGGGAAGTACCACGCCTTCGTGTTGTTCAACTTTTCGTAGAGTGGCATGTTCATCTCGCCTGAGCGCATGCTGACACGTTCTGCCAAGTATTTGGGATCATTGCGGCGATGTGCTACGCGCATGAGGTCGAAGAAGCGGGTGCCTTCAAATGCAAGCTCAAGTGCTTCCTCGTCAACGATGAGGTCTTCAACGCATTTCTTGACAGTTTCGTCGTCCGTACCGTTGTAAATATCTTGCTTGCTCAGTGTTACACCATAGCGCTCTTCTGCAATCTTCTGGACGAGCTTTACGTAGTCGAATGAACTGAACTTCATGTCGTCGGGACGGATGAGTCCGCAGCCACGGCTGTGGATACCAACGGTGACGTTGTCTGCACCTTGGTTCGTTTCTGCTGAACGATTCATGAAATTGTTAGATGTGAGACTAATGCGATAAGGACAGGCGAAGTTGTCGGAGAAATTACCATTGAGCGTCTTCACGTCGTTATAGTTCAAGAAGGTGGGGGCGCGGAGAACTTCGCGTGCATCCAAGTAGTCAAGTGCTTTTGCACAGGTGATGTCGGGATAATTCTCGTAGCTCTTTCCCTTGACAATGTAGCCAGAACCCTTGTCTACGATGAGGTCCTCGATGCTCAGAGTAATGGTGTAGCCCTTCTCTTCTGCTTGTCTCAAGATGTCGTCGACTTGCTCCTGGAGCTTGAACTCCTTGATGGCATCTGCATATACGTCAGCCTTGTGTCCGTAGGCACTAAACTCGTCATCAGACTCGAGTTTGGGGAAGGTGTCCTTAACCGTAACGGTCTCATACGTGGGCTTCTTGTTGCTAAAGCCCTTGAACACCTTGTATTCTACAAAGTATTGGATGGCACTATCCTTGACGGCATAGTCACTGCTGTTGGGCTCTGGGAACCAATTGTTGTTGCTGCAAAGACCGTTTTTCAGAATGGCGAAGGCATAAGAGGGATATCCTGCACGGTTGAGCGCTTCTGCATAGCGTAACCAAATGGTTGACTTGCGATAGATGGGGATGAGCAGTGACTGTGCGGTGGCACGCTTGTTGAAGTCTGCAGGCTTAGGATGGTTCTTGACGATGAACTTCTCGGTGCCGTCTACGCCGTTGTCGTAGGTCTGCTTGACATCCTTAACCCAGAACTGGCGAGCGTCGCCAACATCGGGAACCACCTTCAGCTCGTAGGTCGTACCGATGTAGGTCTCGAAGGTCTGTGCGTCGCAGATGTTGAAGTAGCGGGGCGATGCGGCAATCTGCTTCTTGTCGTACTGGGGAACGAAGACGATGTTGGCGCTTGCCGTACTGTCGCCACCTGTGTTCACGCTAATCTCTGAGTCATAGCCGAGCAGTTCGGGGATGCCGCGGAGCACGTGCCCCCAAAGCTTGTTGGTGGACGATGCAATGCCGGTGATGCATTCCTTCTCTCTGTTCTGCTGGCCGGTCTCAGTCCAATATGTTCCGCTGCCGATGGTGGAGTAGCGAGGCTTGTCGTCGTTGTCGCCCTTGAGGCTATAGTAGTTGTAACCATTAGGCAGTGCACCACCGGGAGCAATATGGCCGGTGCCGAGGTTGTTGCTCAGATAATCATAATAGTACTGTGCAGCCTTGGTGCAACTTGCCTCGTCGCCCTTGGTGAGGTAGAGGTCTGCTATGATGATGTTGAGAGGAATCATCGCCTTGGTGCTGTGGCATATCTCAGCTGTGTAGCCGTACTTCTCATAGCTGGGGAATCCATATTCTCTCTCTACCTCCAGCGATGTCAAAAGTGAGGGAACCAGAAGATCTGCCAGATTGTCGGCATTTGCCATCTGGTGGTTCGGATTCTGGATGAAGTTGTTGATGTCATCAGTAGTCAAGAGGGGAGTGGTGTAGAAGGGCACCTCACCATAAATCTGGATGAGTTGGAGGTAGGTCCATGCGCGGATAGCCTCAACCTGTGCAAGCTCTTTGAGCATGTATGGCTTGTCTGTGCCCGTCACGCGATCTCTATCAACAGCTGCCAAATAGGCATTGCATGAGTTGATGACGTGATAATAGTCGGAAATGCGTAGGAAACGATTGCTTCCATCTGTTGCCTGCTCCATGTTATAGTCCATAATGGCTTTAATGGAGTCGCTCACGAATGCGGTTCCATCGATGAGCTCACCGCGGCATTCGCCCAAGATGATTGTGCGCTCTGCAATGTTCTGCATCGAGCGAAGAATGCCCCAATAGGAGTAGAGTGAGTCGCCTGCTACTTCGTAGGAGTGACGTTCGCTGTCGGGCGACAACATGTCAGAGCAAGAGGTAGTGGCGAGCCCCGTGAAGAGGCTTGCCACCAATGTTATGATGATTGAAAACTTTTTCATGATGATATGTTTTTACAGGTTGATTGAGAGACCTATGTTGAAGCCACGGCTAAGAGGTACGATGCCGTTGTCGACTCCTTGATAGAGTGAACTGTTGCGTGCAGACATCTCAGGATCTGTGCCGAGGTAGCGGGTGATCGTCCAGAGATTGTTGCCTTCTGCCCATACGCGAAGACCCTGAAGCCATGAGTTAGAGTAGGGGATGGTATAGGTCAGACGAACGTTTTTGAGCTTGAGGAATGAACCATCCTCAATCCAACGGTCGCTCATGCGCTCGTTGTTGCGGTAGTTTTCACTATCGGTGTAGCATGCCTTGGGGATGATGGTGTTCTGTCCCTCAAATGCCCAACGCTGAGCCATGGCAGTTGTTTGGTTGTAGGTGGTGTTGCCAGACTCAAGTACTGAACGCTGGTAGTTGTAGATGTCGTTGCCAAGCGAATACTTGAAGTTGACATCGAGACGCAGGTTCTTCCATGTGAGTGAGGTAAAGAGGTTACCATAGATGTCGGGATTTGGGTTGCCGATAACAACCTTGTCGTTGTCGTCGATGACACCGTCACCATTTTGGTCAACAAACTTGGCATCGCCTGCTTGGAAATTGCGGAAGGGGTCACTTGCAAGACCAGTGGGATACTTGAGGTAGCCGTGGCTTCCGGCCTTGCTTGCTTCTGCATCATCAGTCAGAACACCTGCAAATTGCCAACCATAGAAGCTTCCTACTGCTTCACCTACAGCAGTCAGCACATTGCTCTTGCCATAGATGCTCGAAGTGTAGCCATTGATATGACCAGTGGTTTCATAGCTTCCATTGTCCCAATTATAGGTTTTGAGTGCAATCGAGTTGCTCTCTGGCAATGCGGTAACCTTGTTGTTGTAGTGACCGACGGTTGCACCAACTTCCCACTTCCAATCCTTGGTGTTTACAAGCGCTGCATTGACTTTTGCCTCGAAACCGCGATTGGTCATAGCACCTTCGTTGGTCCAGAACTGATTCATACCTGAGACATAGCTGAGGTCCTTGATGGTGAGCATATTGTCGGTTTTGTGCCAGAACAAGTCAAGACCAGTAGTCAGACGATTGTTGAGGAATGCACCTTGAAGACCTACATTCCACTTTGTTGTGGTTTCCCACTGGATGGCGCTGTTGGCAATATTTTTCAAAACGAGACCAACGGTGTTCTCTGTTACTTGCTGGCTCTCCCAATAGGTGCGGGCTGCATAGTAGTCGAGGTCGTCATTACCGCTTTGGTCGAATCCTGCGGTCAGTTTTAGGTAGTTGATTCCTTTTCCAGTCTTGAACCATTTTTCATTGCTCATCACCCAACCGAGTTGCAGAGAGGGGAAGAGTCCCCAACTAACTCCGCCGAGTTGGAAGCCTTGACGTGTGTTCTTGCCGAATTTAGAACTTGCCTGTGAACTGATGGTTGCCTCTGCATAGTAGCGATTAGCATAGTTATAGTTCGCTTGCAGATAGTAGGTCATGTCTACCCAATTGTCCTTTGTGCCACCATAGTTGATGTACTGCATGTTCTTTGAGAGATTGGGCAACTTGTCGTTCTCGTTGTTATAACCACGCATGAATGTGTAAGAATATGAGTAGTTATTGTAGCGCCAACCACCCAATGCGTTGATGGTGTGAGCACCGTACTTGTTGCCCCATGCCAAACTGAGATCGTTGTTGATGGTGGTCTCCTTGGTGAACTGTGACTTGAGCACAGAAGAGATGTTGCCAAGATCTTCCAACTGGAAGAGCGTCGTACCGTTGATAGGAAGGAAGTACTTCTCGTTGTTGCGGTTGAGCTGATAGTTGAAGCGATCTTGGATGCAAAAGTGGTCTGTCACCTGATACTTGGGAGCTACATTGATGCTGATCTGGGTCATCTCTGCGTAGTTCTTGTTCTCGCCAACACCATTTTCCATAATCCAGTAAGGATTGCGGAGCGCTTCATTGATGCTGAGTGACTTGGGGAACTTGAATGGGTTCTGAATCCAAGTTGTATTGTTACTGGCTGCATACTTGCCGGCATACTCTTTGGAGAGAGAGAGTTGGTTGTTGTTCTTCTCATCCATATAATATGAGTAGGGGCTCAACATAGGAGCAGACACAAGGCCCAAGACATTGGTCGAACCAATGTTCTGCATGTTGTAGTTCTCGCTCCAGCCAGCATCAAAGATGTCGTAGGCTGTTTGGTTGTATGCGATGTCAAGTTCAGTGGAGAGTCGAGAGGCAATCTTGATGTCGGTGTTGAAACGAAGGTTCAAGCGACTGAAGTCGTTCCCTTTCTGAGTACCTTGTCCTTGTGTGTAGCCAAGTGAAAGGCTATACATGCCGACATCATCACCACCTTCCACGTTGACCTTATAGTTCTGTACAAAGGTGTTTCTATAGATGTCCTTTTGCCAGTCGGTGTTGTTGTGGAACACCTTGTAGTAGTAGTTTGGATTGTCGTTCAAGAAGGCACGCTTGACGTCGTCTGTGGATGAGATGGAGAAATCTCTCACCGTTGAAGCAAGGTCGCTCAAGTAAGAACGATATTGATTGCCGTTCATCATATCAATCTTCTTAGGTACAAATTCCATACCGCCGAAGATGCGAACGTTAATTTTCGTTGCTTGAGAACGGCCGCGCTTCGTCTTGATGACGATGACGCCATTGCCACCCTTGGCTCCGTAGAGGGCTGTTCCGTTTTTGAGCACTTCAATGCTTTCTACGTTCTCGGGGTCGATGCCAGAGAGCAAGTTGTTGTAGTAGCCCTCATGGAGTGAGGTTCTCTCAAACTCTGGGTCGATGATGTTGCCGTCCATGACAATGAGCGGTTGGGCATTGGCATTGATACTGTTCACACCACGGATGCTGAGATAGGCGCCTTGTCCCAACAGACCACTGCGTGAGGTGCTGTGGATGTCGGCAGCTAAATTGTTCTCCATTTCCGTCTCAATGGTGATGGCAGAGGATTGATTCAACTCATAGCGTGTCTTTGCTGTGATGTTCGTTCCGTCTGTATAGAATGCCTTGAACGAAGAACTCATGAGCGAAGCATTCTGGTCTGTTTCGCCTTTGATGGCGAGTTGGAGTGGTTGATACTCGGGAGCATAGATGTAGAGTGAAGTGACGAAGGAGGGAACAGAGAATCTGTAGCTACCATCCTCGTCAGTAAGGCATGACCAGCGTTCCTGTCCGAGTGCCTGAACGCGAACACCGCCCATGGGCTTACCCGTAGCATTGTCGGTGACGCATCCGCTCACCACTTTCAGGTCATACTTCTTTTCGTCCTTTGCTCTATTCGCTTTGCGCTTCGAATAGACAACGGTAGACTCCTGACCGTCCTCTGTGTCGTCCTGAGCGACTGCCTGGCTCGTGCCGGCTGTCGTGAGGATTGCAAAGCAGAGGCCATATCTAACGGCCTTGCTGAGGAATGTATTATTTGTCTTTTTCATTGTTATTATATATTGAAGGGGTGAGGGGATTATTCGTCTTCCTTGCTTACAAGGATAATCTGGTCTATACACAACGTGTTCTTATAACCTTCCTGACGTGCATTCTTGTCAGCAGATGTGCCAATTTCGAGTGTTGGGAAGCAATAGCGCAGGTTCTTGTATGAATAGGGGAATCGGAAGTTCTCGAAAAGCAGAATCTTCTCCACCTTCTTGCCATCATATTCGATGGCGTATTCAGGATTCTTTTCGGTTCCAACATTAATGAGAACTTTACCGTCAGAGCGAGGATCCTCGGGGTTGAGTGATTTAGCAGCCTCCTTTCCCTTTTCATCACCATTATTATAGTTGATGGTAGCCTTGATTCTATGCTTCACGGTGTCACCTATGATGGTGTCTCCACTTGTCAGATAGAAGTCAGGTACTACAACAAGGTAAATGTCATAAGCACCACTCATCACTTCAGACTCCTTATTTTCACCGTGCGTTCCCTTGAGTTTGAATACGGGTGAGATGGAGGCAGCATCACTTTGTGACGTATAGTATGCGAAGTTGTCTTCTGTAACACGTCCCACGGTGTCAACCCAAGCAACAGCCGTCTCATTGCTGAAGGTTCGTGTCTCAGCAAATCTTGAGAAGTCATTGCTGTTGTAGTGACTTCTGTTGCCGGCTTCGATGATTACGTTGGGCTTGTAGAGCTTGTGAGGAATATCCCAAGTGTCAGAGATGATGCCATAACCATTACTCATTCTATACTTGGTTTTGCCTTCCCACAGACTGGTCTTTCTCCAGTTCTCGTCGCTGCGCAGCGTGTCGCCAGAGTTGTTGCTGCCAAATGTGTTGAGCAAGAACTTGATGTCTTCGTCGGAAGCTGCAATCAGGTCCGTACTGTTCCAAGGAGATGAGCTGATCGTGCGCTTAGGCTGCACGTGTGCATTGAAGCAGAGGGGAGAGATGATGTCCATATCGATGTTCTGACGTACGATGCTGTCCACCTCATTTTCGGTGTAAGCTCTTTCCAATGGGAAGTACGATATCGTAGTCTTGTTGTCAGACTTGTTGTTGTCGATATAGCGTGGAGCATAATTGTAGAGCTTCTTGAGCTTCTCGTAGGCTGTTTCCCATGCAAGATCAGTGGGAACGAGCATGATGAAGTCAGAGTCCTCCGCAGCGATGTTTGCACCAAAACTTTCCATATGGGTGAAGTTCTTGTCGCCATTTGTTGTGGTGGTGCGGTGTGTGTTGTGGAACATCAAGTTCGTGTTGGTGTATGCGCTGTCCACATAGGTAGGACGACCATATTCGTCGGGGTTACCCTCGATACTACCTGAGATGTTGTGGTAGGTGGTATCGGTCTTGGTGACATAGTTGTGGAAACGCATCACATTATTCTTCTCTGAATTGGCAGTGCTTTTCAGATACTCGTAGATGTTGAAGTTGAACTCGATGCTGCTCTTAGTGGTGTGAAGTGTACCGTTGGTAGCAGCAATGTCCTTCTTCTCAAGTTTGATGTCGTCGATAATCAGCTTGTCGCTATCGAAGACTTTGTTCTTGCCATTCAGCATCTTTAGTATCTTCTGGCCACCATTCGTAGTCTGGTTGCGCCAGAGTGCAATGCAGTTACCCATCAACTGCTGATGGAGGGTATATGGGTCCTTCTCCACCTGATTGAGCCAGTAAGCTTTGTCCTCTTCGCTGAATGCGTCGTTCTCAGGCGCCCACACGGTGAGAATCTGTGTGCCTTGCAGAAGATCCTTGAACGTGTAAGGCTTGTTCGTCTGCTGATTGGTCAAGGGGTGTCTCTCGTCCTTGTAGTAAACAGCTTTAGCAGCCAGTTCCGCAAATGTGGAGAGATCTGGATTGGCCTCAATCTGTTCCCAAAGGGAGAGGGTGGCAGAGTTGCCTTCGGCCGCAAAGTAGTGGTCGTCCCAGGTGTCCGTGCAAGCAGGCATAGCAAGGAGTGCTGTGGCAGCGAGCATGGCTCCGATATGTTTTCTGAAAGTTTTCATGTGTTGTTGATTTTGATTGTTGTTTGGGGGGATGGCGAGAACTGTAGTGGCTCTCGCCATCGCTCCATATATAATCAGTGTCGGTTAGTTGAGTTCAATGAATTACCAAATGTCCTCAGGATTCTCTTCATTGTCGTACACTTCCTTAGAGCAGAGCTCGATGTAGTCCATGAAGAATTCCTTAGAGTCGTCATCGAGTACAGACTTGAATTTGATGTAGTAGGTTTCACCTGGCTTCATCTTATCGCGAACGATGATACGGCGGAAGGTCTTCTGGTTTGCACGAGCAAGGTCCGTGTTCGTACCGATAGCTACGTGATAATACTTGGGACCCTTCATGAATCCATTGGCACGCATCTGCTTGTCATTTTCTGCATTTGTCTCGTCAATGTCTTCACCACTAACCTTGTCATCAATCCATGTGGTTTTCCACAAGTCGTTAGCGGGGCTGTTATTAGCACCGAGACGCAAGTCAAGAGGAATACCAGCCACGGGAAGCTTCTTTTTGTTCGTACCGAAGTAAACTTGGCACATACCACGCAAGCCAGAGTTGCTCTGCACGGCATAGCGAATCTCGTAGGTTCCTTCAACAGGAACTGGAGGCAAGCGGAAGACCATTTCGTAGCGTCCCGTCACGTTGAGCTCATCGCCTTGGTAGTTCTGCCATCCCTTACCATAACCAGAAAGGTAGTAGAATCTGGTACCTTCGAGGATTTCCAGATCTTCGAGATACTTATAGCTCTTGTCGATAGGCATACCTACGCAGAGGTCTCTGTTTGTTGAAGAACGACTGTAACGAATGTTGTTGTTCATGAACTCAGGGAAGAGACCTGCTACGTCGAAACGGATGCGCTCCTTAGAGAGGTTTACGCGCGTTGCTTCGTCATAGGCAAGCACACTACTGATGGGATAGATGTAGCCGTTCACTACGTTTCTGAAGTCAGTCGTGTTGATCACTACACCTTGCTTGCCTTCTTCGCATCCCGCTTCTGAATAGTCCTGACGACGTCCGTTGCGCAAGATGGGGAAGCGGTTCAGGTAGATGGTGTTAGTGGGATCGGTCTTGCCTGATTGATAGATTTTGAGCAGTCGACGCTCACCCATCGTTGTGTAGGTTTCGCTGACGGGCACTGAGTACTCCTTCGAGCTCTGGTAGTTGTAGCCGTTTTCGGTGTAGTGAATCACAAGTTTGTCAACAGGGATTCGCATGGGGAGAATGTGGTAGGTCAGGAACTGATAGAGTGCATTGTCCGTACTCTTGTAATCGGTGTTATCCTTAGCGCCAGGATAGAAGCCTTGTCTCACCACCCAACTGCAAACGTCAGCAGGTGTGATTTCTGCGCTGGGCTTGCCGATAGCCTTCTGCCAGAATTCATCCGTTTCTGCGAAGATGGTGTATCCAAATTTGCGGTGTTCGGGCAAGAAACCGGGTTGTCCGAATGAAGGGTGATTAGGCAGATTCACGATTTCCTCGTTGAGGTATGCCACTTCGTAGCGCTCGTCGCGGACGGCAGACAATGTGTCGATCAAGCCGCAAGCGTAGATCATCTTGGCAGTAACGAGGAACTGCTCGTCACCGTTCTTGATCATATCTTCGAAGATGCTACCTACTGTTTCGTTGCTGGGAGCCACAACACTGTGCACCTGATGGATGTAACCATTAATAGCAAGGATGTCGTGGTTCTTTAAGTCGATGAGTGCACCGCCGGTGATCTTTTTCGTTTCAGCGTTCTTCACACCATCGATGAACAGAGAGTCGAGTGATTCACTGCGCACGAGTGTGAGCATGCGGTCGTTCATGTTAGGTGTAAGGAATTCCTCGCCATCATGCTCGGGGAATCCGCTTGTCTGATACGACTTACCCTGATCACCGCCATCGAGAATACTGTTGTAGACGATTACCTTCTTGATAGAGTCCTTAACATGTTCGGTTGGGAAAGCGTCCCATGACGGTCTGCTGATGATTCCCTTCTCGGTGAGCTCTTCCAAATAGTTCTGTATAGCCTTATTGGTGGGAGCAAACACTGTGAAGTTACCACGGGCGCTGACGCGCTGCAACACGGTCGACTCACTGCGGCTACTTACTGGCACTTCTGACAGCAATTTGATGTATTCCGAGTAGTCATCATGCTCTTGTAGGTAGCTAGCTACCGTATACTGAGTGAAGGTGTAGCGTGCGCTTTCGTCAACCTTCTCCTGACAACTGCTGAATGTGAGGAGTGAGGGGACGGCAATTGCAGCCATCACTGCGTATTTCGTAATATTTTTTAGATTTTTCATAATGTATATCCTCCTTGTTTATCTCTCGTAGGTATTCTTGTTCCAAACAGGATTCTGCTCAAGGTGTGCCACGCCGTTACCGTCAACGCTTGCCTTGATTTCCATGTAGTAGATAATGTTGTAGAGACCGTAGCGGTTCTTCATTCTGGCGATAAGCGTGGTGTAATCGCGTGGGAAGGTGTTCTTGAGGAACTTCTCCGCCATCAACTTCATGCCATCGTAGCCGCTGTTGATGCGTCTCTCTTCAGTTGACTCGCGCACGTCCTCTCCAGAACCGTTTTCGCCACCGGCGTGACGTTCTGCATAGCGTACGAGGTCGAACCAACGCTTACCTTCTGCGATGAACTCGATCTGGCGCTCGTTGAGCACAGCGATTTCCACATCACTTGCAGCGGGAACATTTCCGACTGTGTTTTTGCTACCATCGCTGAAGACTCTTCCGAAGTTGTCCATAACGTCTTCAGAGGGTTCCTTGAGTTCCTGCTCGTTGTAGTTGGGGCAGTACCAACGACGGTGGTTTGCATTGAGGATTCGGATTGCTTCGTCTTTGTAAGCAGCCGTCTTGGTCAGCAGGTGGAGACAAGCCAATGCCTCAGCTTTCTGGAGCATGACGTCAGACAGACGATAAATAATCCAGTTGTGGTAGCTGTCGTTTTCACCGGATGTAGCCACCTTGGTCTCATTTGCCAGACCTGTGTCAGGAGTGCGGAAGCTTGCGTCTCGCCACTTGAAGCAGTAAGCCTGTGAGAGGTCAGTCTTCTGTTCCGTGCCACCGATATGGCTCACCTTCTTCCATGCGTTGAACCAATAGCGTGAATCCTGAACGGTGATGCCTGCAGCCTGCAGTGCGCTTTCGCTGACAGCGAGGTGCACACTTTCGTTGTAGCCCCACTGTGAGGTGATGACGCCGTTGGTGCGTGAGTCGCTCTTGTTGAACTGAAGTTCGAAGATGCTTTCGTTGCTGTTTCCTAGTGTGAAGATGTTGTAGTAAGCACTGAGGTCAACGCCGCCGCTTTTGAAGTTGGCGAAATCGTTCTTGTACATTTCAACATTATCCAGACCATAGGAGATGGTGTTGGCACGGTTCGTGGTGAATCCGTTCATGTGGTTCTGCTCGTAGAGCTCAGCCATACAGGTGTCGGCATAGGCAATAGCGAGTTTGTAGTCATTTTCCACAGAGTGACGGATGATCAAGCGTCCTGCCTCATCTCTTTCAATGTTGTTGATGTTATCGGGAGTTTGGTGGTTGTTGAGGTAGACAACATCCTCCATGATACCACGTCCCTGATGCAGTGATGCACGCCAGAGATAGAGATCAGAAAGAAGCGCGTAGATGGCAGTCTTGGTGATCATGCCCTTCGTGTCCTTGGTCTGTGAATACTGCTTGCGCGCATTCCAGCGTACAGACTCGAGGTCTGTGATGATGGAGTCGAGCACGACAAGTTGGTTGGTAGCAGAGAAGTATTCCGTTTCAGCATCGTTGTTGATCACCTTCGTTGTGTAAGGAATATCCTTGAATGCGCGGAGGAGATAGAAATAGTTAAGAACGCGGAGTGTCACCATTTCTGCCTTCATGTATCTCCATTCAGCCGAGGTGAACTGCTTGTCAATGTCGAGCACTTCTTGACCATGAGAGATCACCTTATTGCAGTAGTTGATGGTTGTGTAGAAACCGTCCCACTTGAAGTAAGCACTTGCCGAGTCACGGTCAATCATGCCGGTACGGATCTCATCATAGAGAATATGCGTGGCAGTCTGTCCTTCTGCGTCAGAAAGCTGATAGGTGTCTGAACGAAGGTCACCCCACAGCACCATGCTCTCCAGTGTGCCGCACATCTGCTTATAGGTAGCATAGCGTACACCCTCAAGGTCGTTCTTGTCTTCCCAGAAGTTTTGCTCAACGATTTGAGTCTGGGGGTAGATCGTAAGCCAATCTTGGCATGAGGTGCTGAGCAAAGCGGTCAGCACAGCCATAAAGCCCAATCTGAGTGTTTTGATATGTTTTTTCATAATTGTATCAGGTTTTAGAATCCGATATTAAGACTACAAGTGAATGAGCGAGCAGGAGGAGTTTGGTCATTGTCGGAAGCAACACCGTACATGCCAGGGGCCTTTTCGGGGTCGATACCCGTGTACTTAGACCAAAGGAAGGGACGGTCGATATTGCCAGAGAGTGACAAGTTCTTGATGCCGAGCTTCTTCATCCATTCTGCCTTATTGTTGAAGTTATATCTAACCTGTATGTATTGCATACGAAGGTAGTTACCTTTCTCTACGTAGCGGTCACTTGGCAACTGGTTGTAGTTAGCCGTACCGTAAGTACCATTAGTGCCGCTGCTGATGAGTGCGCGCGGAATCAAGGTGTCATCACCATTCTTGCGCCAACGCCATGTTGTAGCATAGCTTTGGTTAGAGTTTGTGGTCATCGCCTCATAGCCTGCACGTGCTTTGTTTACAATGTGGTGGCCCAAGCGGTAGTTGAATGAGATGTTCAACTCAAATCGTCCGTAATAGAAGTTCACACCGAAACCACCGAAGCACGTAGGATTCGAGTTGCCGAGGTAAACCATATCGTAGCGGTCGATGTTACCATCATGGTTGATGTCTTCGTAGATGGCATCACCACCCTGGAACTGCTTGCGCTGACCTTCGGTGTAGCAATAGTACATAGCAAGAGGATTGCCCTTGTAGTCCGTCATCATGTTTCCGTTGGAGTCGTATGCGATGGGGCAGGTAGCGTTCTCACCACGACGTGCAGCAGCAGCAGCGGTGTTAATCTTGTTGCCCCACTTGTCGTAGCCCGTACCGAAGGCGCGTGCTTCGTCAGCAGTCTTAAATGTGTTGCCGTTTGCGTCCACCTCGTTGTAGCCGTAAGCATTGAATGAGGTGTTGGTGTAACCATTGTGCTCGTAGTCGTATGCGTAGACACCCTTAGAGCGCAGACCGTAGATAGAACCAAGAGCGTTGCCAATCTGGATGCGCGAGTTCCAGCCTTCATCGGGACGATAGGTCTCGCTTCCATTGAGGTTCTCCAGGATGAGTGGGTTCATTTCATTAATCTTGTTGAAGGTCTGTGAAATGTTACCACGCAGTTTCATAGAGAACTTACCCACCTTAGCAAACTTGCCAGTAGAGAAATTCAACTCCCATCCTTCGTTGGTCATTTCACCGCCGTTGTATGAACTGAGTGAACTGAAACCATTGGCAGAAGGAATAGACAGGTTAGGCATGATCTGGTCTGAACTAATACGGTTGTAGTAGTTGAAGTCGAAGTTGATGAGTCCATCGAGGAATCCGAGGTCAGCACCGATGTTGAGATCCTTGTTCTTTTGAGAACGGATGTTAATCAAAGAGAGGTTTTCAGGGCGAATCACAGTGTGTCCATTGTAGTAGCCCCAAGAGCTATATCTGTTGTACTGGTTGTCGCCTGAAGAGCCGGGCGTACCCACGAGACCCCATGAGGGACGTATAGAGAACATAGACACCACTTTGCGTAAGGGCTCCATGAAGTTCTCGTCGATGATATTCCAACGAGCGCCGAATGAATAAGACGTAGCATACTTGTGGCCACGACCGTATTGGCTGCGACCATCTGTGGTGACGGTGACGTCAAGATTGTACCTACCCTTGTATGAGTAGTGCACCATCTCGCGGAATCGTTGGCTGCGGCTGCTACCATTACTTGCACCAGCTCCGGTGAGGAGTGCCACAACGGTGGGGTCGGTGATGCCGTTAGGCACATTCCAAAGACTTGTGTTCTGGTTTGAATTGCTTGTTGTGGTCAATTCAAACATAGCGCTCATACCCAGAGTATGGTCTTTGTTGTTAAAGTGAGGATAGAACTGCAATTGGTGACGTGTGTTGAAGGTCATCGATTTGTTTTCAGAGTTGCTAACTTCGTTGCGCTTGTTGCTACCGTTGTCGCCACCATATACCCATGCCATAGGCACGAGCTCAGCGGGAGTGAAGCCGTCCGAACTGGTGTTGAAGATGTCGATCTTTACTTCACCGCGATAGTCCAGTCTGTGGTGATCGTTGTCAAGTCCGAGAAGCTTATAGTCGATGCTGAAGCGTGGGCTCAGGTTGTACTGCTTGCTCAGGTTGTAAGCCAGATTAGCGTTAGCCACGGGGTTACCGTTGCTGAAGCGGTCCTTCAGCTCGTAACTGGTGTAGTTGCCATCGTTGAGGTAGCCAGAGACACCTTCTGATGTGGTGGCAGAAGAAGGTATGGGGAGCATGTTGAAGTAGTTGCCCGTGAGGTTGCCCATAGCATCGTATTCCCAGACACTCATGTTAGGCATAGCAGAGCGTGCAGCACTGATGATGTCCTTCGCGTTGCGGTGGTTGTTGGTGAAGCTCATGTTGATGTCGGTGCTGAACTTGATGCGGTCGCTGACGAAGTAGTCGAGGGCAGTAGACTCGGTAAACTGATTCATCGTTTGTCCGATTACAGAGCCCAATGATGTGTTGTATCCGGCACCGATGCGGAAGGTAGCCTTTTCACCACCACCAGTGAGGTTGATGTAGTAGCGATGCTCCTTACCAAACTGTGTCACTTCGTCCATCCAATCCGTGTTCTTGTTGAAGTGGTTGTAGACGTATGGCATATCCTGGTTGTAGTCCAATTCGGGGATAGCCTTCATGTTACCGGGCTGCTTGGGGTTGTAGTAGGCTTCCTTCAGCAGCATGGTGTATTCGTCACCATTGAGCATCTTGTATCCAGAGGGCTGCCAGCGACCCGTGAACTTGTAGCTGAAATTAACCTGAGTGGGACCACGCTTACCGCGGCGGAGCTTAATTTCGATAACGCCATTACCACCCTGCACACCCCACTTAGCGGTGGCGGCAGCATCCTTAAGAACGGTGACGCTTTCGATGTCTTCAGGGTTCACGTTCAACAAAGCAGAGAACTGCTCTTCGTTGTCCAGACCGTCAAACGATGAGGGTCTGTTGCCTTCGGGAAGTTCGAAGGGGTGGTCATTTACGACGATGAGGGGGTTAGCATCACCAAAAATGGTAGATGTACCACGCAGACGCATGGTAGTTCCCGAACCGAGGTTACCAGAGTTGGTCACGATGTCGAGACCGGCGATTTGTCCTTGAAGTGCTTGGTCGACAGACTCGAAAGCCAAACCTTCCATGTCGTCCATCTTGAAGTTCTGAACGGCACCGGAGAACTCTCTTTCAGGGATTTCAAGACCTGTTGTTGGTGACTTCTTCTTTTCTGTGATGACAACGTCCTTCAACATCTTGGTGTTGTCCTGAAGTGTCACTTTGAACACATTCTTGGCACCGATAGGTGAGGACCACTCTTTGTAGCCGATATATGAGATTTTAAGAACGTTTTTGGGGTCCTTGATGGTCATTGTAAAGTTACCGTTGAAGTCGGTGACGGCTTGGCTAACGATACGATTGTTCTTGTCAATTTCCTTGACATTAGCGCCGACTACCACATCGATGTCGTCGCTCACCGTACCGGAGATGCGCCTTGTCTGGGCGCTGGCAGGAAGTGCAGCCATGAGGCTGACGATTCCGAGCAAAAATAATTTAAAATATCTTGTCATGGTAGCAGGTGTTATTTGATTTGGAATTTCTCAAGATAACGCTTAACAGCCTCTTCGTTCTGGAAGAACTTCTCGTAGTTGGGCTTTCCGTTCACGATGGGTATTTCGACATGGTTGAGCACGCCGGGAATCTCATGTACGGTGATGTAGCTTTCCGACTTGATGATAGGCTGACCGAGTTTTAGCTGTTCTCTAACTTTCTTTGATGAATAGATGTCTCTTGCCATGAAGTTGCAGTTGTCGGGGTTCACTGTCATCCAGTTGCCGCCTGTGGCATCCTTTACGGAGAGAGTGCCGGGGGTTCCTGCGCTTCGTTTGATGTTCAGTTTCATGAAGACACCATTGTCCTTATTGTAGCTGAAGGTCTGCGACTGCGTTTCGCTCATTGCACTGTTGTCAACAAACACGCTGTTGTCGCAGAAGTGGTAGCGAATAAAGTTAGCAAGGAAGACAATCTTGGCCTGGATGCGAACACTGTCGTTGTGTGAGATAGCCTTCGTTTCGGGATCCATGCAAGACTCATAGTCTTCATAGATCTTCTCCCATGTAGGCAGACCGCAGTTGATGGCTTCTGTGATGGCCTCATTGCTGGGCACGTAGAGTGTGTAGTTGCTGTTAGAGAGGAATGATACATTCTCGTCGGTTGCAAACACAGCCTTGTCACCTATTCCGAGACTGGTCACGAAGATCAAGTACTTCTTCATTTCCGCCGTACGCTGAGCCTTGGTCTTGTACTTGTCTTTGTCAATCAGACCGCAGTCAACCATCATCTGCTGCTGCGCATCTTCGACTGTACAGATGTGGTTGAACATGTTGAATCTTTCGTTGGTAGAAACGATGCTCTTCACGCTCTGTGCCGATCCGAGGATGGGACTGTCGAGGATGTAGGTGTGACCATTGTCCTTCTTGTAGTTTTCTTCGATAAGGCAGTTCTGGATACCCTTGGCTGCTGAGTAGTCATCAGCGCCATTGACGCCGCCTTCAATGCCTTTAGCCTCATTTGCTACCTGGAAGCCACCCTGCACCTTGACAATCTTGCCGTTCTCACGGGTGATTTTGATGGGTGCACCGTTCTTGGCGAGGTAGTAGTTGTTCACATCTTCCTCGATGCCGTTAGGATTGTCTGCCAGTTCGTCGTTGAGCACGATGGTGTGGCTTTCGAGGATGAGTCTCAGGTGGTCCACGATTTCGTCGTCATTGGCAGTTTCTTTCTTCTTGGAGTCGGTGATAGGAGCACCAATGACACCCGTTGCAGGGTCGTATGCGTAGTCCGTTTCGATGACGGGCATCGTGGCATTCTTAGCGTTGTAGGCGAGTGAGTAGACGCGGGGCTTCATACTGCTGAAGCTGAGCACATCATAGAAGTAGCTGAGCGCCTTGTCGCTAGGGAGGAACATGGCGAAACGGCTCTGCATAGCCTTCAGGTAGGCGTAGTAGTTCAGCTTCATCTTATTGGTGTCGCTGGTCTTCGAACCGTTGTAGATAGCCCACTTCATGATGAGGTTTGTCTTAGTGATGTGAGCGGGTGCAGCAACGGAGGTGAAGTCGGCAGGACCGTAGACCTTGTCGGTAAGGTAGACAACACCATTGTTAGCTACCAAACTTCCAACAATGTGTGTCTTGTCGTCTTCGTTGACGTTGAAGATCTGCTCGTTGGCGTCGTCGCGCAGCTGATCCATCTTGCTGGGCACAGAGGTGGCATAGCTCTTGAACATGATTACGTTCAGGAGAGAGTTCAGTGTGCTGGCAGGGATGCAGTCGATTTGGCGAAAGAGCGTTTCGAGGTTGTTGCGATCGGGTGCTTCGTATGGAATCTCCTCAGGTGTACCCTTCTTGATGTAGTAGGTTGAGATGAGGTCCCATCCCTTTTCGTTGGGTGTGGTGAAGTATTCCCAGAGTGCATCATCGTTGGGTACATACATGGCAGCCATGTCATACATGGGGTCAGCCTTTTCGTTGTAGTATTTGTTCCATGAGGGGTCGAACTTGAGGATGGCAGACTTGTCGTTGACAAAGACCTTGCCGTAGGGGTCGGTTGTGAGACCCTTATGTCCGTAGCTCATGTCGCTGAAGTAGCGCTTTGAGAAGATAGAGTCGGTCCACTCCTTGCCTCTCGAACGCATGATGTCTTCATAGGCTTTTGTGACAGTAGAGTTGTAGTAAGGCACAGACCAACGCTCGAGCATGTGGCTAAAGATTTGTGTCTTTCCGTTCGTGCGGAGCACCTCTGACATATTTGCCAAGGGGGTGAGCACGCGGTCAACAACGTTCACATAACCATTCTCGCAGACCTGGTCCTGCTCGAGAATCTTGGCATTGTTGATGTGTACGTCATCTGTGACACGTGACATGCCAGTTGCCAGTCTGAAGTCCTCGTCTGTGATGTTGTTGTTCTTCATGTATTGGTTTGTGAAGGCAACCATCATGGAAGGAGTAGAGTCGCACACCAGATAGATACCTTCCTTGTCAATGCTTGGACCACGGCGTGTCTTGTCGCGGAAGCGCCACCATTGGTCGGTCTCCTCAGCTTCTTCGAGGTGGAAGGGGAAGTCCTCTGCTTTGACAAAAGTGATGGAGTCGGTGGGCACCACATCGGTCTCGCGGCGCATGTAGACACCACGCTGCATGCCGCTTCCGTCTGAAGCGAGCATAGAAGCCAGGTTCTCCATGACGATGGCATTGTTGAGCATCGAACCGTGGATGAGCAACTTCTTCTGAGAGAAGCTCAGCTTGTCATAGCTGGTGGCGTTGTGCCAGGGGTCCGATTCGGGCAGCGTTGCGTTCTTGGCAAAGAAAGCAGCCCAGGCTTCATCGTTTGCTACGAACACGGTTTTTGAACCGGTACGTGAAAGCACCTCTGACAGAGGTCTTTGTCCCTGCGGATTGACATCGGGGTCTGCAACGAGTCGGAGGTAGTTTGTGAAGTTACCCTTCGACTGCAAGCTCTCGTAGATGCTCGAACCGAGATAACTGGGTTTCTCGTCGTCGAGGTAGTACTCGTCCTTGCATGACGTTGTCAAACCGCAGACTGCGAGCGTGGCGAGCATCCAGGATGCGTGCTTGCCCATTGTTCTGAAACGGTTTTTCATACAGTTTTTGTTTTGATTATTATGTTAGGTATTATTATTTTGTTTTCTCTCTGTTGTTTTGCTGGAGTTTTCTTTCGTGTGCTCCGTGCTTTTTTGGGGGGTGCCTACTGTTTCTCTCTTTCTCTCTACTACTATTTGTTACCTGCCTGTGCGGGTGCGCACACGCCCATGCTTCGTATTATGTATCGCTCTCGTGCTCGCGCTGCGCAGGTTCGGTGTTTTGTGTTAGCGGTTATTTCTATATAAAATATGTCTATGTCTCGCGCTCAAAGAACTTTTCCAACTTCCGGAGTTGGGCTTTGTAGCTCTTGATGCTGGCTGTGCCGTCGAGGGTAGCTTTGATTTGCCGGATTGCACGATCGCGTTGTCGCGCCTTGGCAGTTGTGGGCGAGGATTCTGTTTGCTGACAGAGTTCGTTTAAGCCCTCGTTGAGCAAGCTCCATGATCTGAGCAGTTCAGCCTCTTTGTTCGTTATGGCGATGACTGTGCCGTGGCGTGGCTTGAACGCATCGCTCGTCTTTGTGTTTTGCACCTGTGTGAAGGAGAGTAGGTCGTTGGACTTGCAGAACTGGTAGTGCCCATTCATGTAGCAATCGTACATCAGCACCCACGAACCATCGTGGCGGCGGAACACGCTGCTTCCCTCCACTGCTTCGTCTGTGTCCTGACAGTATTCATCTCGCAAAGTCCACTCCTTGCTGTTGTGGAGCGACTTGGCGAGAAACTGTTTGATGCCCTTTTGTTGCAGGCCTTCCGTCTTGAAGAAGATGTGATAGATCCCCCCGTCGTCGCGCACGATGTCGGTGTCGATGCATGCGCTCTTCAGGTCGAAGAGCACCTGTGGCTCACCCTCGAGGTTGCTGAAATCGTCGTTTGCGTAGCAGAAGTGCACCTTGTCGTAGGGGATGGTTCCGTCGTTGGTGAGCAAGCTGAAGTAGACCATGTATTTTCCGGTTTCCTCGTCGAAGATGGTCTGTGGTGCCCAGACACGTGTGACCTTGGCAAACGGGGTGCCCTCAAATCTCTGAGGGAAATGGACGCTGTGGTGCTCCCATTTGATGAGGTCCTTCGAGCGCATCATGACGATGCCCCGGTTGCTGTCCCATCCCTCGCTGGATGCCATGTCGGTGGCAACTTGGTAGAAATATCCGTCCTTGCCACGCAGGAGGTGTGGGTCGCGCAGCGCCTTTTTGCGTGCTACCGTGTCGCTGGCGATGACAGGTCTTCCGCCGTTGAGCATAGTGTAGTTCCAGCCGTCCTCGCTTAGAGCATAGCGAATCTGTTCCTGCTCAGGGGTGTTTCCTGTGAAGCAGGTGAAGAGGTACGCCGCAAACTTATTGCTCTTGGCAGGCAAACTGAGCGCTGCGAAGAACATGAGCGTCCAAACGGCGATTTTTTGTTTCAGATTCGTTGCCATCTCTTGGTGTCTTTTGTTTTGATGTGGTTGGGCTGTAAAAGGTGTGGTGTTTTGTGCGTAACTGCGTGCGCGTATATGAGTTAACGTTTTTTAATTTTCGGTCGTCTTTAGTTTTGATGCTACATTTCAGCGCAAAATTACAAATTTTCTTCCGATTTGCAAATCTTTTTTTAAGTTTTTTTCAACTTTTCTGCTAAAATTTCCAAAGCGCATTATGAGGTGTTGCAGGGCAAAACATATCTGCCTCTTTCTCGTGGCTGGTATGCCTTGCCGATAGCAGGCAAGCGGGGGTGAAGCGCACAGCCTCAGTTCTCCGTAGCTGCCCGAAAAACTTGCTGTAAATCAAAGTGTGTCAAAATGAAAGTCAAAACTGCATAAACGTAACAAAACGATAGTTTGTTTTTGCCTGCAGAATGGTGTCTGAAAAGTGAAAATCGAGACTTTTGAGGTCAAAAAATACCCGTCTCAGCAACGCCAAAAAGTTTCTGCTGCAACAAAAACCAGTTTCTGCTGCAGAAACTTTTCATTTCTGCTGCTGAAACTTCCCATCTCCGCAGCAGAAAAAGTTGGTTTTCGGGGTGTAAATTTCGGCTTTTTGCTGCATATCTGTGCTCTATCTTGCTGATAATCAAATGTGGCAAATGGTGCAAAAAGTCACATCATGCACCAAGGACGTCGCCGAAAAAGCCACGCATTTTTAGTTGCGGAATATCAAAAAGAAAGTAAAAATGACGAAGAAGTGAACAAAATGATTATTTCCGTGCTGTCAGTTCTTCTGCAACCTCGTCGTACACCTCAGCCGCTAAATGCTTCGCGGTGGAGGGGTCGATGTGGAACTGTGCGGCAAGACGCTCACCGATGTTGATGATGTGTGCGTTCGCCTCTTCCGACGCCCTCATGAAGGCTTCTTCGTTGGCAAGAAGTTCAGGGGTGTAGACCCGCTTTAGGATGGTTTGAACCTGCATGCGAAAAGCCGCGCAGAATTGTCGCTCATCTTCATCGGCAGGCGATCCATGATGCGCCACTTCCGCCACAACTCTCGTGTTTGAAGAGTCCGGTGCACGACCCACATCAGAGGCGTGCATATGCACCTCCTCGGCGGGCTGGACATACGTTATGTCTGTAGTACTGCCTTTCCGCCAAGGGCACCAGACGATGAGAGCAAAGATGCCCAAGACAACCAAGGCGCAGATGACAGTTTTTTTGATTCTCTCGCGCACTCTTGCCCGTTTGACGAGTTGCATGAAGGCAGCAGGAGAGGTAGGGCGGAGGTCGATGCGCTCGAGGGTGGCAAGACGCACGGCTTTGCGGAACGCGTGCGGCAGTTGGCTGCTGGGCAGAATGGAGCGGATGAGCTGTCCGATGCCAAAGACATCTGTTCTGGCGTCGGGCGATTCGGCGTTGAAGAGTTCCGGTGGCAAACAGTCTGCCTTGCGGTGGCATAGTGAGTCGTCCTCAAAGACAAGCGACTTCACCGAAAGGAAGGGCGACAAGGGCGGAAGCAGCACCGGCACGTGGTTGCCGTCGCGTGTGAGGAGGATGGAAGAAGGAAGCAGTTCGAGTGCCAACTCATGCTCCTTGTTGAGGTATTGCACCGCTCTGGCAATCAAGATAGCGAAACGATTGATCCAAGTCTTGTTGAAGCGTAGGGATATGCGCTCAGAGAGTGCCTGCTCGATGGACTGGAAGCGACCTTGCGTGAGCACCCAGTAGGGACCTTTGAAGTCTTCGCCGTATTCCTCGCAGCGCAAAATGGCAGGATGGGTGAAGCTCTGTGTGAGTGGTCCGAGATAGCGGAAGGCTTCCATGTAATCCTCATTGCCCAAGAAGCGAGCATGCGGTCGAATGACAAGTAGCAGTTCGTTGCCATGCTCTTCGTAGGCAGCGTAATAAGCATGGTTGGAAGCCAGCGCGAGCCCCCCCTTAGTCTGTTGCGTAGCAAGCTTGTTAAGTTTCATCGTTTGGGCATTGTTTTGAGCGCAAAATTAGTCATTCTGCTTAAAATGTCCAAAAATATCAAGCGATAATTTTGTATTCTCATCAAATGTTCGTAATTTTGCACCATAAAATATTTTAAAAAAAAATTATTAAACAAATGCCGAAAATATCTGTTCGTGGACACGAGATGCCAGAGTCGCCCATTCGTAAGCTCGCGCCCTTGGCTTTTGCCGCTAAAGAGCGCGGTGTCCATGTCTATCATCTCAATATCGGTCAGCCTGACCTGCCCACCCCCCAGGCTGCGCTCGATGCTATTCGCAATGTGGATCGCAAAATACTCGAGTATAGCCCCTCGCAAGGCTATCTGAGCTATCGCCAGAAGTTGGTGGGCTATTATGCCAAGTATAACATCAACCTGACGGCAGACGACATCATCGTCACCAGCGGCGGTAGCGAAGCGGTGCTCTTCAGTTTCATGGCGTGCCTCAATCCGGGCGACGAAATCATTGTTCCGGAACCCGCCTATGCCAACTATATGGCGTTTGCCATCTCAGCTGGCGCAGTCATTCGCACTATTGCCACCACCATCGAGGAGGGCTTTTCGCTGCCCAAGGTGGAAAAGTTTGAAGAACTCATCAACGAGCGCACACGAGCCATCCTCATCTGCAATCCCAACAACCCGACGGGCTATCTCTACACCCGCCGCGAGATGAACCAGATTCGCGACCTCGTGAAGAAGTACGACCTCTACCTTTTCTCTGACGAGGTCTATCGTGTGTTCATCTACACCGGGTCGCCCTACATCTCTGCCTGCCATCTGGAGGGCATCGAGGACAATGTGGTGCTCATCGACTCTGTCTCCAAGCGCTATTCGGAGTGCGGCATCCGCATCGGTGCGCTCATCACCAAGAATAAAGAAGTGCGCAAGGCAGTGATGAAGTTCTGCCAGGCACGTCTCTCCCCACCGCTCATCGGACAGATAGCTGCCGAGGCATCGCTCGATGCACCTGAAGACTACAGCCGCGAGGTGTATGACGAATATGTGGAGCGACGCAAGTGCCTGATAGATGGACTGAATCGCATCCCGGGTGTCTACAGCCCCATACCGATGGGCGCGTTCTACACGGTGGCGAAGCTGCCGGTGGACGATGCAGAAAAGTTCTGCGCATGGTGTCTGAGCGATTTCTGCTACGAGGAGAACGGCAAAAAGGAAACGGTGATGATGGCACCCGCCGCAGGCTTCTACACCACACCGGGTGCCGGTCGCGACCAGGTGCGTCTGGCTTATGTGCTGAACAAGACCGACCTGATGCGCGCCCTCTTCGTGCTGCGCAAGGCGCTCGAAGCCTATCCCGGAACCCAGAGCGTTTAGCCGATGAGTCTTGCCTATTTCCTTGCACGCCGCTTGTATCGGCATGGGGGAGACGTCAAGCGCGTCTCCAGACCTGCTATCCGCATAGCCACGCTTGGCGTTTCGCTGGGTGTGGCTGTGATGGTTGTGTCGGTGTGCGTGGTGATGGGTTTCAAACAGAGCATCATGCAGAAACTCATGGGCATGGGTGGACATGTCCAGGTGCTCAACTATGAATATCAAGTAGACCTCGAACAGCACCCCATCGTGCTCGACGAGACGATCATGGAGCAACTGTCGGCATTGCCTGGCGTGCAGCACGTGCAGCGCTTCATCAACCAGGCGGGCATGCTCAAGACGGACGATGCCTTCCAGGGGGTGATGCTCAAGGGCATCAACGAGGAGTATGACACACGCTTCCTTGCCGAGCATATCGTGGAGGGAGAGATGCCGGTCTTTAGCGACAGTGCGAGCCGTCAGCAGATTATGATCTCGCAGCGCCTGTCGCGCCAACTGCGTCTCGGATTGGGCAGCCAGGTCTATGCCTATTTCTTCGACGGCAAGGTGAGGGCAAGAAAGTTCACGGTGGCGGCTATCTATGCCACCCACATGAGCGAGTTCGACAAGACGCTGGTCTTCACCGATATGCACACGACGCGCCGACTTGCTTCCTACCAGCCAGACCAATACAGCGGTGCGGAAATCAATATCGCCAACACCGACAGCTTAGGCATCATTGCTTTGGAGGTGGCGCAAACGGTGAACCACCTGACTGATGACTATGGCGCACACTATACTTCACCCACCATTCGCGACCTCTATCCCGGCATCTTCTCCTGGCTCACACTGCTGGATACCAACGTGTGGGTCATCCTGTGCCTGATGCTTGCCGTGGCAGCCTTCACGATGATCAGTGGGTTGCTCATCATCATACTCGAACGCACACAATTCATCGGCACGATGAAGGCACTCGGTGCCACCAACAGCCGACTGCGGCATCTCTTCCTCTACTTTGCCTCGTTCGTCATCCTGCGGGGCATCTTCTGGGGAAATGTGGCTGGCATCGGCATCGTGCTCCTGCAATACTTCACGGGCTTCATTCATCTAGATGCTGCCACCTACTACGTTGATTCCGTGCCGGTTTCTCTGGAATGGCTCTTCATCATTGCCATCAATATCGGCACCCTGTTCATCTCTTTCTTAGTGCTCATCCTGCCCAGCTACCTTGTGAGCAGAATACACCCTGCCAAGAGCATGAGATTTGAATAGGATGGAACAGGTGGCGTGGCACCGCAGAGATGCAGGGGCGATGAGTAAAGGAACGAAATACATTAAATATATTAGTTTATGAAGACCATTAAGATTTCTGCCCTCTGCTTCGGCATGGCTTTGATGACCGCTTCATGCGGAACGACGGGTACGGACATCCTTTCCTCTGTTCTGAGCGCTGGTTTGGGCGCCCAAACAGGGCAGCAGGCAACCGGTGCCGTGGGTGCATCAACGACAAACTCGCTCATTACGGGCAACAGCACGGGTGCACAACTAGGTCGTCTGGGTGTGCAGGTGCTCACTACCTACCTGACCAATCGTTCGCAAGCTAAGGCTAATATGCAAAAGGGCACGGCACAGACTTATCAAGGCACCTACACCGCTCAGCTGCTCGTGACGCAGAATGGCAACTATGTCAATTCTGGCAATCCTACAACCGCTACGACCAGCACCACACTCGTTGTGGGCAGCGAGACCGTTGGCGTTTCCTTTCCCGCTATCACTGCAGGCGGAGCCAGCATGAGTCAGGTGACCCTCAATAACTTGTCTGCCAATCAGGGCGTCTATGGTGTCACCACCAACAGCACCTGCACAGAAGGTACGCTCACCTATGGTGGCAAGACCTACGACCTCGCCAATGCCTATGTGGAGCTTCAGTATAATGGCACGAGCTCGCTTGTCTACTCTGCCAGCATCTATTTCGATCTGAACCAACAGACGGGTCATTACAACTATGCGATGAACCTCACGTTCAAAAAATAATCACGAGCATACTTTTTTTACTAACATAAAGCAACGATATTATGATAGATGCATTGCACATTTTGACACTCATCGGTTCTGTTGCCATGCTCATGTATGGCATGAAGGTGATGAGTGAGGGAGTTCAGAAGATGGCTGGTGCCAAACTGCGCAACGTGCTCGGCACCATGACAACGAACCGCTTCACGGGTCTGCTCTCGGGCTCGTTCATCACTGCAGCTATTCAGTCTTCCACCGCTACGACTGTGATGACGGTGAGTTTCGTGTCGGCAGGACTCTTGTCGTTGGCACAGGCCATATCGGTCATCATGGGTGCCAACATCGGTACTACCTTCACTGCCTGGATTATGGTGCTGGGCGGTAGCTTCGACATGCGCATTGTTGTCTACACAGCTATCTTTATCAGTATCGTTCTCATCTACAGCAAAAAGAACATCAACCTCGGAGAGTTCGTGATGGGTCTTGCACTTATGCTGCTGGGCTTGACCACCCTGAAAATCAATGCAGCAGAGATGCAACTCGACACCGTGCCTGCCGTCAGTGAGTTCTTCCAGTCGACCAGTCAGTGGGGCTACGGAAGCTACATCCTATACCTCCTTGTCGGTGGTCTGCTCACGTGCTGCGTGCAGTCCTCGGCTGCCATCATGGCGATCACCATGACCCTCTGCAGCACAGGTGTGCTCGACATTCACATGGGCATTGCCCTCGTCATGGGTGAGAACATCGGTACGACCATCACGTCGAACGTCGTTGCCTTGTCTGCTTCCACCCAAGCGCGCCGCGCTGCCATGGCGCACCTCATCTTCAACCTATTCGGCGTGTTCTGGATTCTCTGCATCTTCCCATACTTCGTGGATTTCATCTGCTCTCTCTGCGGTGTCGATCCCTATTCGCCCACCATGGAGCGGACGATGCTCACGGTGGTGCTCGCAGCATTCCACACCTGCTTTAATGTGGCAAATGTGCTCATCCTCATTTGGTTCGTCAAACCAATGGAACGTGCCGTAAGCTGGATCATCAAGGAGAAAGAAGGCGGCGAAGAGGAAGAGGGAAGACTGCACTTCATCACAGGCGGTCTGCTCAGCACCTCAGAGTTGTCGATCCTCGAAGCAAAGAAGGAAATCAATGTCTTCGCTCAGCGATGCCAGAAGATGTTCGGACTTGTGCGTGAACTCCTGCATACGGAAAACGCAGAGGATTTCAGCAAACTCTTCTCGCGTGTTGAAAAGTACGAGTCCATTACGGATAAAATGGAGATTGAGATTGCCAACTACCTCAATAAGGTGAGCGAGGGAAGACTCTCTGCCGAATCAAAAGGTGCCATACAGCGTATGCTGCGCGAGGTGGACGAACTTGAATCCATCGGTGACTCTTGTTTCCATCTGGCACGCACCATCAATCGCCGTCGCAACTACGCCAACGAGGATTTTACCGAATCTCAGTATGCGCATATCCACAACATGATGTCGCTCGTTGACCATGCACTCGAACAAATGAACAAGGTGGTGGCGCGCACCGAGAATGCCTACATCGACTATAACCTGAACTATAATATTGAGAACGAAATCAATAACTACCGCACGCAGTTGAAGAACCAGAACTTGGTAGACATCAACAACAAAGTCTATGACTACCAGATTGGCGTGTTCTACATCGACCTGATTTCTGAGTGCGAGAAGTTGGGAGACTACGTCATCAATGTTGTGCAGGCTACACGTGGACGACGCGAAGTGGTGGCATAGTTGCTCCTCTTGCGTTGAGGCGGAATAGTTGCTGTGGTCATGACAATAACGAAGAAGGTCAAGACAATAACGAAGCAAGGATCATGATAAAGAAGCAAACAAAAAAGAAGAAACCAAAATGGACACTTCTTCCGGGTGTCGAGCCGACAGAGATGGATCTGCGCATCATGGAGGAGGAAGCACGAGGTAAAGTCGTGCCCAGAAGAAGCATGATTAAGTCGGCAGAGCAGATTGCTGGCATCCGCAAGGCGGGCGTGCTCAATACAGCTGTGCTTGACTATGTTGCGGAGCATATACGCGAAGGCATGACAACCAACGAGGTGGACCGCATGGTCTACGAATTTACTACGGAGCATGGCGGCATTCCTGCGCCCCTCAACTATTTTGGTTTTCCGAAATCGTGTTGCACCAGTGTCAATGATGTTGTCTGCCACGGCATTCCTAACGATTGGGAGGTTCTGGAAGAAGGCGACATCGTTAACGTGGACTGCACAACCATTGTGAATGGCTTCTATGCTGATGCGTCTCGTATGTTTGTCATAGGCAAAGCTTCGCCCGAAGACCAAAAACTCGTGGATGTGGCATGGGAATGCCTGAAAGTCGGTGAGGCGGCGTGCAATAAGCCTTATGTCTTTGTTGGTGATATGGCGCACGAGATAACGAAACATGCGCATAAGAACGGATTCACGGTCGTCAGAGACTACTGCGGACATGGTGTAGGATGCGAGTTTCATGAGGAACCTGACATCGAACACTACGGTAAGCCTGGAACTGGGATGCTCCTCGTGCCTGGCATGACCTTCACCATCGAACCGATGATCAACATGGGGGACTACGACCTCTGTGAGGATGAAGAAGACGAGACGGGATGGGTGGTGCTGACTGAAGACGGCTTGCCAAGTGCACAGTGGGAACACACCTACCTCATGACGGAAAATGGCGTAGAAATACTTTCACATTAATAGTTTTAGACATAGTGCAAGATATATATATATTAGGTATAGAGAGTTCGTGTGACGACACCTCGGCTGCTGTCATTCGCAATGGCGTCTTATTGAGCAACGTGACGGCTTCGCAAGCGGTCCACGAGGCATACGGTGGAGTAGTGCCCGAATTGGCTTCGCGCGCTCATCAGCAGAACATTGTGCCGGTGGTAGACCAAGCACTCAAACGAGCTGGTATTGAACCGACTCAACTATCAGCCGTGGCATTTACACGCGGACCAGGACTGATGGGCTCTCTTCATGTCGGTGTCTCCTTCGCTAAAGGGTTGGCTGCGTCGCTCGCCATTCCTATGGTTGACGTGAACCACCTGCACGGCCACGTCCTCGCACATTTCATTAAAGAGACTCCGGAAGACCATCACGCACCGCAATTCCCTTTCCTTTGCTTGCTTGTGAGTGGAGGCAATTCGCAAATCGTGTTGGTGAAGTCGTATAAAGAGATGGAAATAATCGGACAAACCATTGACGATGCCGCTGGTGAGTGCATCGACAAGTGCTGCAAGGTGATGGGAATGGGCTACCCGGGCGGACCTATCATCGACCGTCTGGCACGCCAGGGCAATCCGAAGGCTTATACCTTCGCACAGCCGCATATCAAGGGGTATGATTATTCTTTTTCCGGTCTCAAAACCTCTTTCCTCTATTCGCTGCGCGATTGGATAAAGGAGGATGAGGCATTCATCGAGCACCACAAGGAAGACTTGGCTGCGTCGCTGGAGCATACTGTGGTGGATATCCTCATGAAAAAGTTGCGACTTGCAGCAAAAGAACTCAAAATACGCGATGTGGCAGTTGCCGGGGGCGTGTCGGCTAATACAGGACTGCGCGAAGCGTTCCTCGACCACGCAAAACGGTATAAATGGAATGTCTTCATACCTAAGTTCTCTTTCACCACCGACAACGCAGCCATGATTGCCATCACAGGCTACTACAAATTCCTCGATCGCGACTTCTGTAGTATGGATAAGCCTGCATACAGCCGCATTTCTGCACAAAACGGATAAAAAATACACTTTTTTGGGGAAATGTTTGGTGGAACGAAAAAAAACATGTACCTTTGCACGTTGTTTGAAAGAAGTTACTAGAATAACTTAAAGAAAGAAAAAGAGAGAAATGGCTAAGATTTGTCAAATCACCGGAAAGAAGGCCATGATTGGCTGCAATGTTTCCCACTCAAAGAGACACACCAAGCGCACCTTCAGCGTGAACCTCTTCAACAAGAAGTTCTACTACGTTGAGCAGGATTGCTGGATTTCTCTGAGCATCTCTGCCAATGGCTTGAGAGTCATCAACAAGATGGGTCTCGACGCAGCACTCAAGCAGGCTGTTGCCAAAGGCTACTGTGACTGGAAGAATATTAAAGTAATTGGTTAATCGAGGAGAAACAAGCTATGGCAAAGAAGGTAAAAGGCAACAGAATCCAAGTGATTCTTGAGTGCACCGAAATGAAGCAGAGTGGTCTGCCCGGTACATCACGCTACATCACCACGAAGAACAGAAAGAATACTCCTGAGCGTCTGGAACTGAAGAAGTACAATCCTATCCTCAAGAGAATGACCGTTCACAAGGAAATCAAATAATCAATAACACACTATGGCAAAGAAAACTGTGGCCACCTTGCAGACTGGCAAGACCGATGGCCGTTCCTATACCAAGGTTATCAAGATGGTGAAGAACCCCGCAACTGGTTCTTACTCATTCGACGAGCAAATGGTTCCCAACGAAGCTGTTAAGGATTTCTTCAAGAACTAATTCTCGCTGTTACATGTCATTTTCTGTCTCTAAGACAGTTCGAAATAATGAGGTTGGCCGTTGAGGTCAACCTCGTTTTTTACATAGTTTCCTAAGCTTTAATCTGCATACCTTTGTTTCTGGGGCAGGGGCAAGTGGATCAATGGCAAAAATACTTTGGGGAGAATAGCTGAAATAAGCAAAGACTTTGTATCTTCCAACAAGACGTTTCTTTCAGTTTGCTTTTCTTGCAGCGACAATGAAAATCCTGAATGAAGGCGTCGCAACATAAACAATCCAACTTGTTGCGTTGAGATTAAGTGCAATTATGATGGCCATGTAGTGATGGCGGTAGTGTAGTGATGGTGGTAGTATTGTGTGGTGGCTGCAGTGTAGTGTGGTGGCGGTAGTGTAGTGTGGTGGCTGCAGTGTAGTGTGGTGGCGGTAGTGTAGTATGGTGGCAGCAATATAGTGCGATGATGCTAATGTAGTGGTATTGATGCTTGGATGTCACATTATCAAAAATCATCTATGCAAGCATCTTATGAATAAGTTCCGCTCTCAGTACTCATGCAAGCTGATTATTTTTTTCAGTCATTGTAGGGGAATAGTGCTAATCAGTGGCTTAAAAATCATTACTATGCCTTGCTTAGCCATTTATTTTGTGCTCATTTGTGCTATTTTTGGTTTTAAACTATCAAAAGCTCATAATCTTTTTGTATCTTTGCAGTCGAATATGATGTGTAATGAAGCGAACAAGCAGGTTTGCCAGTTCGGCGTGTCAAGAAGCAATGGCTATGGGCATACTTCACAATGGTTATGGGCATACTTCATTTAGCATTTAGTAGATCGTAGATTAGTCAGTACAAACACATAAAGATAGAGAAGATAAATGGGATTCTTCAGTTTTTTCAGTAAAGAGAAGAAAGAAACGCTTGACAAAGGTCTTGAGAAGACCAAACAGAGTTTTTTCTCCAAGATTACACGTGCCATTGCAGGTAAGTCGAAAGTTGACGACGATGTCCTCGACAACCTTGAAGAGGTGCTTGTGACCAGTGACGTAGGCGTGGATACGACACTCAACATCATCAAACGCATCGAAGAGCGTGTTGCACGCGACAAGTATGTGGGAACGGATGAACTGAACCGCATCTTGCGCGACGAGATTTCTTCGTTGCTTACCGAAAACAACACAGAAGACACCGAGGGCTATGATGTGCCCACCGACAAGAAGCCCTACGTCATCATGGTGGTAGGCGTCAATGGAGTAGGCAAGACAACGACCATTGGCAAGTTGGCATACCAGTTTAAGAAGGCAGGCAAGAAGGTCTATCTCGGAGCTGCCGACACATTCCGTGCAGCAGCCGTGGAGCAAATCATCATCTGGGGCGAACGCGTCGGCGTGCCCGTGGTGCATCAGCAGATGGGCAGCGACCCAGCCAGTGTTGCTTTCGACACGCTGAGCAGTGCTGTGGCAAATGATGCTGATGTGGTGCTCATCGACACCGCAGGTCGTCTTCACAACAAGAAAGGACTGATGGACGAGTTGACCAAGATAAAGCGCGTGATGCAGAAAGTCATACCTGATGCACCTCATGACGTCATGCTCGTGCTGGATGGCAGTACTGGACAGAATGCCTTTGAGCAAGCAAAGCAATTCACACAAGCCACTCAGGTGAGCAGCATGGCCATCACGAAATTGGACGGAACTGCCAAAGGTGGTGTTGTCATTGGCATCAGCGATCAGTTCAAGATTCCGGTACGCTACATCGGTTTGGGTGAAGGTATGGAAGATTTGCAACCCTTCAACCGCAAGGAGTTTGTTGACAGCCTCTTCAAGATGAATTGAGGAAGCAAAAACGATAGGATTGGCAGTTCGTTAAAGCAAGATGAAACGCAAATAGATGAAAACGATAGACATCATAACGCTCGGTTGCTCCAAGAATCTTGTAGATTCCGAGAAACTCTTCGCACGCTTGGAAAAGGCGGGCTACCATGTCACGCATGACAGCGATGAACCGCAAGGCGAAATCTGCGTCGTGAACACTTGCGGTTTCATTGGCGATGCTAAGGAAGAGAGCATCAACATGATCCTGCAGATGGGGCAGAGAAAGCAAGAAGGAACGCTCAAGCGCCTTTATGTGATGGGATGCTTGTCGGAGCGTTATCTTGCTGAACTTGAAAATGAATTGCCCGAAGTGGACCGCTTCTATGGCAAGTTCAGTTGGGAGGAACTGATAGCGGATTTGGAAGGTAAGGAGATACCCGTGTGCAGCTACGAGCGCCACCTCACCACACCTTCACATTATGCCTACCTCAAGATTTCGGAAGGCTGCGATCGCACTTGTGCCTATTGCGCCATCCCCATCATCACCGGTCGCCACAAGAGTCGCCCCATCGAAGAAATCGAAGCCGAGGTGCGCTATCTCGTGCAACAAGGCGTGAAGGAGTTTCAGGTGATAGCGCAAGAGCTCACCTATTATGGCATTGACCTCTATCGCCACCGTGCCATTGCTGAACTCATCGATCGCATTGCCTCTGTGCCCGGTGTGGAGTGGATACGTCTGCACTATGCCTATCCAACGGATTTCCCCATCGAGTTGCTCGAAGTGATGCGGAAGCACAAGAATGTTTGCCGCTATCTGGATATAGCACTACAGCACATATCCGACCCCGTTCTCAAACGCATGCATCGCCACATCACGGGAAAACAAACGCGCGTGCTCATCGCAACTCTGCGGCGCGAAGTGCCTGGCATAGAGTTGCGAACAACGCTCATGGTGGGCTTCCCCGGTGAGACCGACGAGGACTTTGAGGAACTGATGGACTTTGTGCGGTGGGCACGTTTCGACAGAATGGGCGCTTTCTCTTATAGCGAGGAGGACGGCACGACCGCTGCCCGCGATTATGAGGATAACGTTCCTGCCGATGTCAAGGAAGCGCGACTCAGCAAACTGATGCGTCTGCAACAACGCATCTCGGCAGAGCTCCAGGAAGCAAAAGTCGGACAAACGATGCATGTTGTCATTGACCGAGTAGAAGGTCCTTACTACATTGCTCGCACAGAGTTCGACTCGCCCGAAGTAGACCCAGAGGTGCTCATTCGCGACGAGGGACAACAGCTCGCCATCGGTTCATTCCACGACGTCGTAGTCGATAGCTCCGACGATTTTGACCTATATGCTCATATAGTATCTTAAAGCCCATGAACAACAAGGAATTTGTAGCAGAGTTGGCAAAGCAAACGGGCAGGACGCCCAAGGAGACGCAAACGCTTATCACAGCGCTTGTGGGTGAGTTGTCTGCGCAGTTGAGCGACGAGAATATGGTGAGCGTGCAAGGCTTTGGCAATTTCGAAGTAAGAAAGAAAGCCGAACACATCATGGTCAACCCATCCACCCGTCAGCGCATGTTGGTTCCACCCCGCATCGACATAAAATTCCGCCCTGGAACAACTCTGAAAGAATCTCTGAAATAAGGCCACAATGAACAACAAGATACTCCTCACAGACCTTGCAAATGGAACTGCCACGCGCAGCGGTTTGCCCAAAAAGGACAGCGAATACTTCGTTCGCTCCTTCTTTGAGCTAATCAGTCAGTCCCTTCTCAAAGATAAGATTGTAAAGGTGAAAGGACTGGGTACGTTCAAGGTGGTAGAAGTGGAAGGGCGTGACAGTGTCAACGTGAACAATGGGGAGCGGATCCATATTAGCGGACATTCCAAAATCACTTTTTCTCCGGATTCTGCCATTCGCGACATCGTGAATCGTCCCTTTGCCGCTTTTGAGTCCATCATCCTCAACGATGGTGTTGTCTTTGATCCGGTCGTTGAGGACGAGCCTCTTAGCGATGAATCCGACGAATCGTTTGCTGTGAACGAAGAGAATCCAGAAGGTATTGCTCAACAGCCCGAAGCAAAACCAGAATCCGAACCTTTGCCATCGGAAATCGCTTCAGAAGCAGAGCCTTTGCAGCCCGAGGTCGCTACGGATTCTGAGCCTTTGCAACCTGAGGTCACTTCACCGAATGATTTGTTGCAGACTGAGGATGCCACAGCAGAGCCTAATGCGCAAGAGATGCTACAAGCGGTAGCATCACCCATCCATGATGGCCAGCAGCATGTAGACGAGTCTGAGCAGCCCTCGATGCCCGACGTTTCTGCCGCCGGTCCCTCTTCGGATGCAGATGCCGGTTCGGCACAAAACGATTCTGTAGTTGCAGAACCAGCAGAAAGAGAGGATTTGGCTACGATGCAGGCGGAAACCGTACCAGTCGTCTTGTCGAATCAAGCGAGTGCATCAAACACAACCGGAACTGCAGGCAACAGCGTTGCCGCACATATCCCCACCGCTGCTCCTGCTGCAAATGCCACAGCAACAGAAGAAATGGGCGAAGTCGCGCCACATGTGCCGACACTCCGTCCCATGATTGCTCATCGTCCTCGGTATGTCGTCAACCATTCGCCGCGTTTCAGCGAATATGATATGGAAGAGCTCGACCAAAGCGTTGAGTCCTTTTCCTGGACGCAATGTTTGCTCAAGGCCGTTGGCGTTCTCTTACTGTTGGTTATCAGTTATATTGCAGGCTCGTTCCACCTTTTCGATAGTGGATGCAAGCCCGAACCTAATGTGGTATTTCAAGACGAAATAGCGAGAGCGGATAGCCTCCTCGTCGTGCCAGGAGCCAAAGAGATCGTCGAGGAGCAAACCCCCGACACACTCATTGCGTCTGCTGCGGAGGAGCCGAAGCCAGAAACGGCTCAGCAGCAACCCGTTCCTTCTGCTCAGCAGTCTGCAGCATCCTCGCGGCAACCCGGTGCTGCCACACAACAGACAAGTGCGCAGCCCCAGCAGGTGCAACAACAAAGTGCGGCTCAAACGGGAGTGCGTCAAACGAAAGAACCGCAGCAACCCACGTCGGATAGTCAACCCAAGAGCAATACCCTCAGCAACGTCTCAAACTACCCTCAACTTCAAGGTAGCGCCTACGAAATTGTTGGTGTGAAGTCGGAACATGTTGTTCGGGTAGGGGAGTCTGTTAATTCCATTGCTCTGAAAGAACTTGGAAGCAAAGAATTCAGTCGCCATATCATACTTCTCAACCATATCACCAATCCTGACATTATCAATGTGGGTAGCCGGTTGAAGATCCCAGAACTTCGGCATCGATAGAGACGTCATAAGAATGGGCTCCAGTTAGTTTTTCTGTTTGAGCCATGTGAGTCTGTCGTTCGATCTGTGATACCATATTTGTGTGGATATTCTTTTTCCCCACTCCGTAGGTGTTAGCATTCTCGCGCAAATGAGTGGGTGCTTTACGTTGTTCCGTCGGCTACGAACAAGCAATTCCAAGAACATTCGAAAGTTTCTGCTACGGAAACCAAAAGTTTCTGCTGCAGAAACCGAAAAGTTCTGCTACGGAAACTAAAAGTTTCTGCTGCAGAAACCGAAAAGTTCTGCTACGGAAACTAAAAGTAGGCATCCAGCGCAGTGTTGTCGGCAGCATAGAGCCGACGCGCGTCATGGCTACACAGCGTCCTGGCAAGAAGGAGTCTTCCTTCTGGCTTTTGGGAAGGAAGTAGGGTAGCGCACAGCGTGGATGCACGCTTCCTGTACCTTCTTTTTATCTCAGACGAAAGTTATTATTCTTGAAAGAGAAAATACTATTCTTAAAAATGTTTAAAACTTTTTTAAGTAAACTTAAAAGAAAGCAGAAAGTCCTTTGATGTTTTGCCCATTGGCGCATTTTTTTGTAATTTTGCACATCGAAAAAATACGTGTACAAACAAAATTATAAAATAAATTATGGCAGAATCAATAGACATTCGTGAATTGAACGAACGAATCGAAAGGCAAAGTGCCTTTGTCACTAATCTTGTGACGGGAATGAATCAGGTCATCGTCGGACAAAAGCATCTGATAGAGTCCTTGCTCATTGGTTTGCTGAGCGATGGTCATGTGCTTCTCGAAGGTGTGCCAGGTCTGGCCAAGACACTCGCCATCAAGACTCTTTCGCAACTGGTGGATGCCAAGTTCAGTCGCATTCAGTTTACCCCCGATTTGCTCCCCGCCGATGTCATCGGCACTATGATTTATAGTCAGAAGGATGAGAAGTTTGTGGTGGAGCAAGGCCCTGTTTTTGCCAACTTTGTGCTCGCAGACGAAATCAACCGTGCTCCTGCTAAGGTTCAGAGCGCACTGCTCGAAGCCATGCAGGAGCGTCAGGTCACCATCGGCAAGACAACCTATCCGTTGGCTCGTCCCTTCCTCGTGCTTGCCACACAGAACCCCATCGAGCAGGAAGGCACCTATCCCTTGCCCGAAGCGCAGGTCGACCGCTTCATGCTCAAGGTGATTATCGACTATCCTAAGCTGGAGGATGAGAAGCGCATCATCCGCTCCAACATCTCTGGCGAGATAAAGAAGGAAGTACGTCCCATCGTTTCCACTAAGGACATCATCGAGGCGCGCGAAGTGGTACGTCAAGTTTACCTCGATGAAAAGATAGAGCAGTACATTGCCGACATCGTCTTCGCAACTCGCTATCCTGAAAAGTACGGTCTGAAGGACATCAAGAACTACATCGAGTTTGGAGGCTCACCCCGTGCCAGCATCAATCTTGCGCTTGCAGCCCGCGCCTACGCCTTCATCAAGCGCCGTGGCTATGTCATCCCGGAGGACGTGCGTGCAGTAGCCTACGATGTGCTGCGCCATCGCATTGGTCTCAGTTATGAGGCAGAAGCAAACAACGTGACAAGCGAGGACATCGTGAGCCAGATAATCAACAAAGTAGAAGTGCCCTAACGCTCAGTCGGAGCAGACAGAGTGCAGCAAGCGAAAGTATTAACCACCCTCATCAGCCCATTCATAGATGGAAACATCCGAAATTCTCAAGCGAGTTCGCCAGATAGAAATCAAGACGCGTGGCCTCTCCAACAACATCTTTGCAGGTGAGTATCACTCAGCCTTCAAGGGACGAGGTATGGCGTTCAGCGAAGTGCGCGAGTATCAGTATGGCGACGACATTCGCGACATTGAATGGAATGTTACGGCACGCTTCAATAAGCCCTATGTCAAGGTGTTTGAGGAGGAGCGTGAGCTGACCGTGATGCTGCTTGTCGACGTGAGCGGAAGTCTTAATTTCGGCACACAGGTGCAGATGAAGCGCGACATGCAGACGGAGATAGCCGCAACGTTGGCCTTCAGTGCTATTCAGAACAACGACAAGATTGGCGTCATCTTTTTCAGCGACCGCATTGAAAAGTTCATCCCCCCCAAGAAGGGACGAAAGCATATCCTTTTCATCATCCGGGAATTGCTTGATTTCAAACCGCAGAGTTTGCGCACTGATGTGGGACAAGCCGTGGAGTATCTGACACAAGTCATCAAACGTCGCTGCACAGCCTTTTTGCTGAGCGACTTCCTTGACACCAAGGATTTCCGCACACCGCTCACAGTTGCCAATCGCAAGCACGATGTGGTGGCCATTCAGGTCTACGATCGACGTATTGCAGAGCTTCCCAACATCGGTCTTGTCAAGGTGCGCGATGCAGAAACGGGCTTCGAGCGTTACTTAGACACCAGCAGCAAGCAGGTGCGTCAAGCGCAACAAGCATGGTGGCGCGAGCAGCAGGAAAAGCTCCGCAATACGTTCACACGCAGCAACGTTGACAGCGTGAGCGTTCGCACTGACCAAGACTATGTGGCTGCGTTGATGAACCTCTTTGCCCACAGAATGGGGTAGTAAGAACAAACGAAAACAGAATGAAGTTTCAAGTCATGAGAAAATATCTGTTCCTCCTGCTGCTTCTTGTTGCCTGCATACCTGCAACAGCACAAGTGGTGGTGAATGTCAAGATAGACTCACTGCAACTGCTCATTGGCCAGCAGACCGCAATCACGCTCGATGTAACCTGTGATGCCAATCAGCATCCCATCCTTCCGCATTATGTCAAGGAAGGGCAAAGCTATGGTACGCTTACGCCCGGTGTGGAGGTCGTCAAGGAACCTAAAATGGACACGGTGATGCTCAACGAAGGACAAAGAATGCAGCTCATCCAGCGCTACATCATTACCTCCTTCGACTCTGCTCTCTACTATCTGCCGCCCATGGAGGTGCAGGTCGACACGACACGCTATCCCTCTAAAGCACTTGCCCTACAGGTTTATAGCTTTGATGTTGACACAATACACACCAACCAATTTTTCGGTCCGAAAGACATTCAAGATGCCCCCTTCTCCTGGGACGATTGGGCTGGTGTCGTCTACGCTTCTTTGCTCGTGGTCCTTTTGCTCGTGCTCACGTTCGTCATGCTCGTGTGGCTGCGTCAGGGCAACCCCATCATACGCATCATTCGCCACAAGACAAAACTCCCGCCCCACACTGTGGCGATGAATGAGATACAGCGCATCAAGGAAGAAAAGACGTGGGCGTCGGACGACAGCAAGGAATATTACACTCAACTCACCGAAACGCTGCGCACCTACATCCAAGATCGCTATGGGTTCTCTGCAATGGATATGACATCGTCGGAAATCATCGAACGCCTGATGCAGGAGAACGACGAAACGGCTCTTGGCGAGCTTCGTCAGCTCTTCGAAACGGCAGACCTCGTGAAGTTTGCTAAGTACAGCACTTTGGTCAACGAGAACGATGCCAACCTTGTCACCGCAGTCAACTATATCAATCAGACGAAACAAGAGGTAGATCCCAATGCTAAGGCAGAAGAGCCCAGCTATACGCCAGAGGAAATGCGCAGTATAGGCATGAAATGGACCCTCCGCGTTCTCATTTCTCTTGCGAGCCTTGCCGTGTTCACGATTATCGTGCTCATCATTATTCGACTTGTTGACCTCTTATCATGATCAGGGAAATAGGCAAAGTTGGCCTATGAAAGCTTGCAACAGTAAACAGTAAGAACTATGACATTTGCTAATCCACTGTATTTTTTGCTTCTTGCGTTGCTCATACCTTATATAATATGGTATGTCATCATGCACCGCCGCATCGATCCTGTTATGCAGGTGAGCAGCACAGAAGCCTTCCGATATAAGCATCACACATGGCGTGAGCGTCTTGTGCACGCCCCTTTCGTGCTTCGCATTCTGTGTTTCGTCTTCGCCATTATTGCCTTAGCGCGCCCACAGAGCACCGACGAGTGGAGCGAGAAAAACGTAGAAGGCATTGACATCATGCTCTGCATGGACGTCTCCACAAGTATGCTTGCAGAAGACCTTAAGCCCAACCGCATCAAGGCTGCCAAGGAGGTGGCTGTAGAGTTCATCAATGGTCGCCCTAACGACAATATCGGTCTGACCATCTTTGCAGGTGAGGCGTACACGCAATGTCCGATGACCACTGATCACGCCGTGCTGCTCAATCTGTTGAACAAGATGGAATGCGACATGGCTGAAACCGGACTTATCGAAGACGGTACAGCCATTGGCATGGGTATTGCCAATTCCGTGACGCGACTGAAGGACTCAAAGGCAAAGAGTAAGGTTGTCATCATGCTCACCGACGGCTCTAACAACCGAGGAGAAATCTCACCCTTCACAGCAGCAGATATTGCAAAGAGTTTTGGGGTTCGTGTCTACACCATTGGTGTCGGCACGAACGGAACAGCACGCTATCCCATGAAGGTGGCAGGCTATACACAGTACGTCAATATACCTGTAGAAATCGACGCAAAGACGCTCGGTCAGATAGCCAAGACAACGGATGGCGTCTTTTATCGAGCCACAGACAACAAGTCGCTGCACGAAGTCTATCAGGAGATTGACAAACTCGAAAAGACCAAAATGCAGGTGAACAAGTTCAACAGCCATAGCGAAGAGTTTTTCCTCTATCTTCTCATTGCGCTCATCGCTTTGCTGCTCGATCTGCTCTTGCGCACCACTGTCCTGAATAAGTTGCCATAAGTCTTCGCATCAAGAAATGCGCAGCCAGTTTGGTATAATAAACACATTTTAGAAATCCTAAACTACACAAAACCGTGTTTCGATTCGCACATCCAGCATATTTGTATCTTCTTGGACTGATTCTCCTTTTTGCAGTCCTGCACTATGTGGCATTGATGCGCCGTCGCAAGCGTATACAACGTTATGGCGACCCAGAGTTGGTCAAGCAACTCTTCGTAGACGTATCATGCATTCGTCCCGAACTCAAGTTGTGGTTATGCCTGTCGGCTTTTGCCATGTTCGTCTTGGCACTGGCTCGCCCGCAGAATGGAACAAAGCAGGTCGAGCACGAGCGCTATGGCATTGAGGCAATGGTGGCATTGGACATCAGCAACAGTATGATGGCACAGGATGTCCATCCCTCGCGCCTTGACAAATCGAAACGTCTCGTATCTAACATGATGAACGAGATGCAGAATGACCAAATCGGATTGGTCATCTTTGCCGGTGATGCGTTCATACAAATCCCTATTACAAGCGATTTCGTGAGTGCCAAGATGTTTCTTGATCAAGTCACGCCAGACATGATCAAACTGCAGGGCACCGACATGGCACGTGCCATCGAACTCTGCTCCCGAAGCTTCACCCAACGTGAAGATGTCAATCGTGCCATCTTCATCATCACCGACGGAGAGGACAACGAAGGAGGTGCTGTCGAGGCTGCTAAGGCTGCAGCAGATAAAGGCATTCATACGTTCGTGCTGGGTGTAGGCAGTCCTCAAGGAGCGCACATTCCCATCGCAGGCACCACGCAATACATGATTGATGACCAAGGCAACTATGTCAAGAGTTGTCTCAACGAATCGATGTGCCGAGAAATAGCTCAAGCTGGACAGGGTAGCTACATCTATGTGGATAACAGCAGTTCCGCACAAGAAGCCCTTAATCAGCAGATAGATAAATTGGCAAAGACCAAGCTCGATACGGTTTCTTATAGCGAATACAACGAGAAGTATCAACTGTTTCTCCTTCTTGGTGTCATCCTTCTTCTGCTCGATGTGTTGATTCTTGCCCGAGAGAATCACGTCTTCCGCCGCATCAACCTATTCAATGCTACGCCACTTCTCGCGTTGTTGGTTTTGGCATCTTGCCAGGGCAACAGCACGCGTGACCATCTGCGCCGTGGCAATCGAGCCTTCCGTGATGCAAAGAACGACACCACGGCACTCGACCGTTCCATAACCGAGTATCAGAAGGCAATCGAAAAAGACAGTCTCGCCGCGCGTGCTCACTACAACCAAGGAGATGCGCTTCTCATGCAAGGACAAGACAGTTTGGCTTTCAGCGAATTTCAGAAAGCAAAGATGGCAGAAGAGAACCCTCAACGTCTCTCTCAGACAAACCACAATATGGGTTATGTGATGCAGTCGAACGAGCAACTGCAACAAGCTGTTGAACTCTACAAGGAAGCGCTTCGCAAAAATCCACATGACGACGAGACACGCTACAACCTTGCCCTTTGTCTCTGGCAACTCAAAAATCAGCAAAACCAAGACCAAAACGGTGGTGGCGGCGGTGGCGAAGACAACCAACAGCAAGATCAGAACGGCCAAAACGACAAACAAGACCAGAACGACAATCAGGACCAGAACGGAAAGGACAACAACCAGGACCAGAACAACCAAAACGACAAGCAAGACCCGCAAGAATCCCAACAGAATCAACCAAAGAAAGATGAGATATCTCGCGAGGCAGCAGAACAAATGCTGAACGCAGCCATGCAGAACGAGCGACAGACGCAAGACCGTCTGCAACGCTACAACCAACGCAAGGAGGAGCAAGGACAACCACAGAATCGCAGACTACAGAAGAACTGGTAGCGAGGGCAGCATGCCTGCACTCTGGTTCACAAACCACAAACTGCTCAGACGCAAGACGACCAAATGGAGCAGAACAGTGGTGCTGCGTTTGGCAGCGAACCAGGTGCTGCTTGGGTTCACATCATAAACTCCTTCTTTGCTGAGCAATAATATCCCAATGGAATCCCACTGAAATCCTATTAAAGGGATATGGAAAAAGTAAAAAAGTAATGTAATAGATATGTTTCGCCTACGAACGACTTTTCTGTTGTTTCTGGTCACTACGCTAATGTGTGCCCAGAAGCTGACGCTGAGCGCCCCCTCTCAAGCAGAGGTCGGGCGCCGCATTCGTGTTAGCTATATGCTCAACACAACCGATTTCGACCACATCCAGTTAGAAGGAGATTTCAACGGATTTGATGTGCAGTTTGGACCCAGTGTGAGCACCAGCAGCAGCATCTCCATTATCAACGGACAGACCACCCAAACGAGCAGCACCACCTTCACCTACATGTTGTCGCCTAAAAAAGAAGGTACCTACACCCTGCCTGCTGCTTCTGTGAACAGCGGGGGCAAGAAGGTGACCAGCAATACAGCACGCATCGAAGTGCTGCCAGCCAGCGAGAACGGCAGCTATGGTCAAAGCAATCCTTATGGCAGTGGTCAGCAGCAGGGTGGGGGGAGCAGCCGCAGTCAAGCCAACCAAGGCGGTTTCCACACTCCCAGTTCTGATGAGAACATCGGAGGCAAGGACTTGTATTTCGTTGTCTCAGCCAGCAAGAAGAAAGTTTTTGAGCAAGAGGCCATTTTGCTCACCTATAAGCTCTACTCGCTTGTCAACGTCGAGCAATTGGCAGGAGAGATGCCACAACTCGATGGCTTCCACACACAAGAAATCGAGCTCCCCCAACAGCGCTCTTTCACCATGGAACGAGTGGGCAACCGCAACTACGGCACCGTAGTATGGAAGCAATATGTGGTATTCCCCCAAAAGACCGGAAAACTCACCATCCCCGCCATCGACTACGAAGCAGACATCGTTGTCCAGGACCGCAATATCGACCCCTTTGAGGCGTTCTTTGGCGGCGGCAACCTGATGCATCGCGTCAAGAAAGTCGTGAAGGCACCCGCCGTGGACATCCAGGTAGATGCGCTACCAGCCAAGCCTGCCAACTTCAGCGGAGCTGTGGGAAAAGGATTCACTATCAGTGGTAAGCTCACACCCCAACAGATTGATGCCAACGATGCCACTACGCTCACGCTCACCGTAAGCGGAACTGGCAACATGAAGCTCATCAACGCGCCCAACGTGGCATGGCCTAAAGACTTTGAAGTCTATGACCCCAAGACAACAGAACAGAACACGAAGCTCACAACGAGCGGTTCGAGCGGCAAAGTGACCTACGAATGCGTGGCTGTGCCCCACCATGGTGGCAAGTACGTCATACCTGCTGTGGAGTTCTGCTATTTCGACACCGAGACTCGTCAGTACAAAACCATTCAGACCGAAGCCTTCGAACTTGCAGTGGCAAAGGGTAGCGGCGTGCCAACCACCGGCTATGCACAGCAAGAAGACCTCAAGGAGTTGGGCAACGACATCCGCTACATCCATCAAGGAGCGGCTGACCTCCGCCAGCCTGGTGTCGACACCTTCGGCAGCACCTTCCATTGGCTCAGCTATCTCGTTCTGCTGCTCCTCTTCTTCATTGTCCTCTTCATCTTCCGCCGTCAGGCAAAAGCCAATGCCGACATGGCAGGGCGCCGGGTGCGTAAGGCTGGAAAGGCTGCCAGCAAGCGACTGAAGAAAGCCGCTCAGATGCTTCAGGCAGGTGATGCTGGGCACTTCTACGACGAAGTGATGCACGCCCTTTGGGGCTTCGTAGCCGACAAACTCAACCTGCCAGCCAGCGAGCTCAACAAGGACAATGTGAGCGAGAAACTCATGCAGCGTGGCGTTGACGAAACCACCACAGAGCAGTTCCTGGCTGTCCTTTCCGAATGCGAATTCGCACGCTTTGCCCCTGGCGATCCAACCACCAACATGGAGCACCTCTACAACGACGCCACAGACATTATAAATAAAATGTGAAGCGCCTCTACAACGACGCCACAGACATAATTAATAATAGGTAAGCACCTCTACGAGCATTAACCATAAAGAACATACATCGCAACTGAACAAAAACGTACAGTAACAATGAAACTCAAACTATATATCCTCGCCTTTCTCATTTCCTTGGGAGCAACAGCCAAGCCAGACAATAGCGAAAGTAGCAAGCCCAGCGGTAGCCAAAGCGCCTCCGCTACCCAGGTAATCTCTGACGCTAAGGAGCTTGCCGACAAAGCCTACGCAGCCGAACGCTACGAAGAAGCCGTCAAGCACTATCTCTCGCTCACCCAACAAGGCGAGGATGCCAACATCTGCTACAACCTTGGCAACTGCTATTATCGCCTCGACGACATCGCACATGCCATCCTATGGTACGAACGCGCCTTCCTGCTATCGCCCGGCGACGGAGACATCCGTCACAACCTACAGCTTGCGCGCAGCAAGACGATAGACAAGATCGTGCCAGAGGAAGAAATCTTCTTTGTCGTATGGTACCACTCGCTGCTCAACGTGATGAGCGTCAACGCATGGGTGCTCACCGGCATCATCCTCTTTGCGCTTGCGCTCAGCAGCCTCTTTGTCTTCTTTTTCTCCCAGACCATCAAGCTGCGCAAAATAGGGTTCTATGGTGCCATCGGCATGTTCCTCCTTGCCGTCTGCAGCAACATCTTCGCCTTGCAGCAGCACCGCCGCAGCCAGACGCGCGACCGCGCCATCGTGCTTCAGGGAAGCGTCGTCGTCAAGAGCACACCCGCGCAAGGCGGCACCGACCTCTTTCTGCTTCATGCTGGCACCACCATGCAAATTCTCGACAACTCGATGAAGGAATGGTACCAAATCCGACTTTCAGACGGCAAGGAAGGATGGATTCCAGTTGCGTCCATCGAAACCATCTGATCCGTCATCCTTCACGCTCCGTATAGACACATTTCTCACCACCGCATAACGCTCCACCCAACACAGAAGTCCCATGGATGCACTCATACATTTCGACCAGCAACTCCTGCTTGCCCTCAACGGTAGCGACTCCGTCTATTGGGACGGTTTCTGGATGACCATCACCAAGACGGGCACCTGGTTGCTCTTCTTTGCCGCCCTTTTGGTGGTTTTGATGCGTCGCAACGACATGCGTCACCTCATCATTTCGTTGTTGCTCGTAGGTTTGGTTGTGCTCCTTGCCGACCAAGGTGCCAGTGGCATTTGCAAGCCTCTCTTCCATCGTTTCCGTCCCACCCACGAACCAGCTCTGGAAGGCCTCGTCGACGTTGTCGATGGCTATCGAGGCGGTCTCTATGGCTTCTTCTCGTCTCATGCAGCCAACGGATTCGGCATCTGCACCTTCCTTGCCCTGCTCATTCGCTACCGATGGGCCACCGCCGCTCTCGTCCTCTATGCCTCCATCAGTAGTTTTTCGCGCATCTATCTCGGAGTCCACTATCCCGGCGACATCCTCTGTGGCACCCTTTGGGGCATCTTCTGCGGTTGGTTGGTCTACCAACTCTTTCGCTTCATCTGCCGCCGTCTGAAGGACGAACGCAAATTCTACAGTTCAGCCTACACCTCTTCCGGCGTGCTCAAGGATGATGCCAATCTCGTGCCCCTCGCCTTTTCTCTCACACTCATATACGTGTGTTTCCGGGCACTCTTTTACGCCATAAATCATTAACAACAAAACGATATTCACACAATGTACAGAACAAGAAACAACGGCGAACTGCGCCTCAGCGACGCTGGTTCGCAAGTGACACTGGCAGGATGGGTCCAGCGCACGCGCAAGTTTGGAGGCATGACCTTCATCGACCTTCGCGACCGCTATGGCATCACCCAGCTTGTCTTCAACGAAGAGCGCGACGCTGCCCTCTGCGAACAAGCCAACCGTCTCGGACGTGAATGGGTTGTGCAGGTTACAGGCATAGTCAGCGAGCGCAGCAACAAAAACCCCAATCTCCCAACTGGCGACATCGAGATTCTTGTCGACCATCTCACCGTGCTCAACGAGTCACTCACCCCACCCTTCACCATCGAAGACCAGAGCGATGGCGGCGACGATCTCCGCATGAAATATCGCTATCTCGACATTCGCCGCGCACCTGTTCGCAGCAATCTCGAACTTCGTCATAAGTTCACCATGGAGGTGCGTCGCTACCTCGACAGTCTTGGTTTCCTCGAAATAGAAACCCCCATGCTCATCGGATCCACCCCCGAAGGAGCACGCGACTTTGTGGTGCCCAGCCGCATGAATCCCGGACAGTTCTACGCCCTCCCGCAGTCACCACAGACGCTCAAACAGCTTCTCATGGTGGCAGGCATCGACCGCTATTTCCAGATCGTCAAGTGCTTCCGCGATGAAGACCTCCGTGCCGACCGACAGCCTGAGTTCACGCAGATCGACTGCGAGATGTCGTTTGTGCAGCAAGAAGACATCATCCAGACCTTCGAAGGCATGGCAAAGCACCTCTTCCGCGAGTTGCGCGGTGTGGAACTCACCGAAGCCTTCCCCCGCATGACCTGGGCAGACGCCATGCGCCTATACGGTAGCGACAAGCCAGACACACGTTTCGGTATGCCCTTTGTTGAGCTGATGGATGTGCTCTGCGGCACCGGCGAATTTGCTGTCTTCAACGATGCAAAATACATTGGCGGTATCTGCGCAGAAGGACAAGCCGTCTACACCCGCAAGCAGATCGACCAACTCACCGACTTTGTCAAGCGCAGTCAGATAGGTGCCAAGGGCCTTGTCTATGCTCGCGTTCAGGAGGACGGCAGCGTCAAGTCGAGCGTCGACAAGTTCTACCAGCCCGAGGTGCTCAACCAACTCAAGGAGAAGATGCAAGCTAAGCCGGGCGACTTGCTGCTCATCATGTCTGGCGACGATGCCATGAAGGTGCGCAAGCAACTCTGCGAGCTTCGTCTTGAGATGGGCTCACGCATGGGGCTGCGCGACAAGAACAAGTTCTCTCTCCTTTGGATTGTCGACTTCCCCATGTTTGAGTGGAGCGAAGAGGAACAGCGCCTCATGGCGATGCACCATCCCTTCACCCACCCCAAGGACGAAGACATCCCCCTGCTCGACACCAACCCCGCAGCCGTTCGTGCCGATGCCTACGACATGGTGTGCAACGGTGTTGAAGTGGGAGGAGGCAGCATCCGCATCCACGACCAGGCTCTTCAGGCCAAGATGTTCGAGATTCTTGGTTTCACACCCGAAAAAGCGCAGGAGCAGTTCGGCTTCCTCATGAATGCCTTCCGCTTCGGTGCACCT
>JAGHUD010000017.1 GCA_018065005.1 Candidatus Physcousia equi
GTTAAGCCTGTAGCTAGCGTTCATCCTGAGCCAGGATCAAACTCTTCATTGTAAAATATCATATCAACTCATCTGATTGAACAGATGAAATCGAAATCTATCGTCTAACGAAAAATCACATTCTGGCCATCTTCTCAAAGTATCACCTAAGTGATCATTGACAGGTCGCTTTCGTTTTCTTGTACTACAATTTCTGTCTATGTAAATCTGTCAAAGAACTCATTTACTGAGGCAAACGTTTGTTGTTTTCAACTCTTGCGAGCCGTTCCTTTTCGTTTGCGGTTGCAAAGGTACGGCGTTTTTTTGGACTGACCAAATGTTTTGGCAACTTTTTTTCAAAAAAGATGAAAAAAGTTCAGATTTGTGCCTCTTCTGCCCCTATACCTTATCTATATATTACGCGCACGCGAGGGGATTTTTTGTTCACAAGGTGCCAGAGAGTGAACAGGGTCATTGGTGGGGACTGCGAGCAACTTTTGGCAAGGCGAAACAGCAGCCATGATGCGTTTTTGCTTAGAACATTCCTTTCCGTAGCTGATTTTTTTGGTTTCTGCTGCAGAACATTTTAGTTTCTGCTACAGAAAAAGTTAGTTTCTGCTGCAGAAAAAATAAATTTCCGTAGCAGAAACTTTTTTTTGCTCTACAAGCAAGACATGATAGCAAAGATAAGGATATGGTGGCGCCGACTATTTTGCGAGGAACTGCCGCATGGTTTACTCAACGGCATTGAGTCCTGCGAGCCACGTGGCAGGTGTCTGTCCGACAACGGACTTGAACTTCGTATTGAGATATTGTGCATTGCGAAAGCCACAATTGGCAGCCACCTCCTCTTGTGTGGCAGAGGGATGCGTAAGCATGAATCGTTTCGCTTCCTCTATGCGGTGGTGGTTGATGATGTCGCGCAGGGGTTTGTCGTAATGTGCATTGAGGGCAACCGAGAGGGTGGTTCGCCTCACGCCCAATATGCCACAAAGGGTCTCGGCGGTGAGGTCGTCTTGCTTGAAGATCTGCTCTTTCTCCATGAGGTGTTCGAAACGCTCCACCAAGAGGGTGTCTCTGTGGCGACTGCTGCGCTCAGAGGTTGCTACAGAATCAGAGGGGGAGTCTTGGGTGCTTTCTGGCTCGTTGGACTGATTTGCAGCATGGGCTGTGTCACGGGTGTCAGTTGCTATAGCATCGGGCGCGATGTGAACGGTATTCTGTTGTTGCTCGACCCCCACCTCGATGTGGGAGAGGCTATAGAGGGTGACATCGGTGTTCTTGTTGGCATGATAGAACTCCACATGAGAGGCACAGTATTTGACCACAGCCACAAGCGACATGAGCATACAGCCCGATAGGGGGTGCTGCACCAGTGTGGAACCGCCAAGCATCATGACGAGCAGCACGAGCAACACCTCGACAAGCGTGAGGAAGGCAAAGACTCGCGACTGTGTGGTCCCCTTCCCTTTGAAGAAAAAGCGGGAAACATCGCCTACGCGATAGCCATCATTGCGAGCAATCAATACGAGTTCTCTGAGCACAAGTGCCAGCATGACGGCACCATATAGGATGAACAGGTGGGTGGTGAAGAAACAGAAGGTGTGGGCAAGAGATGGGTCGAGATGGGAAGGCAGGGTGCAAAGTTCGTCTGAGGAGATAAAAGCCTGATTGATGCATGTGGCACCATCTATGCCGACCATGTAGTAGAGAAAAAGGATGATGGTGGACATGACGATGGCGGGCACAAGGAGAGAAAACTTCTTTCGGTGGCTGAGGGGCTTGCCTGTGCGATGGATGTGGAGGCACGAAAGAAGATAGACAGGACTGAAGAAGCCTGCCGGGATGCAGGCGGTCTCAAGGATTGTCATCATCTCGTAGTCGACCGCAGGGAACATGTAGATGGCGATGAGGGCATAGAAGAGGATGGAAAAGAAAAGATAGATCATATACTGAGTCTGCCTCAGCATCCGCAACTTGAAGGAGAAGGAGGCAAACCAGATCAGTGACACAATGGACGGGAGAAAATAGACGAGCGAAAGCAACATAAAGGGAAAGGAATGGGGTGGAGGGGGAGAAAAGAGATTAACGGATGAATATAAGAAGGAGCAAGTTTCTTTTTTGCAAAGATATATATAAAATAGGAATACTCAAATTATAATATCGTTCAAATGGGAATAATTAAAAAAAAAAGATGTGTTTTTGTAAAAAGTTACGATTATTTCGACTCCTTTCGTAATGATTTTGGTGAGCGCTCTGCCTAATTTTGCACAAAATTTCAGGAAAGCGCTTTTGAGGACAAAAGATTGAGGGGGACTGCATGCGTGGCGTTGCATTCCGATCGCCTCGCTTGCCTTGTGATCCGCACTGCCGAATGTGCGTTTTGTGGGGAAGAAGACAGAAGCAAACACAATAATACAAAAAAAGTAAATTATATCCTTTGCGTCGTCGAAGAGAAGAAGGAGTAGCGCCACCTCAATGCAGCGCCCTACGGCAAGAAAGGAACGGGGCTCCCCAAAACGAACGAAGCCCAGCCAATGGCCGGGCTTCGAGTGAAGTATGTTGGGCGAAAAAATGTGCGTAGGTGAGGGAGGGAGTTTACTTTACATTGCCCACCTTGATGAGGTATTCGGCAATCTGCACAGCGTTGAGCGCAGCCCCCTTCTTGATTTGGTCGCTGACGAGCCAGAAGGTGAGGCCATTGGGGTTGGCGAGGTCCTTGCGGATACGGCCGACGAAGACATCGTCGCAGTTCTCATGGAAGAGTGGCATAGGATACTGTTTCTCGGCAGGATTATCCTCGAGCTGCAGACCATTTCCCTTGCGCACAGCCTCCTTGAATTCCTCTACGCTGACAGGACGCTCGGTCTCTGCCCAAACGCTTTCGCTGTGGCAGCGGAGCGAGGGGACACGCACGCAGGTGGCAGAGCAGTCGGCATCGGTGTGCATGATCTTCTTCGTCTCGTTGTACATCTTCATTTCTTCCTTGGTGTATCCGTTGTCCGTGAAGACGTCGATCTGTGGTATCAGGTTGAATGCAAGCTGATAGGCAAACTTGTCCACCGTTGGCTTCTCGCCTGCGAGCACTTGGCGATACTGCTCATAGAGTTCTGCCATGGCGGCTGCACCCGCACCAGAGGCAGCCTGATAGGAAGCGACATGGATGCGCTTGATGTGGCTGATATTCTCCAGAGCCTGAAGTGCCACGACCATCATGATGGTTGTGCAGTTGGGATTGGCAATGATGTTGCGAGGGCGATTGAGTGCGTCCTCAGCATTGCACTCTGGCACCACGAGGGGCACATCATCCTCCATGCGGAAAGCACTGGAGTTGTCAATCATCACGGCGCCATGCTTGGTGATGGTCTCGGCAAATTCCTTGGAGGTTCCGCCTCCAGCACTGGTGAATGCAATATCTACGCCCTTGAAGTCGTCGTTGTGCTGAAGCAGTTTGACTTCGATTTCTTTGCCGCGGAAGGTGTACTTGCTTCCGGCACTGCGCTCGCTACCAAAGAGGAGGAGTTCGTCAATTGGGAAGTTTCGCTCGTCGAGCACGCGCAGAAATTCTTGTCCCACGGCACCGCTGGCACCAACAATTGCTACTTTCATATTTTATCTTTTACCTTATGAATAAATACTTTTCAGCTTGCAAAGATACGACTTTCTCTGTAAACGTAAAAGAGAAAATGCGAAAATGTGCGTCGGCGCACGCGAAATGTTGACAGAAAAGGCTTTTGAGCGCGCGAAAATTTTGTATGCCGACATTTTTGTTGTAATTTTGAACACCCATTATGGACATACACATCAGAGAAAACTACTAAAAAAAACGCCGCATGACAATGCTTGACACGACACACGCCTTGATCACCGACCCCACCTGGATCTTTTTCCTTGTGCTGTGCATCATCCTTGGTGCGCCCTTGCTTTTGCGTCGCCTTCGCGTGCCACACATCATCGGTTTGATTTTGGCGGGTATCGCTGTGGGGCAACATGGTTTCAACATTCTGGAGCGCGATGCCTCGTTCGAACTCTTTGGGCAGGTGGGTATCTACTATATCATGTTTCTGGCTGGATTGGAACTCGACATGGGCAGCATCATCCACCACGGCAAGAAAGGACTGCAATTCGGTGCCCTCACTTTTGCCATTCCATTCGTCATGGGCTACGTGGCCATGCACAACCTGCTGGGCTACGATGCCGCAGCCTCGCTGATGATGTCGTGCCTATTCTCGAGCCACACCCTGGTGAGCTATCCCATCGTGTCGAGATACGGCATGGGCAAGCACCCGAGCGTGGTGGTCTCGGTGGTTGCCACAGCCTTCACCACCTTCCTCTCTTTGCTTGTACTCGCCTTTGTCATTGGCAGTCGCAGACCGGATGCCGACTGGTTCTATTGGTTGTTTTTCTCAGGCAAATGTATCGTCTATGGCATCGTGGTCATCGTGGGATTCCCCTGGATGGCACAAAGATTTCTGCGCAGGTTTGACGACAGCGTCATGCTGTTCGTCTTCATCCTCGCACAGGTCTTTCTCAGTGCGGCGCTTGCCAAGCTGGCGGGTTTGGAGGGGCTGCTTGGTGCTTTCTTAGCTGGTTTGGTCATCAATCGCCTCATCCCCCACACCTCACCCTTGATGACACGTCTGGAGTTTGTGGGCAATGCACTCTTCATCCCCTACTTTCTGATTGGTGTGGGCATGATTATTGATGTGCGCGTGCTGCTTGAAGACACAGCAGGTCTGCTCACCATCGGCATCGTTGTTGCCGTGGCGATGCTATCAAAATGGATGGCTGCCTGGTTCATGACGATGGGGAAGAATGCTGAGTCGGGATCCCGAATGCTGATGTTCGGACTGAGTAACGCACATGCTGCCGGTGCGCTCGCCATTGTAATGATTGGCACCGAGCAAGGACTGATGGACAACTCAATGCTCAACTCAGCCGTCACGCTCATCCTCTTCTCGTGCATCGTGAGCAGTCTCGCCACCAACGACGGAGCACGTCGTCTCGTTTTGGAAACCAACGAGACGAAGAAGAACAGAGGTTCGTATCACGGCAAGTGTCTCGTCACCTACGACCATCCAGAAACGGTTGACCGTCTGACCCAACTTGCCATTCTCATACGCAACCCCTTCATACATGACAGTCTGATGGGCGTTTCGGTGATCTTCGATGACGAGCAGGCTGATGGTAGGGAGTCGCTCATCGCTATGGAAGAGAGCGACAGCAATGAACAGATGCTCTATTCAAAACATAACCTTGTGGAGGCAAAGCGCATCGCAGCTGCAGCAGACGTGCAGATGACAACGCTACGACGTGTGAGCACAAACATTGCGTCGGGCATCCTCCACACGATGAAGGAGCAAGACGTGGGCGAGGTGATTCTCGGCGCACACCTCCTTGATGGTGATGCACCGGCTGGTTCGTTAGGTACGGTGGTGGATGGTGTCCTGAGAGGCAGCCACCGAGAAGTGATGGTGGCACACATCCTGTCTGCTCCGGGCACGTTGCGCAACGTCATCGTGGCGGTGCCGGAGAAGGCGGAATACGAGGTGGGCTTCTACAAATGGGTGGAACACATCTGTCGCATGGGCGAACAACTCGATTGCCATCTCATCTTCCACGGATGGGCAAAGACGCTGGGACTCATCTGCGAATACCTGGTGACGAACCATCCTAACGTGCGCTCCAAGTGTCACATGGTGGAGAACTGGAATGAGATGATACACACCTGCGCCACCAGACAGCGCGGCGACATGGCGATTATCGTCAGTTCGCGACCTGGCTTCATCTCCTATGAGGCTGCCATGGACCAGTTGCCTAAAAAGCTGGCGCGCCACTTCAAGGGCATGAGCACCATGCTGCTCTATCCCGACCAATACGGCGACCCCAGCGAGTCGATGACCATCTTTGCTCCCAACGGAGCTGCTATCACACGCGGTGCCACCAACGGCACGTTGGGACGTGTCTTGGCTTTGCAGAAGAAAAAGAAAGAAACAACATAAACTACGCTTTGTAACGCATTCGCGCATGACTGAAATGATAAAGTTAAGAAACATCACCAAGAGCTTCGGAGAACTGCAGGTTCTCAAAGGTATTGACCTCGACATAAAGAAGGGAGAGGTCGTGAGTATCGTGGGACCCAGCGGTGCCGGAAAAACCACGCTGCTGCACATCATGGGCACATTGGACCATGCGGATGAAGGCAGCATCGAGATTGACGGAACGAATCTCGGAACACTCAGCCAAAAGGATCTGGCTCGATTTCGTAACCAAAAGATTGGGTTTGTCTTTCAGTTCCACCAGTTGCTACCAGAATTCACAGCATTGGAGAACATCATGATTCCTGCTTTTATCGGTGGAATGGGCAAAAAAGAGGCTAAACAACGGGCAGAAGAACTATTGCAGTTCATGGGACTGACTGAGCGAGCACACCACAAGCCCAACGAACTCTCGGGCGGAGAGAAGCAACGTGTTGCCGTGGCTCGAGCACTCATCAACCACCCTGCCGTCATCATGGCAGACGAGCCAAGCGGCAGTCTCGACTCGAGAAACAAGGCTGAGCTGCACCGCCTGTTCTTCGAATTGCGCGACAAAATGGGACAAACCTTTATCATCGTGACGCATGACGAGGGACTCGCTGCCATGAGCGACCGCATCATCCACATGAAGGATGGGTTGTTGGCTGGCGAAACGAACGAACACTGTGAAGAAACGAAAAATGGATGACCTCATGAATATGATATCTGCGGAAACAGAAAACAAAGCACCTATCCTGATTACCAACGACGATGGCATACAGGCACTGGGCATCCTGACTGTGGCTCGGCTGATGAGCCACCTGCGTCGGGTCATCGTTGTTGCTCCAGACTCTGCCCGATCAGGCGCTGGCTGCAGCATCACCTCCACCCGCCCGGTGGAATTTGCTGCTTGGAAGGGCAAAGCATCGCCCGAGGCAGACGAACTGCTGCCCGAGGCGGGTCCCTACCCTATCGACTACTTCACTTGCAGCGGCACCCCTGTCGACTGTATAAAAATTGCCGATGAATACGTGCTAAATGGTGCACCTGCACTACTCGTGAGCGGCATCAACCATGGCGACAACGCATCCTGCTCACTGCACTACTCGGGCACCATGGGTGCGGTCATCGAGGGCACGCTCAAGGGTTGGCCTTCGGTGGGCTTCAGTCTGCGTACCACAAACCACCTCGCCAATTTCAAGCCCCATCATGATGCTATTTTGCGCATCGCACGCTTTGTGCTCGACAATGGGATGAAGCAAGGGGAGGCGCTTAACGTGAACTTCCCAGAGGTGGACGAACTCAAGGGGATAAAAGCAACACGCATGGCTCGTGGCAAGTGGGAACAAGAATGGGCGGACGCTCACAACCCACATGGCAAACGCGCCTATTGGCTCACGGGCTGCTTCACAAATCTGGAACCGGAAGCAGACGATACGGACTATTGGGCACTCGACCACGGCTACTGCTCTGTGACGCCTTTCCAACTTGACCTTACGGCACACGAGACGCTTAAAAAACTAACCCATAGCGGTTTGATCTCATGAAGTACTATCTTATAGCAGGAGAAGCAAGTGGCGACTTGCATGCCTCACACCTGATGCAGGCTCTGAAAGAAAAAGACCCAGAAGCGCAGTTCCGTTTCTACGGAGGAGAGATGATGGCGGCTGTGGGCGGCACGCTCGTGCAGCATTATCGCGACCTTGCCTATATGGGGTTCATTCCCGTTCTGCTGCACCTGCGCACCATCTTGCGCGGCATGAAGCATTGCAAACAGGACATTTTGGACTGGCAACCGGATGCACTCATCCTCATCGACTATCCAGGTTTCAATCTTTCTATTGCAAAATACATCCATCTGCACAGTTCTATACCGGTGCACTACTATATTGCGCCCAAGATATGGGCATGGAAGGAGCACCGCATCCAGCGCATCAAACGCGACGTGGACTTTCTCTACAGCATCCTTCCTTTCGAGGTGGAGTTTTTCGAGGGTAAGCATGGATACCAGATAGACTATGTAGGCAACCCCTCTGTGGACGAAGTGACTGCATTCAAGCAGCAGAATGCAATGGCACCACAAAAAAATGCGTATTCATCGCAAAAAACGTTGTCTTCATCGCAAAAAACAGAACAACCCTCACAAAAGCCGTTACATTCCTCACAAAAGACAGAACGGCTTCCGCAAAACGATCGTCCCATCATTGCGCTCTTGCCTGGCAGTCGCCGACAGGAGATTGAAGACAACCTGAGCCGGATGCTCAAAGCCGTCGCAGCATTCAGCGAACAGTATCAAGTGGTCATTGCTAGTGCACCCAACATAGAAGGGTCGTTCTACACACAGATTTATGAACGAGAAAACCTGCGTTTATCTAACGATTTGAACGTTGAGGTGCGCTACGGCAAGACCTACGAATTGCTCTCGTCTGCCACAGCAGCTCTTGTGACGAGTGGCACTGCCACGTTGGAAACGGCGCTCTTCGGCGTACCACAGGTGGTGTGTTATTGGATGCGCTGTGGTTGGTTGGTGAACAAGGTGCGCCCTTATTTTCTCAAGGTGCCGTTCATCTCGCTCGTCAACCTCATTGCAGGAAAGGAAGTGGTGCCTGAACTCGTGGCAAACCAGATGAATGTGGAGAACTGCCAGCAGCAGCTCGCTGACATCCTTCCTGGAGGTCCATCGCGCCAAGCACAGTTGGAGGGCTACACACTTATGGAACAGCGACTGGGGAAGCCCGGAGCACCCCAACACGCGGCTTCGCTCATCATAGAGCGCTGTGAGAGACGCCAATGAGAGGTGGGGGCTAGTCTTTCCGACGTGCTTCTTCATTCACTTTTGGTCGAGTCTCGCGTCGTCTTACTCTACCACTAAGTATCTCGCTGCTATATCGCTTCTACCCAGAAGTATCTCGCTGCTAACGGCCAAGCGCCTTCACACCGCACACAAAAAAAAAGCGGGGCTGACACCACTTGGATGTCAGCCCCGCCTTTTATGGCTCATGACATAGTCATTCACTTGATCACCTTGCGGCCATCCATGATGATGACGCCGCTGGCATTGTTGCGAGCCAGCCGACCTTGCAGGTCGTAGGCTACCTTTGATGAGGCACTGTCTGCATCGATCTTAGTCACGCTGGTGGGCAGTTCATTGTAGGAGATGACTGCCTTTTCGCCCTGAGCGAGTGCGATGGTGTACACCTTGCCATTCTTCGTTACGTCGAGTTTCTTGCCATCTTCGGTTTCTACACGCACATTGGTGAGATCGACATCGCTCTCGATGCGGAGCTCCTGACCGAGGGGATTCTCCACCTCAACCTTGTTGGGCTTGCCTGCAACCCACTCAATGCTAACAACAAAACCACCTACGGCCTTCAGACCCGTAACGCGGCCAGACTTCCACGCTGAGGGAAGTGCAGGAAGCACATGGATGACGTCGTCGTAGCTCTGCATGAGCATCTCTGCCACGCCCGAGCAGTAACCAAAGTTACCGTCGATCTGGAAGGGTGAGTGGGCATCCCAGAGGTTGTAGTAGAGACCACCCTGACCACCCATGACGATGGTGTAGGAACCGGTGTGGTTGAACATGAGGGGGAAGTAGCTGTAGGCCTTGTTGCCTTCGAGCGCACGAGCGTGGAGGTTGATCTTATGACCACCTGACCAACCCGTAACGGTGGTGGCACTGCGAGCAGCCAGTGAGTTGACAGCAGCCTGGAAGAGTTCCTTCTCCTTAGCATCGGTGGCGAAACCGCTCACATGACCGAAGGGATAGAGAGCCAGCAAGTGTGAGAGGTGGCGGTGGCCAGCGCAGTCGCCCTGAGAGTTCAGGGTCAGGTCATACCATTCCTTGAGACAAGTCTTGCCGTTGTACTGTTCTGTGTGGAGACCCTTGTCGAGCACAGCATAGAAGTCCTCCATTTCATTAACGTCGATAGATGAGAGGGGGCTCTCTTCGCCCAGTTCCTTATGTCCCTTGATGAGACTGCTGACAACATCTGCTGCATTCTGCTGTGCGAAGGCAGTAGAGTGTCCGCTGGGACCGTGCTCGGGTGAGTATTCATCATCTACATAGTAGGTGCCGTCGGGGTTTTGATGGGTTGAGATATCTTTGATGAACTGAGCTGCGCGGAGCATTGTGGGCAGTGCCTGCTTGAGGAATTCCTTATCGAGGGTATAGCGATAGTGCTGCCAGAGATGAGAGCAGTTCCATGCCGACATAGTCTTCATCTTGTTCCACTCCCAGCTTGAGCAACCACCGAAGATATTGTTTTCGGTGGGAAGCATCCAACCACGCGCGTCAGATTTGAAACGTTGAGCCACCTTGTGGTAGTTGCGGTCGTCGCCCGAGAGCCAAATGATGTTCTGCAAGAAGGGCAGGTGCATCTCAGAGAGGTTGGTGGTTTCGGCAGGCCAGTAGCACATCTGCACGTTCACGTCGGCATGGATGTCACAGTGCCAAAAGTTGGTGTTAGAGTCGTTGTTCCAAATACCCTGGAGGTTGGCAGGTGCAGCGATGGTGATGTTGTTGCAAGACACCTCGAGGTAGCGACCATATTGGAAATAGAGTTGCTCGAGGAAGTATGCGTCAGCCTTCGTGCGGTTGGTTGGAGTAGCATAGAAGTCTACGAGGTCCTTGGTGGTCTTGGTAGAAGCTGCATTGTTGAGTTGCAGGCTCACGCGGTTCATCAGTGCGCTGAAGTTGGCAACATGTGCATCATACAGTTCTGAGTAGCTCTTGGCAGCAGCAGCAGCCACGCGAGCGTTCACCTCTGCCACAGCATCTTCCTTTGTGCCGCTCACACAGCTTGGGTTGGTGATGTCGAAGTTGGTGTGGGCGCTCATGATGAGCATCACTTCGGTTGCGCCAGTGACCTCGATGCCCTTGTCGGTCTTGGTGATGGTACCGTCGGTGTTGACCACTTGGAACTTGCAGCCATAGCTAACGGTTGTCGACTTACCGTCGAAGGAAGCGCTGTTTTCGCCATAGGTGACTACGCCAGCACCGATATATTTGTCAGGATCGAGTGCGAAGCGCAGAGAGAGCTTCTCGCTGCCTTCAGCCTTGTAGCATGCCACAAACACCTTGTCAGGTGCAGAGGTGAAATAGCGGCGTGTGTACTTGGTGCCATTTGAACTGGCAAAGTTTACACCAGCTACACCATTGACGATGTCGAGGTAGCGCACATAGTCCATGACAGGCTTTGACTCATCTTCTTTTGAGAAGGTGTCGCTGATATCGGTCACGTTGATGTAGCCAAAGTTAGCATATATGCCATGATTGCCGAAAGCAGTGGGCGAACCGTTATAGAGCGTCTTCTCGTTGAACTGAATCTGATCCTTCAGCACGCCGCCCAGAAGCACGGTGCCAATCTGACCATTACCAAGAGGAAGACCATACTCCATCCACTTGTTGCCTACAGAGGTTTTTGTGGGGGCAAAGTCATACCAAAGAGAGAGGTCGTTGATGTAGGCAGGGCGCTGGCCACCCTTGATAGAGAAGTACTCCGAAACGAGGAGCTCTGAGGGGTCTACGGCCTCGAAATACCAAGCCGAACCCTTGTCGGCAGCTGCCTTCCAGGGCTTGATGCCACCGCTCTGGTGGTTCCAGCAGGTGCTTTGGTCGGTGTCAACATTGGTGGTTGTCTTGCAGATGTTGAAGCAACCATTGACGCCGGTCTGCGAGGCTGCACGCACGTACCATACCTTCTTGGTCGTTCCCCAAGCGTTGAAGTCGGTCATGTAGAGATCCTGTGCATTGTAGGCACGAACATAGACGGCGGTGAAGTCGCCCGTCGAGCCTTCAGCTTCCTCGAAATAGAAAGCTGCCGAGCGTTCCACCTCGCCACCCAACTGAAGGTAGTTGGAGGGACCATCGTAGTGTGCATAGTCACCCGCTTTGTTGACGTTGCGGATGGTGTAGTAGTGCATCTCTTCGGGGGTGCTGAACTTGAAACCAAGCTCGGGCTTTGCACCTTCCTCCAAGAAGACGAGCTTGTTGTTCTTGTCGCCATGGTTCCACATACCGATGCTCATGCCAGCAGCGGTGCCACCCCACGAATTCATACCCATGTTGTTGTCTGTGGCAAGACCGATTTCTGTGGCACCATTCACGGTGTAGAACTTGAGATGCTTGGCTTCGTCCAGGCTGCTCGTGCCGTGGAACATGTTAGGGCAGTCCTGACCATTGGTGGCTTTGCCTACCTTCGTCATGGCATATTGGCCACTCTTGGAGCGCATCACAAAGTCATCGCTGTTACCAATGAAAGCCCATAGAGATCCATCAGAACTTTTGTCGGCAGAGGTCACAAAGGCTGCGCCTTCACTGGGCACATTGATGTAGTTTCCTCCGACGAACTGCACATTGTAGTACACGGGGTCATCTGCCGTACTGAACTCAGGCAGGGTCTGTGACCACATCGACGTCACTGCCACAAAGAGCAATGAGAGAAGAGCGTAGAATTTCTTCATCGTTGAATTAGTTTTTGAGTTTTAAAAGATAATAAAAGAGTTAGGAAAATTCTCAAGTCTGTTATAGCGGTGCAAAAATACAAATAATATATGACATTCTTGTTGTTTTCACCTGTTTTTTTTCAACAAAAGATGATTCCCTCACTCATGGCTCATTATTTACTCTAAATCTGTAAATTTATATTTAAAAAGGTACGCGCGCACGGCGATTTATGCACAATTTTGTTAAGTTATGAACAATTCAGACATTTATTTAACAAAAAAAGGTGGAAGAAAGCAAAAAATTGACTAACTTTGCCGTGCAATTAGAAAAAGAAAGAAATGGGTAAAATCATCTCCATCGTAAACCAAAAAGGCGGTGTGGGCAAAACCACAACAGCCATGAACTTGTCAGCATCACTTGCTGCCCTCGAAAAGAAAGTGCTGCTCGTAGATGCAGACCCTCAGGCAAATGCTTCGTCTGGCATGGGCGTTGACACCTCCGAAATCGATGCTTCTATCTACAATTGCATCATCGATGGTCTCGACGTGCGTGAGGTTATCTACACCACCGAGATTGAAGGGCTTGACATCGTGCCTTCGCACATCAACCTCGTAGGTGCAGAGATTGAAATGCTGCAATTCAAGGACCGCGAGCGCGTGATGAAACGCATACTTGACACATTGCGCAACGAATACGACTACATACTCATCGACTGTTCCCCCTCATTGGGACTTATCTCGGTAAATGCCCTCACAGCATCCGACAGTGTGGTCATCCCCGTACAGTGTGAATACTTCGCATTGGAGGGCATCTCAAAGTTGCTCAACACCATCAAGATCATCAAGTCAAAGCTCAACCCCAAACTCGAAATAGAGGGCTTTCTCCTGACCATGTATGACAGTCGTCTGCGCCTCGCCAACCAGATTTACGACGAAGTAAAGAAGCATTTCCAAGAGATGGTTTTCAAGACCGTCATCCAGCGAAACGTCAAACTCTCCGAAGCACCCAGCCATGGTCTGCCGGCTCTGCTCTACGATGCAGACTCAACAGGTGCCCGTAACCACCTGGCGCTCGCCAACGAAATCATCGAAAAGAATAGCTAACACGAAAAAACATTAGGTCGGGGAAATAAGCAAAGAAAGGCGAGAAGAAAGGCATAGCAAGAAAGAAAACAAAAAGAGAATTAAGAAGAAGCCCCCCCATCTCTGCGATTCGTCGCAGGCAAGCCTTCAACCGACTCCTCTCAAACCACCGAACATGGTAGTAAAAAAGAAATACAACGCACTGGGACGAGGACTTGACAGTCTCATCCCTACCAGTGAAGTGAAGACCGAAGGTTCGTCTTCCATCAACGAAATCGACATCACCCTCATCCAGCCCAACCCCAATCAGCCGCGCCGCGACTTCGACGAAGAGGCGCTGCAGGAACTCTCTGACAGCATCCGCGAGATTGGCATCATCCAACCCATCACGCTGCGCGACATGGGAGACGGCACCTACACCATCATCGCCGGAGAGCGACGCTGGAGAGCCAGCAACATGGCTGGACTGACCGCCATCCCAGCTTATGTCCGCACTGTGGATGACGAGAACATGATGGAGATGGCACTTGTGGAAAACATCCAACGCGAAGACCTCTCCGCACTGGAGATAGCACTCGCCTACCAGCACCTCATCGAGCAATACGATCTGACACAGGAGCGTCTCTCGGAGCGTGTGGGCAAAAACCGTGCCACCGTGACCAATTATCTGCGACTGCTCAAGTTGCCCGCCGTCATTCAGATGGCACTCAAAAACAAAGAAATCGAACTCGGACATGCCAAAGCACTGCTCTCTATTGACGACCCCACCCTGCAGATCAAAGTCTTTGAGGAAGCCAAGAAGGAAGGACTGAGCGTGCGCAAGCTCGAAGCCATGGCAAAAGCCATACTCGAGGGAGAAAAGGTAAAGACCTCCACCGGACAATTAAAGGCACGCGGAGGACAGAAGATGGCAGAGGAATACCGCGCACTAAAGGAAAGCCTATCCTCATTCTTCGGCACCAAGGTGCAGCTCTCATGCACCGACAAGGGACGAGGCAAGATTAGCATTCCTTTTGCCAACGAAGAAGAGTTGGTGCGTATCATCGAACTTTTCGACCAGGTTAAGTGAGACCACCCATCATCCTCCTCTTCACAACCTTGCTGACTCTCTGCGCGACCGCGGCATGGGGCAAGACCGACACCGACACAGTGCCGGAGTCGCTTGTTGCGTCGTCCGACACATTGGAAACGGACACCGTGGTCTACCGTAATGACGATGAATGGGATCTCACCTTTGCCGAAGACTCGCTCTACCTGCAGAGCACGCCCATCGACACCGCTGATGCAGGGCTGAAGATTGATTCGCTCGCACTGAAACTGCCCAAGATGCGCCAACTCCACTTCACGCCCGACCCCATACGCGCCATGTGGCTCGGATTGGTCTTCCCCGGCGGCGGACAAATCTACAACCGCAAATTCTGGAAGCTCCCCATCTTCTATGGCGGATTCTTGGGCTGCGCCTACGCCTTCTCGTGGAATAGCCAAATGCTGAAGGACTATTCGCAAGCCTACCTCGACATCACGGACAACGACCCCACGACTCAGAGCTACATGAAGATGCTGCCCCTGAACTACAACATCTCGGGCAAAGAAGAGCGATTCAAGGACATCTTCAAACGCAAGAAGAACACCTTCCGAAAGTATCGCGACATGAGCATCTTCGCCTTCGTGGGCGTGTATCTGCTGAGCGTCATCGACGCCTATGTGGATGCCGAGCTCTCAACCTTCGACATCAGTCGCGACCTCTCCCTGCATTGGGCACCCACGACCATCAACAACGACTCACCGCTCACCCGACGCTTTGCGGCACCAGCCTACGGCGTTCAGTGCGCATTGGAATTTTAGATTATGAAGTACACATTTAAGATACTCCTGCTCATCTTAGCATCAATGAGCTGGACCGTAAATGCCAAAGGCATGCTGATGCACACACAAGTGACCCACCACAGTTTCCTCACGGACGATGAGGAAGACGATGATGAGGAAGAAGTAGAAGATGACGAGGAAGATGATGAGGAAGGCGACGAGGAAGGCGATGAGGAAGAAGAAGACTTCCAACCCTCGCAGTCCATCAGCGCCGAAGACGACCTGCCGGAAGGTCTCACTGACCGCGAGGTGAACCAACTGCTCAACGACTGGGCGGTAAAGAACTTCCTGGAAGAAGAAGCCTGCGACCCCTCTGCCACCAACCCAGAGTTTGACAAAGAGACCTACATCGACCGCCTGTCGCGCCTGCCCTTTGTGGTCGAGACGCCCTACAACGACATCGTGCGCTCCTTCATCGACCGCTATGCCGGACGTATGCGCCACTCCGTCTCCATCATGTTGGGGGCTTCCAACTTCTACAACCCCATCTTCGAGGAAGCGCTCGAGAGCTACCAGGTGCCTCTCGAATTGAAGTACCTGCCCGTCATCGAATCAGCGCTCAACCCTGCAGCAACCAGTCGCGTGGGCGCAGCGGGCTTGTGGCAGTTTATGCCCGCCACAGGCAAGAAATACGGATTGGAGATCACCAGTCTCGTCGACGACCGCCGCGACCCCATCAAGTCAAGCTATGCGGCAGCCCACTTCCTCAAGGACCTCTACAGCATCTTTGGCGACTGGACACTCTGCATTGCAGCCTACAACTGTGGACCCGGCAACGTGAGCAAGGCCATCACGCGCGCCGGAGGTCAGCGAGACTTCTGGGCCATCTATCCCTATTTGCCCCGTGAGACACGCGGCTACGTGCCAGCCTACATCGCTGCCGCCTACATCATGAACTACTACTGCGACCACAACATCTGCCCTGCCAAGACACGACTGCCCGCAGCCAGCGACACCATCATGATCACGCGCAGCCTCCACTTCGAGCAAGTCGCACATGCAACCAAGCTCGACATCGAAGAAATAAAGGCGCTCAACCCGCAATACCGCACCCAGCTCATCCCTGGCCACAACCGTCCCTGCACGTTGAAGCTGCCCACGACGGTCATCAACACCTTCCTCGCTGCTGGCGACTCGGTCTATAACTATCGCGCCAACGAACTCTTCACGCGCCGTGCTGAGGTGCCCGTCAGTGAGGGACAAAACAACGAGCGCACGGTGACCACGCGCAAGAGCAGCAAGCAAAACGTGTCGAACAGCACAAGAAAGGGAAAAAACACCAAGACGAGCCGAAGCTCAAGCAGCAGAAAGAGCAGTAGCAGCAAGGTGTCGTCGAGCAGACGCAGCCGCTCGAAGAGCAGCTCGGCGTCGAGTCGCTCAAAGAGCAGTAGCCGCTCGAAGAGCAGCAGCCGTTCGAGCAGCAGCAAATCGAAGAACCGCAGACGCTAACACCCCCTCAACCATGGAAGAACAGCACATCGAGGAGGCGAAGATGGTGGATGAGGCGTATCAGCATCTCATCGACACCTATCTTGCTTCACACCACCGCAAGCACACGGACATCATCAACAAGGCGTTCAACTTTGCACGTCAGGCACACCAGGGTGTAAAACGGCTCTCTGGCGAGCCCTACATCATGCACCCCATTGCAGTGGCACAGATTGCCTGCGAGGAGATTGGATTGGGCTCGACAAGTATCTGTTGTGCGTTGCTCCATGATGTGGTAGAAGACACAGACTACACGGTAGAAGACATCCGCAACATCTTCGGCGACAAGGTGGCACAGATCGTAGACGGACTGACCAAGATCTCTGGTGGCATCTTCGGCGACCAGGCATCGGCACAGGCAGAATCGTTCAAGAAACTGCTCCTCACCATGAGCGAGGACATACGCGTCATCCTCATCAAAATCAGCGACCGCCTCCACAACATGCGCACGCTGGGCAGCCAGTTGCCCAACAAGCAGTATAAGATAGCAGGCGAAACGCTCTACATCTATGCCCCACTCGCCAACCGGCTCGGACTGAACAAGGTGAAGGAAGAACTCGAAGACCTCTCCTTCCACTATGAGCACCCCGAAGAATACGAGAACATACAGAGCCGCATCGCCGACGTGCGCAGCGACCTCCACCGCATCTTCGAAGAGTTCACCTCGCCCGTATGCCGCAAACTCGACGAAGCCGGCATCCGCTATCACATCAAGGAGCGCATCAAGTCGCCCTACTCCATCTGGAATAAGATGCAGAACAAGCACGTCACCTTCGAGGAAGTCTACGACCTGCTTGCCGTGCGTGTCATCTTCACCCCCCCAGAAGGCGCCAACAACGAAGACGAGATTGCCGAATGCTTCCGCATCTACGCACTTGCCACCAGCATCTACAAACCCCACCCCGAGCGACTGCGCGACTGGCTCTCCCACCCCAAGGCCAACGGCTACCAAGCGCTCCACACCACCCTCATGGGCAACCACGGGCTGTGGATCGAGATGCAGATACGCTCTCAGCGCATGGATGAGATGGCAGAGCAAGGATTCGCCGCACATTGGAAGTATAAGGAAGGCGACGACAAGAGCAAGGACAGCGAGACAGAGCTCGACAAGTGGCTCGTCACCATCAAGGAGATACTTGACGACCCCCAGCCCAATGCCATCGACTTCCTCGATGCCATCAAGATGAACCTCTACGCCAACGAGATCTTTGTGGTCACCCCCAAAGGCGAGTTCAAGACGATGCCCACAGGCTGCACCGCCCTCGACTTTGCCTTCTCCGTCCACTCCTTCGTCGGCAGTCACTGCATGGGCGTGAAAGTCAACCACAGCCTCGTGCCGCTCAGCCAGGTGTTGCAGAGTGGCGACCAGGTGGAAGTGCTCACCGCCAAAGACGTCAAGGTGCAACCCGAATGGCTCAACTTCGTCACGACAGGCAAGGCACGCAGCAAGATACTCAACATCCTGCGCCGCAAGAATCGTGAGCAGCAGAAGAGAGGAGAGGACATCGTCAACGACTTCTTCACACAAAACGAGATTGAGATCAACAGCATCAATGTCGACAAACTCTGCATCCTGCACAGCATCGAGACACGCGAAGAACTCTACACCGCCATCGGGCAGCAGAAGGTGGTGCTTGGAGAACAAGACCTCACCGTGCTGAAAGAAGTGTCGAAGGACAGAAAAGGATGGGCACGCTATCTGCGCTTCTTCACCAAACGACAGAGCGATGCCAACAAAAAGTCCACCAACGAGGAACAGCACACAACCCGCATCGTCGAGGGCAAACCCGCTGCTGCTGCTGAGCCTAAAAAGAAAAAGAATAAGACGCCGCTGCTGCTCAACGAAGAGACCATCGCCAACTATCAGATGTGCCCCGACTGTCACCCCATCCCCGGCGACGACGTGCTAGGCTACCAAGACCGCTCAGGCAACATCGTCATCCACAAGCGCAACTGCGCCATTGCCGACCGCCTCAAGGCGAGCGACGGCAACCACATCTGGGCTGCCAACTGGGACACGCACAAGACGCTTCTCTTCCGTGCCACCATACGCATCGACGGCATCGACCACGTCGGCATCCTGCATCAAATCACCGACATCCTCTCCGAACAGCTCAACGTGAACATGCCGCGCCTGCTCATCGAGACCCACGACGGCATCTTCCGCGGCGAGGTGCAACTCGAAGTGCACGACGCAGAGGATGTGCAGACCATCTGCAAGAAACTAAAGAAACTAAAAGACATCGATTCTGTGACCCGCATCAGCTGAGCCCATCAGCACAACGCACCAGTGTGCACACCACCACCACCACCCTCCCATGCAAGTGGGGCACACGGCGCCGAGGCACACCTCTGCCTACGACAACTCGTCAAGCTCTTTCTTGAGCGTCATGAGTTCGGCACGCACAGCCAAAAGCTTGTCGATGACCTCCGACGTGCCTTCCATGCCGGAGCGGTTCTTGCGGATGGCATCGCGTGCAGCTTGCAGTTTCATGCCACGCACCTTCACCAGGTTATACACGAGTTTGATCTCCTCGATGTCCTCCTTCGTATACTGACGGATGTTGCGACTGCTCTTCTTTGGGTGGATGGTCGGAAACTCCTTCTCCCAGTAGCGCAAGAGCGACTCGGAGACCCCCACCATCTCTGCCACCTCGTTGATGGAGTAGTAGCGCTTGGTGTCTTTGTCAGGATTGTAAGGCATGATGATACATTAATTATATATATATATGCGTGCGCGCGCGGCTGCGCGAACATAATTATCAGTCTGCACGCATTTGTTCTGCTCCATAGAGCACATTTTATTTGCAAATATACAAAAAATAACGATACGTGGTCAGCATTTCGAATATTTTTTTGTAATTTTGCGCAAAATTTAGCATTCACTCAAACCTATGACAGCAAAAGAAATCCGCGATTCGTTCAAGAAGTTCTTCGAAACGAAACAGCATGCCATCGTCCCCTCTGCCCCCATGGTCATCAAGGACGACCCCACACTTATGTTCACCAACGCTGGTATGAACCAGTGGAAAGATATCATCCTCGGACAGCGCGACCCCGAGCCGCGCCGCCGCGCCGACACCCAGAAGTGTCTGCGCGTGAGCGGTAAGCACAATGACCTGGAAGAAGTGGGCCATGACACCTACCACCACACCATGTTTGAGATGCTCGGCAACTGGTCGTTCGGCGACTACTTCAAGGAGGGCGCCATCGACATGGCATGGGAATACCTGGTCGACGTGCTGAAGCTCGACCCCAAGGACCTCTACGTCACCGTCTTCGAGGGCGATGAGAAGGAGAACCTCAAGCGCGACGATGAGGCTGCGGGCTTCTGGCTCAAGCATGTGCCCGCCGACCACATCATCAATGGCAACAAGCACGACAACTTCTGGGAGATGGGCGACACCGGTCCCTGCGGTCCCTGCTCAGAGATTCACCTCGACAGCCGCACCCCCGAGGAGAAAGCCAAGGTGCCCGGCCGCGAACTGGTCAACCAGGACGACCCTCAGGTCATTGAGATTTGGAACATCGTCTTCATGCAGTATGAGCGCAAAGCCGATGGCCACCTTGAGCCCCTTGGCATGAACGTCATCGACACCGGCATGGGCTTCGAGCGCCTCGTGCGTGCCATTCAGGGCAAGCACTCCAACTACGACACCGACGTCTTCCAGCCCCTCATCAAGGCCATGGGCGACATGGCAGGCGTGAAGTATGGCGACAACGAGAAGCAAGACATCGCCTTGCGCGTCATCGTCGACCACCTGCGTGCCATCGCCTTCTCTATTGCCGACGGTCAGTTGCCCAGCAACGCCAAGGCAGGCTACGTCATCCGCCGCATCCTGCGCCGTGCCGTGCGCTACGGCTACACCTTCCTCGGTCAGAAGCAGGCATTCATGTATGCCCTCGTGCCCACCCTCATTGAGGAGATGGGCGAAGCCTTCCCCGAACTGCCCGCACAGAAGGAGCTCATCATGAAGGTGATGAAGGAGGAGGAGGACTCATTCCTCCGCACGCTCGAGAATGGTATCCGCCTATTGAACGGCGTCATCGAGGAGACCAAGGCTGCTGGCAAGACCGAGATCGCAGGTGACAAGGCATTCACGCTCTTCGACACCTACGGTTTCCCTCTCGACCTTACCGAGTTGATTTGCCGCGAGAACGGCATGACCGTCGACGAGGCAGGCTTCGACGTAGAGATGCAGAAGCAGAAGGCTCGTGCACGCAACGCAGCAGCCGTCGAGAATGGTGACTGGATGGAGGTTGCCGAGGGCAGCGAGTCGGAGTTTGTCGGTTGGGACTTCACCGAATACTCTTGCCGCATCCTGCGCTACCGTCAGGTGACACAGAAGAAGCAGACCTACTATCAGTTGGTACTCGACAAGACTCCCTTCTACGCCGAGAAGGGTGGACAGGTTGGCGACTGCGGTGTGCTGGTCAACGGCGAAGAGAGCATCGAGATTATCGACACCAAGAACGAGAACAACCTGGCTGTTCATATCACCAAGACACTTCCCAATAACCCCGCTGCCGAGTTTATGGCTTGCGTGGACGTTGACAAGCGTCACGCCAGCGAGGCAAACCACTCTTGCACCCACCTCCTCGACCAGGCTTTGCGCCAGGTGCTGGGCGAGCATGTCGAGCAGAAGGGTTCGCTCGTCACTCCCGAAGGTTTGCGTTTCGACTTCTCTCACTTCCAGAAGGTAACCGACGAGGAACTGCGCCAGGTGGAGCGCCTCGTCAACGAGAAGATTCGCCAAGACATCCCCTTGCAGGATCATCGCGACGTGCCCATCGAGGAGGCGAAGAAACTGGGTGCCATCGCCCTGTTCGGCGAGAAGTACGGCGACCGCGTGCGCGTCGTGCAGTTTGGCGACAGCGTAGAGTTCTGCGGCGGTTGCCACGCACAGTCGACCGGTCGCATCGGCATGGTGAAGATCGTCAGTGAGAGCAGCGTGGCTGCCGGTGTGCGCCGCATCGAGGCCATCACGGGTGCCAAGGTAGAGGAATTGCTCTACACCATGATCGACACTGCCAACGAACTTCGCGCCATCCTGAACAATGCACCCGATGCCAAGGTGGCTATCCAGAAGACACTCAACGAGAACTCAGCCCTGAAGAGCCAGCTTGACGCACTCGTTCGCGAAAAGGCTGCCGGCATCAAGAAGTGCATGATTGCCGAAGCCAAAGAAATCAACGGCATCAAGGTGCTGAAGGCTGTAGTGCCCATGCCTGCCGACGTGGTTAAGGACCTCGCCTTCCAACTGAAGGGAGAGGTTGAGAACTCACTGGTTGTCATCGGTTCGGTGTTCGACGAGAAACCCCTCCTCACCGCCATTGCCACCGACAGCGTTGTGGCTCAGGGCGTGAACATCGGCAAGAACATCCGCGAGGCAGCCAAACTCATCCAGGGTGGCGGTGGCGGTCAGCCCCACTTCGCCACCGCAGGCGGCAAGAACCCCGACGGCATCGCCGCTGCTGTGGACAAGCTTATTGAGGTCTTGACTGCATAAGTCATTCGCCCCACAACCGACAAAAAAATCCGCAAGATTTTCGCACGAAAGTCTTGCGGATTTTTTCGTTCTCTGACTACGCCTATGAGTTTTCTGACTACGCCCGTAAGTTTTCTCCGGTTACTCTTGTAAGACGAAAAAGAAGAGTGCAGACAGACGCCTGCCACACGATGCCCCCCCGACAGGTCATGCACCGCGCATCTCCTCTTTAGCCTCGCCCACTCGCCGCATGATCTCCTCCTCCTTGTCGGCATAGAGGTCATAGAGGATGGCTGCATTGCGCTCGGTCATCTCCCGGGTGAAGGCTGAATTGTAGAGCCGCATACCACCGGGACTGAGCGACTCGAAGTGCAAGCGATACCACCCCACCTGCAAGCCAAGCATCCAGGCGCGCATGCAGAGTTCGTAGTCGTCACTCTGGAAGGGAGCAAAACGATAGTCGATGTGGTGGAGATGCGTGCGGAAGAGCGCGCGGTTGATCCACATCGGAGCCCGGTTGACCGACATCACGAAGCTGAAATCGCCCTCGCTCATCTCCTCGCTCGTGTAAGTCTTCCTGCCCTCCATCTCACAGAAACGCACGCGGCGACCGTCGCATCCACCCAGGATGACCATAGCGGGGTGCTGCTCAAAGTGGCGCACAGCCTCGTCCACCCACGCCGTGCCCGGCAGCTCATCATCGTCTTGCAAGAGGCAGACATACTTGCCGTTGGCAAAGCGAAGACACTTGTCGTAGGTGATGTTCTCGTAGAGGTCGTTGGCGCGCACCAGAAACTCGTTGGCACCCGTCAGTGCGGCAGCCAGACGCTGTGTGTGCTCCAGTGCCGAACCGTCGTCGATGACCACAATCTCCGACTGTGGCACGCGCCTCAGCGTGGGCAGTATGTGGCAAACTTGCAGACTCTTGTCGTGGCTCTGTATGACGAAGCTCACGAGTGGTTCCTTCACATGTCCCTTGGCAGTCCATGCAGCATAGCAGCGCTTCTTTTGGGGCTGTTTGCCCCATCGTTTCTGGCAGGCGAGCTTCAGTTTGTCGATAAAAAGCAGGATGTTCATTCCTCGTTCTTTTTTGATGCTCACAAAGGTAGTCCATTTATTTCATTCTGCCAAAAAAAACACCATTCATGCTACATTTTCGCAACAAACATTTTGCAGAAAGAAAAGTTTTGCCTACTTTTGCACCCGAAAAATAGCAAACTATCCTGAAAACAACGATGGACGACTATCACGCGGAGAACATGAACGAGTAGACCAGGAAGAGCATCAGATGCCCCTCCTCGGTCAGCACCATTGACTAACCAAGGAGGACGGCATGCCACCAGAGGCAACCGCCCCTGCCAAACACCACGGAGGAGAACCTGATGCGAACATTCTGGAACACCAATCATGGTCTGCAGACCATCAATGCCTGGGAGCCCAACTGTTGGGTTCAAGTGACTTGCCCCAGCGATGAGGACAAGGATTTTTTGGAGAACGAGCTCCACATTCCCGACTATTTTCTGGCTGACATTGCCGACACCGACGAGCGCGCACGCTACGACCTGGACGATGGGTGGATTCTCATCATCCAGCGTATCCCTTATGCCAAGGAGACCAAGTCGCGCACACCCTTCACCACCATCCCCCTCGGCATCATCCTCAAGGGCAATGTCTGCATCACGGTCTGCAACTTCGAGACGAGCATGATGATTGATTTCGTCAGCTACCAGCAGAAGCGCGGCATCGGTTTCACCGACTCCGTCGACCTCACCTTCCGTCTCTTCCTCTCCAGTGCGGTGTGGTATCTGAAGCGACTCAAGCAGATCTCGGCACTCATCGAGAAGGCAAAGCAGAACCTCGACCACAAGGTCTCAAACACCGACCTCATCAACTTCTCCCGCCTGCAAGACTCGCTCACCTACTTCACCACCTCCATCCGTGGCAACGAGACGCTGCTCTCGAAACTGAAGTTCAAGCTACCCGTCGACGAACTGGATGCCGACCTCATTGAGGACGTCAACATCGAGATGTCGCAGGCGCGCGAGACGAGCCTCATCTACTCCAACATTCTCGACTCGACGATGGACACCTATGCCAACGTCATCAACAACAACATGTCCAACGTCATGAAGATGATGACCTCATGGAGCATCATCCTCATGCTGCCCACGCTCGTTTCTTCTTACTTTGGCATGAACCTCATCAACGGCATGGAGTCCTCGTGGTATGGCTTCCCGCTTGCCCTCATCATCTCTGCCATACTCATCATCGGCTTCTGGTGGTACTTCAAGCGCAAGTCGCTCTTCTGACGCCTCCGGTCCCACCTCTTGCCCCCCTTTTGTAAACATTTCGGAATTTTGATGAGCAACCGAGATGAGGTTGCTACGCAGCATCTGCAACAAGGTCAAGGCAGTTTCCGCTCCGCTCTGTCACGTCACAGAGCGCCCTTGTGGGCAGCAGGGAGAGGGGCTGCCTCTTCGTTTTCTTTACACCGCTGATTTCCAATCGCTTCACACACCCCCATTCTCTTTTCGCGCGCATCATCCAATCTTCTCGTTCGAAATACAAAAAGTTTCTGCTGCAGAAACCGGCAGTTTCTGCTGCAGAAACTGAAAAGTTCTGCTCGAGAAACTGAACATTTCTGCTGCAGAACTTTTCAGTTTCTCGAGCGGAACTTTTTTATACCCCTCAGACACGCACTTAGGTGCCCACCAGAGAGGCAGCAAGAGATGTGAGGTTTGTAAAGATTTTGGTAACGACATACATTTAGTCTCTGGACAACATGAAATCATCTGTCATTGCCAAGATTTTGCTTCATGCACTCACCGTCGATCGGCGGCAAAAGAAATGGCGGAAAGTGACCGAGGGAGCCATTTTCCGCCATGATAGAAGCGAGGGGTTGTGCAGCCTGCATCACGCCTCGTCATCCAGCACTTCGGCAGGTGTAGCATCTTCAGCCTTTCGGCGGGCGAGATAGGTGGGCAGGTCGAGACCAGCCTGCTCGAAGAGTTCGCCCAAGGGAGGGATGCTCTTCATCAGTCCAGAGAGGAAGCCAGCCGTGGAGGTCTGTCCGTCCTGTCCGCCCTTTCCGCTATCCCAGACGGTCACCTTGTCGATGTTGATGCCCTTGATGGCATCCACCTGCGTCTTGACAAGTTCGGGCAGTTTCTCGAGCAAGAGGAGCGTGTATGCCTTGGTGGCATCGCCTCCGGCAGCCTGAATCATCTTGTCGTAGCCGGCAGCCTGCTTGGTGAGAATCTCGTAGAGACCCTTACCCTCAGCCTCCATCTTGGCGAAGATGGCATCAGCCTCACCCTTGGCGTTGACGCGCTTCTGCTCTGCCTCTGCCTCGGCAGCGATGACCAGTCGGCGCTTCTCAATCTCCTGCGCCACGATGACGTTGGCTTGCTGACTGGCGCGCTCGCGGTCGGCGCGTGCCAACTCAGCCTTCTGCTGGGCAGCATAAGCCTCCTCAAGAGCCTGAGCCTCAGCCACCTTTTCGGCAGCCGTTGCCTTGCGCTGGGCTTCAGCCTCTGCCTCGCGGCGCGATGCGTCGGAGTTGGCAATGGCTACGCGGGCTTCGTTTTCGCCCTTGACGGCAGCCGCATTTGCCTCTGCGGTGCGGATACGTGTCTCTCGCACGGCGTCAGCCTTACCGATCTCACCCAGTTTCTCCTGCTCTGCCACGCGCACCTTGGCTTCGTTGATGGCCTTGGCAGCCGCCTCTTGTCCGAGGGCTTCGATGTATCCGCTCTCGTCCTTGATGTCGGTCACGTTGACGTTGATGAGTCGCAGACCAATCTTCTTGAGTTCCACCTCGACGTTGGCAGAGATGGCTTCGAGAAACTTGTCGCGGTCGCTGTTCAGTTCCTCAATCGACATGGTGGCAATGACCAGACGAAGCTGACCGAAAAGGATGTCGCGTGCCAGTTCCTGAATCTGCTGGGCGGTCTGGCCGAGCAGTCGCTCCGCTGCAGCCAGCATGGAGTCGGGCTCGGTGGAGATGCCGACAGTGAAGCGGCAGGGCACGTCCACGCGGATGTTCTGGCGGGAGAGGGCATTGGTCAGGTTGGCATCGATGCTGATGGGGGTCAGTGAGAGGTAGGAGTAGTCCTCCACAATGGGCCAGACGAAGGCACCACCTCCGTGCACGCACTTGGCACTGTGAGATCCTCCTTTGTTGCCATAGATGACCAGAATCTTGTCGCTGGGGCAGCGACGATAGCGATTGAGCAGACCGGCAATCAGGAAGAATGTCACGACTGCTGCTACGATGATGAGATAAATGGGTTCGATCATAGTGTATGTGTATTTATGGTTGGTTTATAAGGGAGCGACCAGGAGGGTGCTGGAGTCGACAAGGGCTTCGACGCGCACCTTGCTGCCGCTGGGCAGTTGTTCGTGGTGGTCGGTGATGGCGGCGATCTCCTGCACGCTGCCTCCGAAGCTCACCTGCACCTTGCCTTGCCCCGTGCGGGAGGGGGGTATGCGCAGATAGACGCTGCAGACCGATCCGATGCTGTCCTTGAGACTGAGGTTGCCGTGCTTCTCGAAACTCAGCATCTTGCGCCACACATAATAGAAGACGAAGAGGAAGAAAAGACCAAAGACGATGGCTACGAGGCAAAGCAGCAGACGGTTGGGGATGTACTGCCAGAAGCACACGCCACCCCAGCCGATGCCAAGCATGAAGTTGACGAGGTTGCGGATGGTGAAGAGCTGCATGGCGCCGCCTGCGTCGAGCGTGTCGCCGTCGGGGGCGTCACCACTGTCGATGCCACCGGCTGCATCGAGACCGTCCATGCCGTCGGCGTCACTGCTGCCGATGCCTATGAGCGTCATGATGTTCTGAACCAGAAAGAACAGGGAAAAGAAGAGGGCTATGCCCCAAAAGGTGCGCAGGAGCGGATCGAGCGCGTTGAACCAGTCTATCATAGCTTGTTGGGTTGGTTTTAAGGATGATTGGTCAAGGATGTGCTCTTTGGCACATCGTTCGGTGCGTCTGTCTGTCCAGACTTGTTGCCATTCGGCGCCACAGCCACCTTGCCGTTTCATCGGTTTATCGTGAGGGCAAAGATAAACATTTTTTTCTTATAATATAAAATGTTCGCGCGTTTTTTATTGCATTTTTCTTTTTTTTATCTACCTTTGCAGCCGAAAATCGAAAATTGGACAAAAGGATGAAAGAGAATCTTGTGATTGTAGAGAGCCCCGCGAAGGCCAAAACGATAGAGAAATTCTTGGGCGATGACTATCGCGTGATGTCCAGCTATGGCCATATCCGCGACCTGAAGAAGAAGTCGTTCAGCATAGACGAACAGACGTTTGAACCGCAATACGAAATACCTGCCGACAAAGCAAAACTGGTGGCAGAACTAAAGAAGAAGGCAGCAGAGGCAAAGGTGGTTTGGCTCGCATCCGATGAGGACCGCGAGGGAGAAGCCATCTCGTGGCACCTGAGCGAGGTGCTCGGACTGAACACGGAGTCGACCCGACGCATCGTCTTCCACGAAATCACAAAAAATGCCATACTCGAAGCCATCGAGCACCCACGCACCATCGACCTCAACCTCGTCAATGCACAGCAGGCACGTCGCGTGCTCGACCGCATCGTGGGCTTCAAACTCTCACCGCTGCTTTGGCGCAAGGTGAAGCCGGCTCTCTCGGCAGGCCGCGTGCAGAGCGTGGCAGTGCGCCTCATCGTGGAGAAGGAGCGCGAGGTGAATGCCTTCAAGGGCGACAGCTATTTCCGTCTCACCGCGCTCTTCCAGCTGCCCGAAACGGGCGATGAGATGAAGGCGGAACTGAACCACCGCTTTGCCACACGCGAAGAGGCACAGGCTTTTCTGGAGCGATGCAAGGACGCTGAGTTCAGCATCTCCAACATCACCACCAAGCCCATCAAGCGTTCACCCTTCCCTCCCTTCACCACCAGCACGCTGCAGCAGGAGGCTGCCCACAAACTCGGATTCACCGTGGCACAGACGATGAGCATCGCACAGCGCCTCTACGAAAGCGGACGCATCACCTACATGCGTACGGACAGCGTCAACCTCTCGTCGCTCTGCCTCAACGCCAGCAAGAAGGTCATCGCTGAGCAGATGGGCGAGGAGTATGTGAAGACACGCAACTACCACACCTCTGCCAAGGGGGCACAGGAGGCACACGAAGCCATACGACCCACCTACATGGAGCAGTCGGAAATAGAAGCTACGCCTCAGGAGAAGCGCCTCTACGACCTCATCTGGAAGCGCACCATCGCCAGCCAGATGGCTGACGCGGAACTGGAGAAGACGACCGTCACCATCAGCATCAATGCCAACAGGCTTAGCCTCAACGGTTCTGATGACTACTTCGTGGCCAACGGTGAGGTGGTGAAGTTCGATGGATTCAGAAAGGTCTATCGCGACGACAACGACAGCGACAACGACAACGACAGCGAGAACCCCATCCTGCCCTCACTGACCACAGGACTGACGCTCGGCGTAGCCTCCATCTCTGCCACCCAGCGCTACTCGATGCGACCTGCCCGCTACAACGAGGCAAGCCTCGTGCACAAACTGGAAGAATTAGGCATCGGACGACCCAGCACCTATGCCTCCACCATCACCACCATCCAACAGCGCGAATACGTGTCGAAGAGCGACAAGCCCGGCGAACAGTTGCCCAGCGAGGTGATGACACTCAAGGGGGGGCAAATCAAGCACAGCACGCATAAGATGGTCATCGGAGCAGAACGCGGACGACTGGTGCCCACCGACACTGGCACCGTGGTCAACGACTTCCTGCAGGAGTTCTTCCCCGAAATCATGGACTATAACTTCACAGCGGATGTGGAGAAGGACTTCGACGAGATTGCCGAAGGAAAAAAGGTGTGGGAAGAGGTCATCAAGGACTTCTACAACCGATTCAACCCCCTCGTCGAGAAATCGGTCAACACAAAAAGCGAACACCGCGTCGGAGAACGCATCCTTGGCAGCGACCCCAAGACGGGAAAGCAGGTGAGCGTGAAAATCGGACGATTCGGACCAGTGGCTCAGATTGGTGTGTCTGACGACAAGGAGAAACCGCGTTTCGCACAACTCAAAAAGACACAAAGCCTCGAAACCATCACACTGGACGAGGCACTCGAACTCTTCCAGCTGCCACGCGAACTGGGCGAGTTTGAAGGAAAGATGGTGACCATCGGTGCCGGCAAGTACGGACCCTACGTGCAGCACGACGGCAAGTATGTCTCCATCCCCAAAACGGAGGACCCCCTCACCATGGGAATCGACCAGGCTGTGCTGCTCATCGAACAGAAACGCAAGGAGGAAGCAGAGAAGCACATGCGCGTCTTCCCCGAAGACCCTGACATGGAAATCCTGCGCGGCAGATTCGGTGCCTACCTGCTCTACAAAGAGAAGAACTACCACCTCTCGAAGGCACAACAGGCTGAGGCGATGACCATCACCTACGAGGAACTGCTCGCCGTCGTGGAGGCACAAGACAGCAAACCACAGACGACTACACGTCGCCGCTTTGCCAAGAAATAGAACACAACATGCAACGCATCATCCTCATCGGCTTCATGGGAGCCGGAAAGACTACCGTGGGCAGACAACTGGCCCTCAACCTCGGACTGCAGTTCTACGACCTCGACTGGTACATCGAAATGCGCTACCACACCACCGTGGCTCGCATCTTTGCCGAACGGGGCGAAGAGGGATTCAGACAGCTGGAACGCAACATGCTGCACGAGGTTGCCGAGTTTGAGAATGTCGTGCTCTCCTGCGGGGGAGGCACACCGTGCTTCTTCGACAACATGGACTACATGAACTCGCTGGCAGACACCGTCTACCTCAAAGCAAAACCGGAAGTGCTTGCCACGCATCTGCGCATGGGGAAGGTGGAACGACCCCTCATCAAGGGCAAGAACGAGGAGGAACTGCTGCAGTATATCAAGGAGGCGCTCAACGTGCGCGAACCCTTCTACTCGAAGGCTAAGCACACGCTCGACGTCTCTCTGCTCGACAACTATGATAAGATACAAACCAGTGTGAAACTTTTGAAAGAAGAATTAGGATTGGCATGAAGAAATGGCGAATCGAAGACTCCGAAGAACTCTATAACATCAAGGGATGGGGAGTCAACTATTTTGGCATCAACGACAAGGGACACGTCTATGTGGCGCCCAAAAAAAACAGTGTGCAGATCGACCTGAAAGAACTGGTCGACCGACTCGAAAGCCGACACGTGGCTGCACCTGTGTTGCTGCGCTTCCCCGACATCCTCGACAACCGCATCGAGAAGACGAACGACTGCTTCAAAAAGGCTGCCAAGGAATATAACTACCAGGCTGAGCACTTCATCATCTTCCCCATCAAGGTGAACCAGATGAGACCCGTCGTGGAGGAAATCATCTCACATGGCAAACGCTACAACCTCGGACTCGAAGCCGGCTCTAAACCTGAACTCCATGCGGTGCTTGCCACCAACATGGACAGCGATTCGCTCATCATCTGCAACGGACATAAGGACCAAAACTTCATCGAACTGGCACTACTCGCTCAGAAGATGGGCAAACGTGTCTTTCTCGTCATCGAGAAACTGCCCGAACTAAAAATCATTGCAGACACGGCTGCCAAACTGGGCGTGCGACCGAACCTGGGCATCCGCATCAAACTGGCATCCAACGGCTCTGGAAAGTGGAGCGAGAGCGGTGGCGACGCTTCTAAGTTCGGACTCAACAGTTCGGAACTGCTCTACGCACTCGAACAACTCACGGAGATGGGCATGGGCGACTGCCTCAAACTCATCCACTTCCACATCGGTTCGCAAATCACCAAGATCAGACGCATATCCACTGCCTTGCGCGAAGCAGCACAGTATTACGTGCAACTCCACCAGATGGGCTTCAACATCGAATTTGTGGACTGCGGAGGCGGTCTGGGCGTGGACTACGACGGCACGCGCTCCAGCAACTCGGAGTCGTCGGTCAACTATAGCATTCAGGAATATGTCAACGACTGTGTCTACACGCTGGTCGATGCTGCCGACAACAACAACATTCCACACCCCAACATCATCACCGAAGGAGGACGATCGCTCGCCGCACACCACTCCGTGCTCATCCTCGACGCCATGGAGTGCGTGGCTGCACCACAGATGCCGGAAGACTTCACGCCGGGAGCCGACGACCACAAACTGGTGCACGACCTGACGGAGATATGGGACAAACTGTCGTCGCGCTCGATGCTCGAGGACTGGCACGACGCCGAAGACATACGCGAAGAGGCACTCGACCTCTTCCGCCATGGCATCATCGACCTCAAGACCAGGGCGCAGATCGAATCGCTCTACTGGGCTATCTGCCATGAGGTGGCTGAATTGGCACACCACCAGAAACACGTGCCTGACGAGCTCCGCAAACTGGACAAGCAGATGGCTGATAAGTATTTCTGCAACTTCTCGCTCTTCCAGTCCATGCCCGACTCATGGGGCATCGACCAACTCTTCCCCATCATGCCCATCGCACGACTGGAAGAGGAGCCCACACGCTCTGCCACACTCCAAGACATCACCTGCGACTCCGACGGAAAGATTGGTGCCTACGTCAACGGCGGACAGCAGACCAGCTACCTTCCCTTGCATCCCCTTCGCGCAGGCGATCATTATTATATTGGTGTATTCCTCGTGGGTGCCTACCAGGAGATCCTTGGCAACATGCACAACCTCTTCGGCGACACAAACGCGGTGCACATCTCCATTGACCAGGACAGCTACAGCATCGACCAGGTCATCGACGGAGAGACGGTTGCCGATGTGTTGGAATACGTGCAGTACGACCCCAAGAAACTCGTACGTCGCCTTGAGATATGGGTGAGCAAAGCCATCAAGGACGGCAAAATCACCGAGGCGGAAGGCAAGGAATTCATCTCCAACTATCGTGCCGGCCTCTACGGCTACACCTATCTGGAATAAACCACCACCCCCAAGAAGGGGAGGAAGCAAACATCCCCCCTATCCGCCGTTTATATAATGAGCGCGTGTCACGCGCTCAAAACACCCCCAAAAAGTCATCATGCCCAACAAAAGAGAAGTCAACGTTTTCAAGGTGGGTGGTGCCGTGGTAGAGGACCACGCCCAGCTTACCAGCCTCATTGAGCAGTTCGCAAAGATAGAGGGCCACAAGGTGCTCGTCCACGGAGGTGGGCGCAGTGCCACCAAGATGGCCACACGCCTCGGCATAGAGAGCCACATGGTGGAGGGCAGACGCGTCACCGACGAAGAGATGCTCAGCGTGGTCACCATGGTCTACGGTGGTCTCGTCAACAAACAAATCGTGGCTCGCCTGCAGGCAGCTGGCGTCAACGCCATCGGACTGACGGGTGCCGACATGAACATCATCCGCGCCCACCGCAGACCGCGCAAGATGGTCACCTTTCAGGATGGGCACACTGAAGAAGTGGACTACGGATGGGTGGGCGACGTCGACCACGTCGATGGCGCAGCCTTGCACAGCATACTCCAAAACGGAGGTGTGCCTGTCGTGGCGCCCCTCACACATGACGGCGAGGGTCACCTCCTCAACACCAATGCCGACACCATGGCGCAGGAGACGGCATGCGGTCTGGTGGCTTGCCAGCAACAAATGACAGAAGAGCGCATTGGCGAGGTTACACTCACCTATTGCTTCGAGAAGCCTGGTGTGCTGCGCGACCCAGACGACGACAACAGTGTCATTCCCCTCATCACCGAGCAGAGCTATGCCGAACTGAAGTCGGAAGGCATCGTTTCGGGCGGTATGATTCCCAAACTCGACAACGCCTTTGCTGCCCTGCAACGAGGCGTAAGCCGCGTCGTCATCACCGCCGCCTCGGACATCGAAGGAAAGAAAGGCACCACCATCAAACGCTCATGAAACACTAAGCACCGCAATGGTCCCTCCCGGAAGTTGCGCACCACCTACCTGCGACAGAAAAAGGGTTCACCTCGTTTTCTGTCGCAGGCTTTTTGTGCTTCATGTTTTATCTCCTGAAAAGCCGAACGGAAAGCATCAGAAAGTCGACTGGACAACACACGAACACCGACCATTATATCACCGTTTTTCCTCCTTGTCGCGTAGCCACCACAAGTTGCTGCCTGCGCTTGTCGTCTCTTGCAACGAAAGGAAAGAAGTCTCGTGCTACCTATACAAAAAAAGAGCAGTTTCCTTTATTAAATCGTGAAGGTGGCAGGGCGAATGCCTACTTTTTACGAATAGGCAAAAACCAATATCGCATAGCAAAAAGCACATGAAACGCAAATATTTTTTGTTTTCTTCAGTATTTTTATTATTTTTTTGTATAAAAATAGCACGTTTTGTATAGGTTTCAAACAAATTGCTTGACAACATATTCTAAAATTTGGTATATTTGCAACGACTAAAAGAATGAAGAGCACCACAAATCAGCTGAGACTGACAAGAAGACAGAGAATCAGAAAAGCGCGACCTTTACAGAAAAGCATAAGAAAAAGAATACTCGTCCTGCCAGGTAAAAGGCGGGTCGCAATAAACGAGATGAAAAGATGGAACTAATCAGAAAAAAGAAAAACTATCTTATCCCACGCCAATACGTCGTCGAGTGGGAAAGCGAGCAGCAATTCCTTACCATATCAGGTCATGGATCGGACATACCCACCGACCCTGACGACGACGAGGGGTGGGGCAGCGGCAAAAATAACGTGCACGCAGAGAGGTTTACTAACTATAACGCATTTGACACAACATGGTAAAGAATGTAAAAACAATCACGACGCTCTTTGCTGCGTTGTGGCTTCTTGTATCTTGCAGCAACGAAGAAATCGTTTCGGGCGAGCAACACACATCGGGCATCCAAGGCAAGGTGAAGCCCATCGAATATGTCGACGAAGACGTTGTCTCACGCTCTTCGCTCACCTTTGGAGAAAACGGTATGAAGTTCGCATGGGATGAACACGATGTGCTCACTATCTTCCCTGAGTCGGGCAATGCCACTGCCACCTACACCCTCAAGACTCAGCACGACGCACTGTCTGCCTCTTTCGAGAACACTGGCTTCACCCTCACCGAAGGAACCAAATACTATGCCCTGAGCAAGGTGGAGAACCAATCGAAGCACCCCAACTGGAGTTTCCCCTCAAAAGAGAACATCACCGTTGACTTCAGCGGTCAGCGACAAACCGAAAACGGCGACAACGCCACCACCCACCTGGGCGAATACGACTTCATGGCTGCCTGCGTGACCGCAGAAGCAGACAACCAAGCCGACTTCTACTTCAAGCACCTCGCCTTCACGCTCCGCATGGTGCTGAAAGACCTGCCCGCCGATGTGGCATTCACAGCCCTTGAGGTCTACGACAGCGAAAACAACTTCCGCCAGCCCATACGTCACCTCGACATGACTGCGGGCGAGACCACAGAAGACTACATGCCTGCACTGGCAGAGCCTGACCGCAAAGACGACTCTTTCATCAGCGCGCCACGCTTCATGCTGCTGCTGGGTGGCGAAGAGGGCAACGGGCTGACGGCTGATGCCCATGGCATGCTCACATGCTACATGCAACTGCCGCCCTACGACTTTGGAGGCAAGACAATGGTGTTCCACCTCATCTCCAAGGATGGCCAACATGACTACTACGGCACCTACAACGGACGAAAGATGGAAGCTGGCAAGGCCTACCAACGAACGGTCGGCATGAGCCAGGCGACCAACTACACGCTGACGCTCAAACTCAACCACATCTGGCAGCAAACTCATGCGAAGGAGGTGACACGCGGCACCGGCGACCCGGGCATAGCAGATGAACTCGGACTGCCCGAACATATTCATTACGTTTGGTGCGTGGGCAAACAGGTGAAACAAGTAGGCAAGATCACGGTCAGTGGCAACAACCAAGAAAAATGGATCACAGCTACTGACAAGAGCATCAGCACCTACGCAACCCCGCTTACCTTCACCATCGCTCCCGGTGATGAAGACAAGACGAAGCACCTCTATGTCGTGGCATCGACCGTGGACCTAACAACAAGCAGCTTCAGCAGCATCAACACCGAGAGCAGTGAGGGCGACGTCAAGGCACTCGTTTATGCCATACAAGGAGACGGACAGGAGGCATCGCAGACTTTCCTGCGCGACCTATACTCCACCCCCTGGAAGAGCAGTACGACCTTTGTGGGCGACGTGACGGATCGCTATCAGGATGTCACGCTCTACCACACGGCAGCCAAGGTGGACCTCAAATGGAACAGTGCCACCAAGATGACGAACGGCAACGTAAGCGTGAACAACGTGCAGAGTTCGGACTTGTCACTCTTCTCCCCCACCAGCAATGCCGCTTCGAACAAAAAAGACTATACCGTCAGCGCCCCTCTCACGACAGACAAGGTGTATAATGGGCGCCAGGTGTTCTTTCTGCCCCAGTTTGCGAACTACAACGTGACCATCGGCGAGCAGACAAGCGACATCGAATTCACACCGCCAACTGAGGGCTTCACCTCATGGCTTCGTGCCCTCATCAGACAATAAGACAGCTTGAATACATACTTTTTCTATCAACTATAGAACACAAGTTATGAAAAGATTATTTTTGATACTTGCAGCGGCGCTGATGCCGCTCATGATTTCGGCTCAGGAAATCCGCTACGTCAAGATGGCAAAAGACGGCGGTGATAACGCACACAACGGACAGTCGTGGGAAACGGCAAAAGCCGACATCCAGGACGCCATCAACGACCTCGCCAATAACAACATATCGGGCGAAGTGTGGGTGATGGAAGGAACCTATACACCCACCGAAACGGCGGGTGGCAACAGCGAACTCTATCGCGCATTCAAGATTCCCGCAGGCATCACCGTGCGCGGTGGTTTCAAAGGAAACGAGGAGCGCGCTGACCAGCGCGAGAAGAAGGACGACAACACCTTTGGATCGAAGGACAAGCCAGGCGACCTTGACGGTGAGGCACACAAGGGCGGCGTCTACACCCACAAGACCATCCTCTCGGGAAATCTCGTGGAGGGCAAGAAGGCAAGCTTCACATGGAACCCGACGAAGCAGCGCTTCGACACGCAGTTCTACGGCAACTCCTACCATGTCGTTTGGTTTGCCATGAATGGCTTCACCGACGGACGTGCTAACCCTCTGCCCAAACCTGCCAAATTGGAAGGATGTGTGGTGGAGGGCGGACATGCCTTCAACAATGAGGTCAGCATCGACCACCCCCATGAGGCGTATGGCGGCGGCATCTACATGGTGCTCAACTCCTTTGTCTACAACTGCGAGGTGCGCTATTGCGATGCTTCACGCGACGGAGGAGGTATCTATCAAGATGGCGGTGGCGTTGTGCGCCGCACCTACGTCCACAACTGTCAGGCACTCGGTCTGGGCGTGGAGCACGGCTATGGTGGCGGCATCTGTCAGGAGGGATCAAACGGCAAGGTCTTCCGCAACGAGAAGCACATGCCCGTCGTCATCGCTCAGTCTGCCATCACCAACTGCGTGGGACGAATGGGTGGCGGTCTGGCACAAAAAATGAGCGAAGAGGACAACAGCCGCTTCACCGTGGTGGCAAACTCTACGCTCGTGAACAACAACACGGCGATGACAGAAGGTGGAGGTGTCTACACCTTAGGCGGTGGTGGCATTGCCTCACTCTCCATCGTCAACAACCGATGCAATGGTTCGGGCATCACGCTTAATGGTATGCCCACGGGACGCGCTGGCGGTCTCTACTGCCGCGACTTTGCCAATGTGGGCAACAACGTGCTTTGGGGCAACCAGTGCGAGGCAAATGCAGATATCCAGTATGCCTCAACACGCAGCAGTGATGGCTATGCTGACGGACTGAGCAAGAAGGTCAACTTCCAACACAATGCTTTGTCCAAAAGCGACAACACGGATTGGAGTTCCTCGTTCAAAATGGGTGTGGTGTCGCTCGACGACCGCAACAAGACCGAAGGAGAAAAGGGTGCCCATGGTTTCCCCCTCTTTGAAAATCCGCTCGTCGACAACAACAGCCAAACGGGTGTTGCCGGCTATGCCCAGGACTACTTCAAGAAGGACAGTGAAGGACTTGAGACAAGCGAGACTGACTACAAGTGGCAGATATGGACAGAATCGGCACTCTACCACTCGGGCATACAGACCATCGACCTCGACGTAGAGGGGCGCACACCAGCACCCGAGATTAGCACCGACATGACATTCGGCATCTTCAATCCCCGCTGCAACATCGGTGCCTTTGTCAGCGAGAGCATACGCATCCAGGCAGACCTCGCCACAGAGGGGCAAGCACACTTCTATGTAGACCCTTCTTATATCTACACACGCCACGAAGCAGGAATGGCAACGAAAGGCAACAGTTGGGACAATCCGGCTCGCTTCCTTGGTAATGTGTTGGAATATATCGACGAAGACCGTGCAGGTGCCAAGACGCTTGGCAACCGCGCCATCACCATCCATGTGAAGGAAGGAACGGTGGACAACACCGACTCGAAGTCGTCGGGCCGTGTCCGCAACCTATCGCTCCACCTGCCCTCCAATGTGACGCTCATCGGTTCGTATGACGCTACGCTCACAGGCACCGACCTCTCACGACGCAGCGTGGTGAGCACGCCCACCACCATCAACGGTTCGCTGCTCGAGAACTTTGACTATGCAGTGGCACATCTGGTGGTGATCAACAAGAAAGAGAACATCACAATGGACGGTTTCCGCATCAGCTATGCCAACGCCACCTCAACGAAACTTGGCTCAGTGGACAAGGATGGTGTGGACAAGCAGAGCGGTGCAGCACTGACCATCGTTGGGTCTACGGAAGTGAAGATGAAGAACATCATGGTGAGCAACTGCCAAGCCAGCCGCGGTGCCGCCATCTATGCCGACAACTCTACTGTAGACTTCGACAACTGCATCTTCCACAACAACACGTCAAGCACCATACCTTCAAGTGGTATCGTATATAGCACGAATGGAGCCAAGCTGACCTTCGACCACTGCGACGCACTGCGCAACATCGGTCATGTTGCCTACCTGGGTTCGAACAATACAGAGAACACCTGGACCAACTCCATCTTCTATGGCAACATGAACCGACCGATGAACAACACCAATGCGGACGCTGGCGGCGGCATCGACTACGCGGTGCCTGCCTTCAGCGGTGCCACCACACGCGCCACGGGCAGCCACTGTATGTTCGACGCCAAGTCGGCACAGTTCAAAGACCAGTTTGGCGGCGACGACACGGGCAGTAAGTGGCAGTACGACTTGCAATATACCTTTAAGGGTGGACACGAACAAGGCTACCCCCGCTTCATCAACCCGACCAGCAACTCAGGTGTCAGCACAGAAGGCGATGTCACCTATTACGGTCGTCCCATCTCTTTTGAGCCGCACAACAGCAACCCCATCGTCAACGCGGCAAAGGCTGAGGGCGATCATGAAAGTTGGGGCATCGACATCGATGGCACGACGCGCGACTTCGGTGGTCTGCCCGACATCGGTGCGGTGGAGAACCACAAGAACACAGAACCTGGCGTAGAGAATGCCTATGCCGATGGTCAGCCTGTCTACGGCGACCTCTATTATGTGCGCCAGTATGCTAGCCTCGACGAAGGGGGCGACGGCACGTCGTGGACGCATGCCATCAACGGCAATGCCTACTACCACGAGCCCACCGGCACCTTCTTGGGCAGCCATGCGGTTGGCACGGAACAGATAACCTGGACAGAACTTGTGGAAGAATGGACCGAAACAGAAGGTGCGCCAGCCAACACCCCCACCTACTCTAGCATCGTTTCCCCCGCACTGATGAAATTGAAGAACCAGTCGACGGGCAAGTACCTCAAGGTGGTGGACGACAACGTCCAGCAAGTAGACAACTTTGAAGAAGGCGACAACTTTGTTGCCGTCGGCAAGAACAGTGCAGCAGACCTCTACAGCGTGACCGCAAGGCGCTACATCAACTTCAAGGACAACACAACCGTCACCCTCGGAATGAGTGCCTCAAGCAACAAGTGGACAATCAACAGCAGTGGACAAATCTATCGCAACAACCAAAAGAAGAACCGCTATTGGATGGTCGAATCGGCAACAGCTAACCTCACGCTGCTCGACAACAACACGACCAACGCTGGATGGAAATTCGTGGCTGTGACCCTCACGAAGACAGGCGAGACGCCCCAACAAAAGACGGACTATCCTAAGGGCATCAAGGGTCTGCAGTATGCCGTCAACTTGGCCAACAAGGCATACCAGGAAACAGCCGTAAAGAAGCAAGTTTGGGTGGCTGCAGGCATCTACGCCAAGGACCCCGAAGCTGGCGACGAGTCATGCTTCATTATCAAGGACGGCGTGAACGTCTACGGCGCCTTCCCCAAGGTGGGCAATCCCGGTATGAACGAACGCCAGGCCCTCGTATCGCAGTATGTAAAGAACAACGGCACATACAGCGCTGACGACTACGAAACCATCCTAGAACCCACGACAAAGACCATCGAATCAGGCGTGTCGCGACGCGTATTGGGTCAACCTTGGGAAAACAACCCCAAATCATGGGAAAAAACTACAAACCCCACCAACAACTACAAGGGTGCAGAATGGAATGGCTTCACGCTGCGATTTGGCTGCACAGATGTGGCTGGACGCAGCAGCAACACCTCTGCCGGACGCGATGGTGGCGGTGGTGCCTGCCTCTACAACAACGTGAAACTGGTGGACTGCGTCGTGACGCACAACACTAGTGTCAGAAATGACGGAAGCTCCGATGGTAACGTCCGCGCGGGCGGTGTCTACATGGATGGTGGCACCATGGCAAGCTGCTACATCATCAACAACAAGTTGCTTGGTATGTCAGGCGGTATAGAAGCGAATAGTGCCGCAGCATATGGTGGCGGTGCCTACATGTACAACGGCACAATGTACAACTGCGTGGTAGCCAACAACCGTATTCACGGAAATTATGCCGACGGTGCGGGTCTCTATTTCGAGAATGCAACCTTCTTCAACAACACCGTTGTGAACAATAAGGCAGAAGGCAACGTCAGCGCCATCGGTGGCATCGCCCTTTACACCAACCTGGAGAAAGTTGCTGGCGACATTTCCCTCTTCAATATCTACAACAGCATCATCCTCAACAACGAGGGATGGAAAGAGCAATCCGGTAGAAGTTTTGGACACCACAATGTGGGTATGCGTACAGAAAGCGGAAAGATGTATCTGCACAACTGCATCACAAGCGATCTAACCAACGTTGAAAATATCGTTACGCCAGGTAAAAAGGAAAACATCATTCACTATGACGAGCATTGTCAAGTGCTTGCTGATGACCAAATCAGCGAACTCCTCGTGAATGTTCCTGCCGACTATGTAGACCCCAACGCAACAAGTGGAACCTTCGACACCTGGAATCTACGCCTTAAGCCCACGGCTGCAAAATGCATCAACATGGGCGAGGACAATCCGACGCTCTATGGTGTGACCTACGACCTCTCCGAGTACAGCGACATGGACTATGCAGAGCGCATCCAAGACTGCCGCATCGACATCGGTGCGTATGAGTTCAACGGTTCTATGAGTATTGCGCCCCAGGTGACGGGCGACGTAGCCACCTATTACGTAACCCCCGAGGGATATGGTTCGACCAATGCCGACAGCCCTGCCAATGCTGCCTGCGCCAGCAAGCTGCAGCGCGTCATCGATGCTGCCGGACGCTATAAGTACACCCATCCAACAAAGCAAGTTGTGGTGAAAGTTGCGAATAGCTACGACCTGCAGCACGCAGCAGAGCCCACCCACTTCACCTACTATGCGACCCGCACGACCGACTACACCGACGACAATGCCCGCGTATGGTCTATCATCATTCCGCGAGGTGTGGAGGTGTGGGGTGGCTACACAGACAAGAATGCAGATGGAGCGACATGGACTAACGAAAAGAATGGTTTTCAGCATCGCGACATCACAGCCCATCCTACCTACTTCGATTCTTACTACCTGAACAAACAGGAACACGCCTCTGCCAACACCTACCATGTGGTTACCTTCACCGACCGCATCTACGACACCGACGGCATCCCCTACAGCAAGGACGATGCCGCTAAAGTAGCAACGGGCGTCATGAGCTCCGCTATGGTGGATGTCAGCGGACTGTATGAAGATGCCTTCCTCCACATGAGCGAAAAAGTGGACGGCAACATCATCACGAACAACGACGGTAAGCCCAAGAACTTCGGCACGGAGAGCGAGCCCCGCTATGCCTCCAACCGTGCTGTGCTTGATGGCATCTTCGTGAGCGGTGGTCAGGCTGATGCCATCACGACGGGTCAGAACACACAACTCAACATCAACCAATACGGTGGAGCTGCTATTGTGACCGACTATGCTTATGTGCGCAACTGCATCCTCACCAACAACATGGCAAGAAATGGCGGTGCGCTGGCACTCACCCACGAAGCACTTGTGAGCGGCTCGCTCATCGTGCAGAACGAGGCAACGAATCAAGGTGGTGGTATCTACTTCTTCGAAGAGGGAAAGACGCTCTCCAACGGCATCAAGATTAACAGTCTGCACACTGAAGGCGAAGTCATCGACCAACACATGGCGCACGTGATCACCTCTACCATTGCCAACAATACCGCCAAGCAGGGCGGTGGCGTGTGGTTCACCAACAATGCCGAGCCCAACGCTCGAATCAACTCATGCGTCATCTGGCAGAATGTTGCCAACGACCAGGCTAACGTCTATGGCGAGTTTGCACCCGAACAGATTGATGGCGACCAGCACGACTCTGAGGAGTTCTATCCCTTTGCCTACACAGCCATCCAGGACCTCCGCGTCTCGGGTACACACAACGTGAACATGGCACCTACCAACGATCGAGGCACGCGCTTCGTCGACAAAGACTACGACATCAACTCCACATCCCCCAACCTCGACAAGACTGCTGTAGAGGCAGAGGCTTCGGACCTCGAAACCAAATATGGCGAGTTTGGCTATTTCGGTTTGACAAACTACTCCTTCCTCTCTAATGCCGGTATGCCTGTCAGCTACTACAACATGTTGAAGCAGCAGATTGCTATTGCCGACGAAGACATCCTCGGAAAGAATCGCCTTGCATCCACTTCAAAGATAAAGCGTGACTTCATTGAGATTGGTGCACGTGCCATCGACAAGGAAATCCCCGTCAAGCAGCTCATGCTGCGCCTCTTCGTGGCTCATCCCGACAACATCGACCTCGACCAAGCCAATAAGATGATTGCGCTGAAGAGCACGGCACAGGTAGGTTCCAATGAAGAATACTACGCACAGGAAGGTTCTTCATTTGCCTTCCCCATGCAGACGCTTCAGGAAGCACTCGACTACATCAAGATGTGGCGCAGCGACCCAGACCTCATCAACCAGGCTCACGCCAACAACCTGCCCTTCGAAATCCTCATTGCACGCGGCACCTACTATCCCAAGCAAGACCTCAACGGCAATACGGAGAACGCAATCGGCGCCACTTTCGCTATCCCAGAGGGTGTGACCATCATCGGCGGCTTTGACGCTCAGGGTGGTGGCGGCACCTACTACGGACGCTACTTTGAGCCTGACGGCACGAAGGCACGCTACATGGAAGACGGCTCTTCCATCCAAGCCAACGTGAAGACGGTGGAACACGCAGGAGAAAACATCGAGGTAGGCGGCATCACCTTCCAGCTCTGGAAGACGAAGGACATCTGCGACCGCCGAGCACTGACTGACATCAATGCCAACGATATCATCGAGCCGTGGGAGTTCCGCAACCAAACGATTCTCTCGGGCGACGCATCTGCTACCCATGCGCTGAACCACGGCGTCTACCACGTCATCACCCTCGTGCCCGACCAGAACGCTGTGGGCTACCTGCCCAAGATGCAGAAGAAGCTGTCCGCACATGATGATGCGACTTGCACCGGCTATGAGGCACACGAGATGGGACAGACCGTGACCCTTAATGGTGTCATCGTGCAGGGCGGCCACGCCATGACCTATGTAGAGAATGCCCTCGACGACTACGGACGCTATACCTACTACCTCGGTGGTGGCATCAATGTGGACGGCAATCGCTATTGCAACGACTACAACAAACCTCTCACCAACCATAATCCGGCAGGAGATAATGTCCGCTACGACCAGAAACACCGCACAGCCTACGGCGTGGGCTATCGCGACATACCGCTGACGATTGTCAACAGTCGCTTCAACAACAACCGCGCAGGCTATGGTGGTGCCATCACCTCCAACGGTACGCTCTACACCTACAGCACCTCCTTCGAGCAGAACCTCGCTATGTATCAGAATGAGAAAAATCTGCACTACACCGACGAAAATGGCGTGGAGCACACCGACGGCGTTGCTGCCTATCCCGGCACGGGCGGTGCCATTCACTGCACCAGCAAGCTCAGTTGTATCAACACCATCTTTGCCAACAACGAAGCATCCAACTCCGGACTTGATCTCGAGCCACAGATGCACCCCACGTTCCGTGTCCCCGTTCCCGACGTTAACACAGCTATCCGCTCACTGCGCGGTGCTGGTGGCGCCATCATGATGGGTCCTGCTGGCGACTTCCACATCTCCAACTGCAACTTCGTGATGAACAAGGCAAACCTCTTCCCTGCCATCTACTCGCTCAATCCCACCTTCATCCCCGCCGGGCAAAAGGCTACCATCACGACACAAGAATACAGCCAGTTGGTCAACAGCGTGGGCTGGGGCAACGAAGTGACACCCGATATGCTGGCGAAGTATGCTGGCAACAAGAACTTCGTGTTCACCTCTAAATTCATCGTTAACCCTGGCAAGAAAAATCGCACACGCGACCTGAGCAGCCAGAGCAATATCCTTGCGACGCTGAGCCAAGTGGCAAACTCCACCAACTGGCCAAACCAACTAAGCGACGTGAACGAAGTGGGCACAGAGAGCTCGCTGTGGCAGGATCCCGCTGTGTTCTCTGCCTACGAAGAGGGTTGCGGATTCGTCACCCATAACGAGAAGGACGCACGCCTCATGACACACAACTCCCCCAAAGGGTCCGGTGGCTATCAGATTCAAGAGTACCTTGGTGGTGAGGGTCACTATCAGAACAGCAACCTCACCATTGCTTCAGAAAACGCCGTACTCGAAGGTCCTAACTTCGTCAATCCCTCCCACAAGGCTGGCGTGGATGGCTATATGGAGAGTGCAGACTGGAGCCCTGCCCGCATCAACAACCTCACCGACAACGGATCGGGCATGATCAGTCAGATCATCACCAATGATGGCAAGGACTACACCTGTAGCTTCCAGACCTACACCGAGCAGCCCGACCGATCAAAGAATGGATTCACCGTGGAACAAACGGGCGACTACAAGAACGTAGGTGTCTACACAACACTGCACTACTATGCAGCCTCTAAGGACTATCAGCTCTACATGCCCATCGGCAACGACCTCTACATGCGCTCCACCACGGAGAGCGAGACAGCACATCTCGACAATGGAACGGAAGTGCAACGTCAGAAGAACCTGCCTCGCGTGAGCTACGACCCCAACCCAACCCACGACCAGACCTTCATCGACATCGGTGTCTACGAATACCAACACGTGCGCCTCAACCCCACTGGCGACGAAGTTGACGTGCTCTGGGTGTCCAACAACGAGAAGCCAGAATACGGTCCTGCCGATGGTTCGCGTTGGGAACAGCCCACAAGCGACATGCAGCGCGCCATCGAGACACTCTTGGCAAGCCGCAACGGAAAGCGCAAGGAGATTCGCGTGATGGAAGGCACCTATACCCCCACCTACACCTTCACCGAAGACGACAAGAAGTTCCTTGCCTTCTATATCAACACAAAGGAACTGAACAAGTCCACACTGCTTGCTTACAATGGAGAAAACCCCGAACTCTACAAAGGTGTCGTTTCGCTCACCATCAAGGGCGGCTACAGCAAGAACCTGAAGGAAGTCTACGACCCGAAGCTCTACCCCACCCTCATCCAGCAGCAGCGTTCGGAAAATGCCAACACAGATCACCTCTTCTACATCTCCGATGCGACACAGCGCTATGGCTACGACAACACATCGACAGACCTCGCTCTGCGCTATAGCGCCGACAATGATTGGGGTGCATGGCCTCATTCTCAAGATGGAAAACAGGCGAAGTCGCTGCCCATCGAGTTCGACGGTCTGACGCTCATCAACGACAAGATTGAGCAGACAGGCACACAGGGTGCAGCCATCCACTATGCCGACTTCACCGTCGCCGATACAGAGACAGACGCCCAACTGAAATGCCCCACCACAGCAACGACTGCCACCATCACGACAAGCTACGATTCAGACGAGCAAAAGCTCGTGACCACCACACGCGAGAACCCCGCCAAGTTCATCCTCTCGAAGTGCAACATCGTGGGCAGCGGTAAGGCAGGCGACAACACAGGCAGCGCTGTCTATCTCGGCGAGAACGGTGGCACCTCTATTATATATAATACGGTGTTCCACTCCAACACGGGCAAACCTATCGTGACGAAGACAGCTGCTACGACGGTGAACAACACCTTTGCCCTCAACGGTAACCTCGCCGACCTCGCCAGTGGGTCGACGATGAAGAACTCCGTGCTTTGGCGCAATAATTACGTGGTAGACAAATATGGCGACCAGCTCCACATTGGTGGCAGCATGCCCACACTGAGTGGCGCGCAGACAAGCTTCCTGCGCAATGCCTTCACCGGTGGCAACACTGAAGCCACAAACTACGGAGGTGCTGATGCCGCAGACCATACCATCTACGACAACAACTACAACGTCGGTCTGTCTGACAACAACACAGACCTCGCAAATGGTCCTAACTTCACCAATCCCGAAGCCATCAGACTCCTGGACCGCAGCTTTGAGTTGAAACCCTCACTTCGTCTGCTCAACCGTGGCGAGAACAACCACTACCTGTCCGACGTCACCAACTACAGCTACAACGCAAGCAACGCAATCTACGACCTCGCCATGAATCCCACCTTAGGTCTGGATGCCATCGGTCAGTCACGCGTGAAGGCAACGACCATCGATCTGGGTGCCATCGAATACCAGTATGAGTTGGAGAGCATCCTCTACGTCGACCCCAACAAGACTGCCTCAGAGAATGCCAACGGACACGACTGGAACACGCCGCTCGGCTATGGAAGTCTGCAAGACGCCATCGACTTGGTTGCCATCACCCACCAGAACGAGCCCGAAAAGACCTCGTATGTCTTCGTCAAGGGTGCCTCTTCCACCAACCAGGACCTCAAGACCAACGAGACACTGACCCTGCGCGACGGTGTTGTCATCTATGGCAGCATCAAGTCCGACTATACGGGTTGCTACGACGACAAGGACGAAGGTGGCAAGTATAAGTACTCCACCGACGGTGGTCTGACGCCCGACATGGACACCTACATCCATGAGATGAAAAAACACCGAGAGGGTGTAGCCTCCAATGCCTCCAGCAAGACCGTGGTGGACGGCATCAAGGTGAGCCAGCATTCAGCCTTCAAGGATCCTGCTCTCATCGACGGCTTTGTGGTGAGCAGCAGCGAGCCAGCCAACGAGCCGGTACTGAACGTTGACAACAAGTCGAACGAGGAGAAAACGGCAATCGTGCTGCGCAACATCATCGTGGCAGACAACGACCTGAGCAGTGCCACTGCAGGTACTCCTGTGGCTTTCATCAACAACGCACTCCTCTACGAGGCACTCTTTCGCGACAACAAGACAGCGCAGAACGCTGCCGTGCTCCAACTCGGCAAGACGACCAACACGGCGGGCTATGCTGTCAACGTAACCGTGGAAGGCAAGACCATCGGTGCCGATGGCACTGAGCCCATAGATGGTGGCAACGGCGCGAACACCAACATCTGGAACTCCATCACCAATACCATCGGAACAAACTTCGACGGAGTTGAGGCACGCGCCATCTCTGGTTACTACTACCAGATTGACGACCCGAACCTCAACTATCAGCTCACGGAGACGAGTAAGTATATCGACGATGAGCAGTGCGTGGAAGTAGCATCGATGGAACTGCCCGCGAAGTTCCAAGCCTACATCAACTACGATGAAGACCGCGACCTCCTTGGTAATCCTCGCCGGCTCTACTCCGTCAGCGCGGCAGATAAGCTCGACCGTGGTGCGTTTGAGACCTGGCGTGTCGACAAAAACTTCATCTGCGGTGTCAACGGCACGCTCAGCGAGAACACGACGCTCAGCCCGGACATCAAGCAGCAGTACTTCCCGCATGATGGTTCGGTGGTCTACGTGATGGAACAGAAGAGTCTCGTCATCGACCCCATCGATGGCACCGACCTCAATCCGACACCTGAGAACCCAGGCTTCCTGCTTCTCAAGCGTGGTGCCAACTTCTACGGCAATGGTCGTCCTGTGACGGCAGCCTACGTTGCCGTGGAGCGCCATCTCCCTGCAGCAGGTGCCATCGTCAGCCTCCCCTACGCCATGAACTACAAGACGGGCGTTGCCACCGTAGGCGCCACCACACGCAACGAGCTCTTGCTCTCAGAGGAGAACGCCAAGGAGCTGCGCAAGTATGCCGGCACGAAACGCGCTGATGCCAACTACCTCTTCCACCCCACTCAGTCACCCTGTTGGGAAGTTGTGGCTGCAGACGAGGAGATGGCTGCCAACTACGGCGTCTTCTATCAGCCACACGATGGTGCCGAGGCTTCTGCCCTCTACCGCTTCACCGCCAAGGGTAGCCGCATCAACGACTTCGTCTACACCGAGACGGGCAACAGCAAGACGGTGGATCTCATCAACTACGACAATGTGCTCAACACGGGTGGCGCTGACGACTTCACCGACGACAACGACATGTCGTGGAACTGCATCGGTCTGCCCTATCTCGTGAGCAACTATGAGACCTACCAGTCCACCGACGCCACTGCACACGGCACCGCCGAACTGCTGATGATGGAACACCCCAACACGATGTGGCTCTACTACGACGGCGTGCAGTCACCCAACGGCGATCAGGTCGACGGCAACGGTGGCTACTACTCCGTGAAGTCATGGGAGGGTAGCAACGATGCATGGCACGTCAACGACGCAGCTGCCAAGTCCATCTGGATGGGCGAAGGCATCTTCATGCAGACGGCCACACTGGATGCTTCTGAGCCACTCACCTTCCATCGTCCTGTAGCTCCCGAGAGCTTTGCTGGCGTGAAGGCACAACGTCTGGTGCGCTACTATCTGGGAGCTACCGACATCGAACACAACATAGGTGAGGCTTCGCTCCTCCGCTCAGAGTTCTACACCACCGACGGCATCCGCCTCGCCCAGCCACGTCCTTCTTCAGTGGTCATCCGCCGCGACATCTACAGTGATGGCAGCGTGCGCACGAAGAAGATGACGGTGAAGTAAACGCCATCAACCTCCAACGCCCTCCTTTTGTTCTAAGGAGGGCGTTTTTTTTTTGTTGTCTCATCTCTCGATTGACTGTAACCATGCGATAAACGACAGGCAACCTTACTTTTGGCAACAATATACAATTTTACCTCCCTAACATTTTTGCGTTCGTTAGCGCTTTTCTGTGTCACAGTATGACATTGCCGTTATCCGTATCCGGTAAAAAAATAGCTTCTAATAAGAAAAACATCATTTTACCAGACAATAATATATAGGAATCAGCATCTACCTTTCGGTTTCTGCTACGGAAACTTTTAGTTTCTGCTGCGGAAACTTTTGGTTTCTGCTACGGAAACTTTTAGTTTCTGCTACGGAAACTATAAAGGAATGCTTCGTAAACAAAAAAAGCCTGCTCGGATTGAGCAGGCTTTTTTTGTTTGCGCTCCCTCTAGGGCTTGAACCTAGGACCCCATGATTAACAGTCATGTGCTCTAACCAACTGAGCTAAGGAAGCGTTTCTTTGTTTCGAGGAGGTTGCTGCTGTGCCGCATCATTCGTGCAAGCGCAAACCTCGCTTTTGCGCTCCCTCTAGGGCTTGAACCTAGGACCCCATGATTAACAGTCATGTGCTCTAACCAACTGAGCTAAGGAAGCGTTTTTGCAACCGCTGAGGCTCGAAAGCGAACTTTTTGACCTCTTTTTCGTAATTGCGCTGCAAAATTAGTTGATTTTTCGGAAATATGCAATAACTTTGCAAAAAAAATAGAGAAAAAAGATGATTTTTCTTTCATTCGCCCCCATTTGGCTCCAAAAGAGGGGTAAAAAAGTCTGAGAAATCCAAGTTGAACAATAAATGAATAGAAGTATGAAGAAGACGCTTTTTCTTTTCCTGACCCTCATGATGCCTGCTGCTTTATGGGCAGACGAGCTCGGTCTATACCTCGTGGACAAGAGCGACACGAACGTGCGCAACGCTCCCGGCGGCAAGGTGGTGTGCCAACTGCCTTGTATCGAAGAAGGCTATATCCTGCAAGTGGACCGCATCGAGAAGGGATGGTGCCGCGTGGTGGGCAACATTGTGGAGCCCACCTTGGACGAGGAGCAAGTGAAACTGACCGGTTCCTCCACGGGCTACTGGATTCACAACTCACTGCTGTTTGCCAAAGGCATGGGAGACGGAGGTCTGACGCTCTATGCCGAGAAGAGCAAGCGCTCAAAGGTTGTGCTGAAAACCACCGAATGGACGGAGTTCAACCCCATCGAAATCAGTGGTAAATGGGTGAAGGTGAGAGTGGGCAAGAAGACCGGCTGGATGCTCATCTCAGAAGTTTGCAACAATCCCCTCACCAACTGCTGTTGACGAAGAATGCCGTTCGACTGCCCCCCCCAAAAAAAACTTTTCAGCCTCCCCATAGGCCACTCATTTGAAGTAGCCCCCCGCTCACACGCTCAAAGCAAAACAGTCTAAACACCACTATGAGATACAGATTCCTACTCATCCTATGGCTCACCGCCACCTTGTCTTTCGCGCAAAAGCAGGAGAACCACAACAGCAACATCTCGCGCAACCTCGACACCTTCATCGACATCTATCGCCAGGTGGACCTCCTCTATGTGGACTCCCTCAATGCCGACACCATCATGCAATGGGGCATCAACAGTATGCTGCAGCGCATCGACCCCTACACCGCCTACTACCCACAGGAAGACGACGAACTGATGGCGATGGCACAAGGCAAGTATGCCGGCATCGGCAGCATCATTAGATTCCACAAGAAGGAAGACCGATGCGTCATCAGTGAGCCCTACAGAGACACACCGAGCGACAAGGCAGGACTGCGTCCAGGCGACGTCATCCTGAGCATCGACGACAAAGACATCAAGGGCATGCCCGTCTCCACCGTGAGCGACATGCTGCGCGGCGAAGCGGGCACCACCTTCAAGCTCAAGGTGCGCCGTCCCCTGCTCGAGGACAAGTCGCAGGAGTCCACCCACACCATCACTCGCCAAACCATCTCCATCCCACATCTTCCTTACTACGGGTGCGTGCGTGAGGGCATTGGCTACCTCTATCTCACGGGCTTCAACGAAGGCGATGCCCAACGCGTGCGCGCTGCGCTCATCGAGATGAAGGAGCAAGGCGCAAAGTCGCTTGTGCTCGACCTACGCGGAAATCCGGGCGGCGTGCTCGACGAGTCGGTCGACATCGCCGGTCTCTTCCTGCCCAAAGGCACGAAGATTGTCTACACGAGGGGAAAGACGGAAAGCGCCACACGATCCTACTACACCCGCCAGGAACCCGTCGACACCATGATGCCGATCGTCGCCATCGTCGACGGCGGGTCGGCATCGGCAGCCGAGATTCTGAGCGGTTCGCTGCAAGACCTCGACCGCGCCGTTGTCATGGGGGCGCGCACCTTCGGAAAGGGACTGGTGCAGAGCATTCGCGATCTGCCCTATGGGGGAAACCTGAAAATCACCACCGCTCGCTACTACATCCCCAGTGGGCGCTGCATCCAAGCGCGCGACTACCGCCACCTCAACCCCGACGGATCGGCAAAGTCGCTGCCCGACAGTCTGACCACTGCCTTTAAGACGCTGCACGGTCGCGAGGTGCGCGATGGAGGAGGCATCCTTCCCGACATTGTCATCACGGCAGACACGCTGCCCACCATAGTCATCGACCTCGCCACGAGCGATGCACTCTTCGACTTCAGCACCCTGTATGCGCTGCGCCACCCCACCATTGCGCCTGCTGGCACGTTCCGCCTCACAGACGAGGACTACAACGCTTTTGTGGACTTCATCGTGGGTCAAGGTTTCAGCTACAACCGGCGATCGGGCGAGATGCTCCGAATGCTGCGCGACATGGCGAAGCGTGAGGGCTATCTCGAAGCAGCAAAGCCAGAACTGGATGCGCTGGAGGAGAAGTTCAAGGGCGACCTACGGGAGGACTTGATGCGCTTCCGCGACGACATCGAGCCTTACATCTGCGATGACATCGTGCGCCGCTACTATTACGAATGGGGCGGATGCCGACAAATGCTCGAACGCGACAAATGTTTCGAACGGGCTGTGGAAATCCTATCCGACCCCGCTGCCTACAGATCTTGCCTCAAGTTTTAATCTTCTTCCGAGAACTGCTTTTTTGTTTAGCAAAAAGAAAACATCGAGTGCAGCCCCCATGCCGACCTTTTGCCTGCACGAGAGCCACCCGAAACGAGCACCCGTGTTCAAGCGAATCATCATGGTCACAAAAAAAACAAAAGAATATGCGCAACAACCGAAAGAAAATAAACCAAAGCGTCATGTATGGCGTCATGGCACTCGCCATCGTGGTCGTGCTTGCCGTGCTCCTCTTCTGGTATCTCTGCATCGAACCGAAGACCGGAGTGCCCGCCCCGACCGAGTGAACAGGCAACAGCCCTGCCCTCATCGATTTCGCACGAAAAGCGACCATGCTTTTCGTGCGTTTTTTGTATTGATTTGCAACGAGATTTAGCACAATCGAAAGCGATTTGTGCAAAAAATAAACACCCCTGTAGTAAGAAAAAAGAAAAAGGAAAGAAAAAGAGATTAAGTCCCCCAAAAAAAGAAAGAAAAATTTGTTTCTTTGAGAAAAATAAGATAGTTTTGCAACTGATAAACACAAAAAAAACTTTCCGCGTGGCACATCCCATACAGAAAGCTTAGATGCGAAAAAGAAAAATTGAATCTATATACGAAGAATTATGGCAATGAAAGAAAATTTCATCTCGATGGCTCCAGACCAGGAGTCCAGTGCAAAAGTTTCGCTCATCGATCAGAACAAAACGCTGATGATGGACCAGTACACATCGGACGCAGAACCTGGCAACCCAGAACTGGTGGAGAACATCCAGAACATTAACGAGGCGTTTGCTCATTTTAGGCCACAGGTCGAAGTGGACTTCGTCGATGCAGAAGGCGGCTCTGTAAACGAGACTCTGCGATTCAACGAAATTCGCGACTTCGAAACAGACGGTGGCAAGGGACGATTGGTGCAGAACAGCCAATTCCTCTCTGGTGTGAAAGCACAGATCGACGTCAACACCAAGATAAGAAAAAGCATCGAGCAGAACCGCAAATTGCGCGACATCCTGAAGGAAGACGCTTCACGCCAGGAACTGAAGGAGATGCTCCAAGCCATGCTGGCAGAATTGCAAGATGCTGACTAAAAAACAGCTCGACGAAAAAGCTAAGGAAAAAAGTTACCCAAAAACCAAGAAATAGCAAACAACGACTATGGCAGACACAGATATGAAAAAAGCAACCGAGGCGCAGGCTGGAGCAGAAGAGTTGCAGCAGAAACCAGCAGCCAAGGACACAGCCAACCTCTTGAAATCCTTTGGCGGATACAACGCAGTGCGCAGTTTCCTGCCCGACACAGACAACCTCAACCCTGCCCGCAAGGCAGCCAAGGCCGTATTCCTCAACGACCAGCGTTTTGCCGACAAGCGAGAGCAACTGAAGAACGATCTGCAGGCATGGATTGCCCTGCTCGACGAGGGCAACAGCTCTGCTACAGAATTTGCCGACTCTTGCAAGGAAAAGGAGGAGAAATACACCGAAGTGCTGAAGCAGGGCATCACAGATGCACTCTATGCCACCCAGAACCTGGAGCGCAGCTACCGCAACCTGGACAACTTCTTCAAGACAGCCAACTCAGACAAGGTGAAGAACCTGCGCCTCATCAACGTCTACAAGGACGACATCGCAGATGCCGACTCTGGCTTCTATGGCGAGGTAGAGAACATCCTGCGCAACGGCTTCGACCGCCTATCGCTGAAAGATGCCTACAGCCTCATGGTCGTCCCCGGCAACGTATTCCAAGACAAGGTGTCGCTGCTGCAGTGGGCAAAACTCGCTTTCAAATATAAGGTGCTTCTCATCACCGACCATGCCGACGAATACAGCTTCGACGACATGCAAGCCAATACGGAGGGCTACAAGGACAGCGATCAGGAACTGATGAACGTGGTGATGACTGCCAACTGGATTGTGGGTCGCGACGCAGAAAAAATGTCGAGCGACGAAGAGGACGATAAAGCCTTCTACGTTTACCCCTCAGGAGCACTTGCCGGCAAACTCTACGACGAGACTGCCAACATGGCACAGGGTGCTGGCGGCAAGAAGTATGGCACACTGGATGGCGTGAAGGGCGTGAAGACCGACTTGCTCAAGAGCGAGATTGCAGCCCTCATGGACAACCAAGTGGTGCCTATGGTCTACAGCGAAGGACGCGTGATGGCCTTCAACAACAACACACTCTACAACGGCGACCTCACCGCCATGAAGGAGTATCCCATCGTGCGCGTTTTTGACTGGGTCAAGAAGGTGCTGATGAACTTCGTGCACGAGGTGGCACTGGAGAACTGGGACCCCTTCAACTCGCCCAAGAATCTGAAGAGCAAGATTCAAGACTTCCTCAACCAATACAAGGGCTACGGCAACCTCTTCCAGAACTACGAAATCGGCACTCCCTCACAAGACCCCGAAACGAAGCGCATCACCGTGGACATCAGTCTCACGCCCTTCTATTCTGCCAAGAACTTTGTTATCAAGGTAGCAGCCGACAAAAAGGACAAGAGCGCCGAATAAAGTAAAGAGAGAAAAAAACAACATAATTAACCTCGTTCCATGGGGATATACAAAAAAACCTGGAAACACAAAACTATTGAATTATGGCAACAACACCTGTAAAATTAGTAGTCCAAGGCTACACGGAGCGCGAAGTGCTCCACGTAACGTATGAGTTTGATCAGGCTACCGACCGTGATGGCCAGATGACTGGCATTCCTCGCGGAGGAAAAATCAGAATCAAAGTGAAGGCTTTGAACGACGGAACGCCTGACCTGTTGGCATGGATGATTGAGCCTACTCTCGCCAAAGAGGGCAGCATCGTCTTCAACGAGACAAAAACGGGCAAGGAGATGAAGCAGATTCAGTTCACTGGTGGATACTGCGTAGAGTTCCACGAACGTTGGGAAGACAAGATGGGACACTACGAGGAGATCACCGTATCTTGCCAGCACATCAAGTTCGGCAACGTAGAATTCGAAAACAAGTGGGCATAATGCGCACGTGAGAAGCAACAAAAATATTTTTATTTTTTTTGAACATCAAAACTCATAGATACTATGGCAGTTAATGTAACTCCTGTTAAATTGGAAATAAAGGACTTTGCTGAGCGCGAAGTCATCATGGTTGACTACAAATTCAGCCAAGAAACAGACATCGAAGGTCAGATGACAGGTATCCCTCGCGGTGGCGTCATCACCATCAAGGTGAAGGCCCTCAATGATGGCAACAACCAGCTCGTCCAGTGGATGCTGGCAAGCAACGACCCCCGCGATATGAAAATCAACTTCTACAACACAGTGGACGGAAAGGCCATGAAGACCTTGGAAGGCACCGGATGCTACTGCACACACTACAAGGAAGACTGGGAAGAAGGTGTGGGCCACTGCGAAATCATCGAAGTGGTTTGCCAGAAGCTGCAGAACGGCGGTGTCGTGTATGAAAACCCATGGAGCTAAGCCGCATTAGCTTATGCCGAAATTTGCAGTAATGGGAGCCATGCTGAAGTGCAGCTTCGGCATGGCACCTTCTTCGTTAATGATACTTGACCCCACGAGACCCTGCGTGCAAGGCAAATTTATTGGCACGATTATGGACAACAAGCCATTCGTCAACATCCTACCCTTTGGCATGTGTCAGTCGATGGCCAATCCGAGTGTGGCATCTGCCACTGCCGCTGCCATGGGGGTGCTCACGCCCATGCCCTGCACACCCGTCATCGCCGCGCCCTGGATGAATGGGGGAAACGTAAAAATCAAGATGCAACCCGCTCTGATGGAAAACAGCAAGTGCATGTGCAACTGGGGCGGATCCATCGAAATCACCAATCCGGGCAACACAACCACCGAAGGCTGACGGTTGCTCACAATTCAAAACATGTCTCATGGCATACTACGTGGTTCTCAAAATACACGAACTCAACGGCCCTACGGTCAACTACCCCGTAACGGCGTTCCACAGCAACTATGGGCGTTCCTACAACGCCATGACACCCTACTCGTCGGCACGATGCCAAGGCATAGAGGTGACGCTGCAATTTCCTCTGGCGAGCCTCTCGCTACTCACCGATTGGTATATCAGCAACAGCAAGCTGTCGGGCTCTCTTGACGTGTGCGACACAGACTACAAAGACCTGCACGGAAAGAGCAAACCCTTCACGTCGCTGCGTGTGATTGCCGAATTTCAGAATGCACGGTGCTTTTATATGGCAGAAAACTACGACAACAACAAGAGGCGACAAATGACACTGCGCTTCGACGCTGAAACGGTAAAAACAAACTCCATCGTTTTCTCTCACCTTTAACTCAAAGGAGAATTTGGCTTCATTATGGCAACAACGGCTCATCTGATACTTGGAAATATTGAGGACGCACAGTTTGTGTTCTCAGAAAAAATGGTGTTCCGCATCGAGCACCTCGACCAGCACATGGAACGCAGCCGCACGGACGCTGGCATACAATACGGTCCCACACACAACGCGCTGCTGAAAATTGAGCTGTTCATCCGTCCCGACACCAACAGTCTCACCATCGACAAGAACCTGCATATTTTCTTCGAACGACTCAAGAGCGAAGAGGACTTCTACTATTCCATCCTCTACAACATGACACTCGTGGAAAACCCAACAACAGGATGCACAGCGATTGGCAGCTATGAAAATGGAATCGTGGCTAAGGGCTACATCATCGGAGTAGAGGAAATCTACGCGGAGGGGGAACAAAGCGTGCAGTCGGCACTCGACAGTGAACACCTGTCCATTCTGATACAACTCACCCAGGTCAGTTTCCTCACAAATCAGGAACAGACGAACAAAACCATCCGTATCTTCGCCTAAAGGACTATGATCAACACCATACAGCTCTTCTTCGATGCGAAAAGTTCCGATGCAACAACGACCCCCGTCGTCATAGCCAACAAACGCACGGACAGCATCATCCAGATAGACAACGTCAATCTGTTGGCACACATCGCTTCGTTGCAATACAACAAAGAACTCTATGCGCCGTGTCGCATCGAGGCTGACATCGTGCTGCTCAGTCAAGGCACGGCATCGCAGGACGGGACAACACGCAAACTGCCCAGTGTGACGGAGCTGCGCAACTTCTTCGACGGGCGAACGGTGACGTTCTGTCTGACGGAGATGACGACAGAAGCATTGCCGGACGCAACGAAAGACGTCGCCACAGATGCAACAAAAGGCGTGACCACCACTGACACAAAACCAACAGCCTCCATCGGAAAGAACTTTCAGGTGTTCAACCTCGTGCCGCGCATCACAAGAGCAGGAGGCAGCCAGGTGTGCTATGTGCATCTCACCCTCTTCAGCATGGACTATTTGCTCACGCTTGAGAAGTACTGCCACACCTACACCGGACAAAAATTGGGAGCGCACATCCTCACCGACAAGATGTCGAAGACGACAGGATTGGGGTCGTCCATGCTCGCCTACAGTGCCGACCAATTGGTCATCACTAAGTACTGCCCCGACACCGCGGGAAGTTGGAAGGAGTTCCGACACCCTTATTTGGTGCAGTACAACGAGTCGTTCTATGACTTCCTGGCACGCACCTGCAACCGCTGTGGCGAATTTCTCTTCTTTGAAGATGGCAAGCTCACACTCGGTCTGCCCGATAATGTGCACAAGACAACACAGGTGAACGACAATGGCACGTCCAGCGAGATGTCCTACTATACCATCGACCCAGATCTCGTTCTCTCCATCAGCTACCCCATTCTATTGGGAACTGAAAAGTTTGCAGATGGGACATACTATGACTACATGGCACACGACACCAACACCTATTCCAAAGGCGACGAGTATGACTGGAACATGGCGGGCGACGAATACTTTGAAGAGCTGAACACAGATGGACCAGACACGTTTCTGTGGGGTGAATTTGCGTGGGGCGCCAAGGTTAAGGCCATCATCAACAACTTGCCCATGTCGATGACCAATCTGCGCGCCTGGAGTCAGTCTATCTCGAAAGTCGTGACCGACCTGGGGTTGATTGCCACCAAGGAGAGCTTGGCGGCAAAGTACTGCAACGACGACTTCAAGAAGGCGGTGGTCGAGTCAGAAGCAGCAGGCAAGAACAGCGACTACTATGACGAATCTGAGCAGAAGCAGAGCAACAAGATGTATCAGTTTGCCAGCCTGCCCCCCGACAACACGTCCTACATCAGCAACACCACCTACAAGAATCTTTCTTCACTCCTCTTCCAGTTCGTACGGGGCAAACAGAATGAGGCAGCGCAGTCTGCCATCGAATTGGAACTGATGGTGACACCAGAGCTCGCCGACTTGCGATTGGGCGAGCGCATCTGTTTGGACAACAACACCTATGTCATCATCCAAGTCAGGGGCAGCTTCTGCCAGACACACGAAGGCGTGACCGAATCGCTGCAGCTGCTTGCCATCCCCTACTCCGACCACCTCATCGTGCCGCCTGCCTATAAACTGGCTGACCCTCCGAAGGCATCGGCACAGCCTGCCTTTGTGGTGGACAATGCCGACCCTCAATATATGGGACGCGTGCGCATCAAGTTTCCATGGCAAGGTAAAGAGGAAAAGGCATCGCCATGGGTGCGCATGGCCATGCCTATGGCTTCGAAGAAGGGAGGCTTTTTTGCACGTCCGGAGAAGGGCGACGAGGTGTTGGTGGACTTCCGAAATGGCGACATGCAGCACCCTGTGGTCATCGGTGCGCTCTATCGGGGCGACACCCCTACGCCCCATCTCTATAAGTACTCGTATGGCAGAATGGCCAGCACGAAGTGGCAGAACAACTGCGGCCAGCAGATTATTTTGGAAAACGGAAAACCCCAGGATTTGGTTCTTTCCTTCTTCCCCTCGCTGAGCTATGTGGCAGGAATGTTCCCTGGAAGCTGGGTCAGCACAGCTTTCGACTCCACGATTGGTTGTGTGAACGTCGCGAAGGAGATGTTGTCGAAACTGTCGGGCGGCATCACGCTGAGCGACTGCTTCGGATTGACTTCCATCACGACCAACACAGCCAAGCGCAGCGTCATCATCGACTCGATGATGGGCCAGGTGACCATCAGTGCCATGACGGGCATCAACATCAGTGCACCGCATGGAGATGTCACCATCGAAGGCAAGAATGTGACCATCAAGGCACTCAACAATGTGAAGATTGAGTCGGGCGTTGCCATCAAGAATGAGATTCAAAAATTTGCGTTCGAAAAGAAAGTGGGCGCACTCAGCAAAGCTGCGGTGTTTGGAGCCGGTGTGTTGGGCGGTGCTGCTAGCACGATCATTGAGAAGGTGAACACCTTTGTGGACATGAAACTCATACGCTGCTTCTGGGAGATTTATCTCGACCCGAAAGAAGGTACCCTGCTGCTCAAGTCGCATCGCTACCTGCAGATGGAAGCGGGCAAGGGCAAGACGTCCGACACGTCGACGGGTTTCCTCAGCGCCATGGAGAACGACCCCGTCATGGAGCTTACTGTTGCCCTCAAACTCATCAGCAAACGCATACGTAGCGAGTTCCGCACGGCATACGCTCAATACAAAAAGATCTGTGAGAAAGCCATCAATCTGAAAATGCTCATCGCGGATGCTCTTGCTTACGACGTCACTCCCAGCTGCCACGATGGCAGTGAGAATTTGACTGCGTGCGTGAAGAAGGTGCTCAAGAAGATCTACAAAGAGAACAAATATTCGGTAAGCTTCAAGTTTGGCGACAAGGAATATGCCAATGCAAAAAAGTTCATTTCCAGCAAAGAGGGCAAGAACGTGGTTAGTCCTAGCCATACTCAACTGAAAAATTGGCACAAGACCTATGAGACCACACTCGAAGAACTGTATGCGTTGGTGCGTGCGCTGCCGCTCAGCCAGAGTCCCAAGGCTCTCATTCGCAAATTCTACATATCGAAAAACGAAGACTTCTTCGCCCTAAGCGCCGGAACTGGATTCATCCCAGAGTCCGTGCGTGCAAAATACCGCAAAACGCTGGGGGATCTCCTGGAGGACCACTTCAAGAAGATTCACATCTTGCCTGACGACGACGACTTCAGTTTCTATGGCGCGGTCACAGAGAAGGACATCACAAACACCGTCAACGAGGTCACACGCCGTGCCTACTTTAGGTTGATTGATGCGGTGGACTTTGTCGACTCTGACCAAATCTACGGGGAAGACTCTGCCATCAAGAACAACATTTGGGCAAGTTATGTCGGGAGCCTCTACTTGTCGGAAGGCAAAAGGCCTGGTGCCACGGACATTTTCGACCTGGGCAAGGCTGTGGGTGGATTCAAGAAGAACAGCAAATTCTGGAACCACAACAACGAGGCAACACGATGGACACCCGAGCAGACGGGACGCATCATGATGTCGGACAACCCCCGAAGCACACTCGTGCTCAGCGACGATGGGGTGTGGGAGCGCAAGGAGAACGGCATGGCTGCTATCAAAGCCATCCTTGAAGCTGCTCCGCAATTAGCTGATGTGGTCGCGCCCGACGAAGACGAGAACGAGGACGGAAATGAAGAAGTCATCGGAGAGGAGTGAAAAAAAACACTGAAAAGAAAACAAAGAAAGAAAACGAAGAAAGAAAACGAAGAAACTGTTTTTTTTATCCGACAACCCCACATAGCACAATACTATGGAATACGTTTTTGACGAGTGGAAAGAAACGCTCGAGAACTATGAAAAGAGCATCAACAAGACGCTGGGCGAGATGCGGCAGTGCAGAGCTGACGTTCAACGCATGAAAACCGAAATCCTCAATGCGGTGGCGAAGGGCTACTATCGCCGCGACGAGGAGCGCATCGTGCTCTCGGCACCCGAAATCATCATCGGCGACGTAGACAAGGATGGCAATCTCTGGATGAATGGAGAGCATTCGAGGGTGATCATTCGCAGCAATGACATCAGCATCGAGGGTGTTGCCAGCACGATTGCCGATGACGCACATGCCGACTTGGGCAGCATCACATGCCGAGCTGGAAGCATTAAGCATCTGGCGGTCGACCCAGGACCTGCTGGCAACGAAAACGTGGTGTTCCCGGGCAAGTCGGAAGTAGTGACGCTGGCAAAGGGTGTTAAGATTTCTACCATCGACAACGACTGGGTGCTCCCCAACCACAGTACGTCTGCTCACCCTGGCGTTGCCATCCACTCTTGTGGCACACTGAACATTGACTCATCGGTTCCCAACAAGTCTCTCAAGGGCTCTCTCGAGGAACTGAAAAATGCGCAAGAGCATGTCATCGACAACATCAACCAGGACCGAACGATAGAACAGCAGAAAAAGGTTGTGGACGATTGCATCAGTCAGCTCAAGGCACTTTATGAGAATGCACAGAAGCTCCAAGGCAAGGCTTTGGAAGATGTGCGCACGAACAGCATGGAGATTCTGGACCTCAGAAACAAGATTGAGCAACTCTTGCCCTCCCTACATGCTGGGGTGACGGACTACGTGAACACGCTGGCGGAGGTTGCCAACGCCAATCGAGAGATGAAAGACATCGATCGAGTCCTCACATCACTTCCAGATGAAAGCAAATACAACCAGGAGTCGACGGACGCCTCGCTCTTGCTGAATGCCGAGCACATCTCTTTGACCACACACGACGGAGAGAACAAGTTCAGAGACACGAAAGAGGCGGGCGTGGAATGCAATGCACGCTCCATTGTTTTCACGTCGAAAAACAAAGACAAGCTGACCGAAGAAGGACTCATCTCACTCACGGCAAAGAACATCGACCTCATGGCTGTCGAGAAAACGGTGGCGAAAGATAAAACCACCATGCAGCCCGTGGGTAATATACGAATGCAGACGAAGGAGATGGAAATCAGTTCCAACGAGTATAGCTTGACCGAGAAGGACGACAAACCAGAGCCACCCACCATGACGAAGCAGACAGAGGGCAGCAAGCTGGTCATCTGCATGCCAAGCACAGAGATTGCTTCTCACAGCGAAAAGGGAGAGGCAACAGGAAAGGTGGTGCTGAATGCCAAGGACGTACAAATCATGTCGACGAAAAAGAAACAAAACAAAAAGGAGGGAGAAGCTGATCAGCCAGAAGAACTCATGACGGGGGGCAAGATTGCCATGATCTCAGAGAACGTGCTGCTCGGAGGCACCAAAGAGAACAAGCAGACGGCAAAGACCATCACTGCAGACACAGAGACGCTCACGCTGAATGCCGACAAGACGATGACGATGAATGTGAAAGAAAACAAATCGCAAGTATCACTCGACGAAAAGGGCATCAAACTCTCTGGAGATAACAATAACATCAGCGGAGGCAGTGAATTGACTGTCGACCAGAAAACGACATTCTCGAAGGACGTAAATGGACAGAAGGCGGAATTCAAGAGTGTCAATGGAACGAACTGCTTACTTGGTCCGAACACAAACGACAGGAAACCTGGCTTCTAACAAAAACTGCAACAGAGGACTTACGGCAGCATGACGCGGCGAACAAACTGCAAGATGCAGTGAACAGACTGCAAGATGCGGTGAACAGACTGCATGACGCGGCGAACAAGCTGCAAGATGCGGTGAGCAGACGACAAGATGCAGTGAGCAGACTGCAAGATGCGGTGAGCAGGTAGCGTAACGTCTGTCAGAATAAATGCTAACAGATAGAGAAACACATAAAAAACGGACAGAATACGGAATTATGAAAAGCAATGTCATAGATGCTATACAGAAGATGGAACAGCAATTGGGGCACACCCTGATGCTGTTGAAATTTCGGCTGATGAATCTCTGTGTCAAATCTGAACCCGGTGCGCTTCTCACCGTCAAGGTGCCAGGAGGAGGTGATGAGGATTTAGATATTGAGAAGGTGTGCAACGTGTCCATCTTAGATGAAGACAGCCTCATCATCGCTCCTTTTTCCGACAGCGACATGAACAAACTGAGAAAGGCTATTTGGAAGGAACACCCCGAATTTAAACAACGCATCGAAACCATCGACCTCAACGAAGCACAAAAACAGGCTGATGAGCTAAAAAATGAAACGACGCCACAGGAACAAGAACGCATGAAGATGCCAGAAACGCCTATCCCGAGCGTGGTGAAGAACGAGCAAGCGGACAACTTGCTGAAGTTGCTCATCCTGACGGTGCCCGCCGTGGATGACGACCGAAAAAAGATACTGACGGATAGCGTGGACGCATTGGTGGATGCCTGCAACCTACGCATGACAGCGCGCATCGACAAGGCGAAAGTTGAGATTGCAAAGTTTCTCGTTGGGCAGGCCGACGATGAAATAAAAGAAGCCAACGACAAAGTGGAAGAAGCGGCAAAGCTCTACCAAGACGCAGTGAAAGAATCAGAAGAAACAAAGATTAAGGAAATAGAAGAAGCCTATAAACGCTACTTGGAGAAACACGCCAAAGAGGGCGGATTCGACACTTCAGAAGGCGGAGAGGAGAGTGCTTTCAGCATGACATTTGATGAATGATTGTGCAACACTGAAGAATGCCCGAATCATGGTGGTCGGGTGCGGTTCCTTGGGCAATGAATTGCTCAAGGATTTAGTGCTTTTAGGTGTAGAGCATCTGGTGCTCGTGGATTTCGATCGGGTTGAGATGGACAACCTTTCGCGCACGGTTCTGTTCACCCCCGACGACGTCGGACGCTACAAGGTGGATGCAGCGCGCGACCGCCTTCGACAGATGAACGCCAGGCTTGAAGTGGAGACAATCTGTGCAGACATCATCCACGACGTGGGGTTGGGACTGATTGCAGAAATGGACCTTGTGGTGGCTTGCGTCGACAGCCGCTGGACGCGCTTCATGATCAACCGTCACTGCATGCGAACAGGACGTGTCTGGGTGGATGGAGGCATCACGCAGGCAGAAGGAAGCGTGCGGGTGTTTGGTGCACAGGTGGCCAACTGCTATGCATGCAACCTCGGGGGAAAGAAACTGACTGAACTGCAACGACGCCTTTCTTGCTCCCAAACGATACGTCGCATGGAAGAAATGGGACATGTCCCCACGGGACTCATCCCGGCTGCCGTTGTTGGGGCGGTCATGGCAAGGCAGGTCATGGACCTACTGAATGGTTCTCCCTCGTTGCAAGGACACATGTACAGTTTCGATGCCGACACGCTACTCGGGCACAAGGTGCTTTTTCAGGCTTTTGATGACGATTGCGTGGAACATGATGTTTGGACACCCATACGACACTGCACGCTCACATCAGAGTCCACCATAAGCGAAGCCATCGAGCAATGCAACACGCTGTGGTTGCGCGACGACTGTTTCGTGGATTACCTCATCGACCGCAAGGACGACACCAGACATCAGATGATGTGTGCTGGGCGCATGGTGGTAGAAAGAATGGACATGATGCCAGCATTGAGAGGGCGCCTCACTTCTGATTTCTACCAACACGAATATCATGTTGTCGATGCAGACTTTCCTTATCCCATGCTCACGCTGCAGCAATTGGGCATTCCATCGGGCGACATTCTGCAGACGGCACAGGGGTTCTATCAATTGAGAAATGAGGACTGAACCTACCCATATTTGGTCTGAACCCATCGTAGAGAGAACGACAAAAGAGGATGGAGCGATAAAAGAGAGTGGACAAAAAAAAGAAAAACAATCTAAGGTATGAATAAAGAGATCAGTGCAGAGATGCTTCTCAACTACCGATATCCCGAGAGGATGCGGCAATGGAAGGTGACGAGCAAGGGTACATTCTATCGAAACTACAGCAGCGATGCCATGGCCATCAATCTTGTAGAGAACAAGGTGCAGTTGGCACGCGACGGCTTCCTGCGTCTGCTACCCGAAGGACTCTTCTTCAACGAGAAGTCGAGGGAAGAAGAAAGCGCCAATCAGAGGCAATGGCGCTTGATGCTGCTGAGCAAAGCCTTCATCCCCATTGACTCTTTTGCTTTTCGCAACAAGCTCCAGCTGGAGCACGAGGTGGATAGGCTCTTGCAAGAAAAATGGGATTTGATACTGCATAGAGTTTTTGGCTACACTGCCCAGCAGTCCATCTACAGCGAAGTGGCTGGCTTGTTGCCACAAATGCGCAACCGAAAGGGAGACCTGCTGTTTGTGCAAGCCTTGCTCGCTACGCTGTGCCATTGTCCCGTGAAGCTGGACCAATCGCACAGATACAGTGAGAGCGACTCGCGACGTTGCTGGATGCCCATGGCACGATTCGAACTGCTTGTGCCCGACCTTGATGCGCCGAACTACCGCAGACTACACAACGAGCTCGACTCGCTCACCGAATTTATTGAAGAATGGCTCATGCCCTTCGATGTGAAGTGCGACATCGTGGTGCGTCAGCATAATGATGCTGCGCAACCTGGAGACAACCTGATTTTAGACTACAATACGGAGTTATGAATACAGATATCAATGAAAGAATAAAATGGCAATCAGGCTTACAACTGACGCCTGCCACCTTCAACCATCTGGACGAGAACCTCGACCGCAGACAACTGGCAGCGCTGCGCATCTCTGGTGGCACACGTTTCGGTCGGTTGCCAGATAGTGTTTTCTGCTCAGACGGCGTCTTTGTGCAAGGAACGTTTGAGGTGGCTCTGCTCGAATGCACAGCAGTGTTGCCCGATGGGCGGCTGGTGAGCCCAAAGGAACCGGTTGCCGTGCGCTTTCCACGTCTCGACAATGGATATGCCTATCTGACCATCACCATTGGAAGCGACATCGTGGAATATGAGCGGGAAGGCATCCCCTATCAGCGCCACTCCTACCAATACGAAATCCTGCACCAAGCAGAACTGATGCGACGCTGCGATGCCATGCCCCTTGTGCGGTTTCTCATCAAGGATGGACACTGCAACATAGACAAGGCTTACATCTCTCCTTGTTTGCAACTGAGCTGCGACGAACGGCTCGGCACATGGTTGGACACCTTGGCGCATTCGTTAGAGCAAATAGTACACCACGAAAGAATGGAAGAGGGCGATGCCAAGCAGACGCTGCTGCGTTATCTGTTCCGACTGCGTTCCTTCCATCCGCGTCACACCCTCGACGACCTTGCACTCCTGGCAAACGAGTTGGTAGAAGCCGTACGCTACTTCATCGTCCAACCCAACCATGCAGAAGACCCAGAGGTGGAGGACGTGAACTTGTATGACGTGGAAGTGGGGCTGCAGCAAGTGAAGGCTTATCTCGACGCAGCCACATTGGTGCTCAATGACGTTGTGCTGACTGACAACAGCATCGACGTCGAAGCGCTCAAGGCACAAATTAAGGAAGAGCTCCTGAACGACATACGTCCAGAACTGCTCCAGACGATGAGAGAGCGCTTCGAGGAGATGCGCAACCAGCTCCAGCAACAGCTCAACGAAGCACTGCGCAACTATGTCGACAACACCTTGCGCCCTCTGCTGCAAGAGCAACTCCAGACGGAACTCAGCACAACGCTCAGCCGCACACTCTACGACAAACTCTACCAAGCACTCTACGATGCCCTCTACGTGCCTCAGGTGGAAGAAGAAGATCAGTTCATGCCACTCATCTAAGACCAGGACAACATGATTCGCACCATACACATACCATTGGCTGTCAACAACGGAATCCTGCAACGCGAGGAGCAGCTAAAACAGTCGATTGACAACACGCTTGAACTGCTGCTCACCACACCTTTAGGCAGTTGTGCTGCCGATCCCGACTTCGGTTTTGTCTTCAACAATATGGCATTTGAGAATTTCAACGAAAACGACGGTACAATCTTTAATACGCTGCCTGTGCGAGACGGATTTGGTGAGCATTATGGATTATATAATAAGAAAGTATCCGGAAGTTCAAAAAATATTAGTACCTTTGCCGCTGATTTGCGCGATGCCATCCTGAAGTATGAGCGCAGACTGAGAAATCCTACCGTGACGATGACCTACATGCGTTTGGAACGCTCAATGCATGTGCTCATCCGCGGCGAACTGCCTCAAATCGACACGCTCTATGAGCACAAGTTTGTCTACAAGTTGTGGCGCTAACCCATCTGTTCGGAGGCCATAGCCCGCTGCACATTTGATCTGCACGCGGTCGTATTCTTAACAAAAGAAAAACAAAAAACAACGTGAGCCAGACAATATACGACACCCGACAAAGAACGGAAGAACTGCTGAAGGAAGCCCTCAACATCTGGAAGCAAGAGAACCATAGCGAGTATCTGGAAGGACTCGAGAAGGACCCCGTGTTCGAACTGCTCATCTCTGCCATCGCTTGGCAGGCCAACGAGTCGGACAACGAGATAGCACGCCTTCGCACCGAGATTCTTCAAGAATATCTCACCATGCTCACACCCTACGAAATAGGGCATGCCACACCTGCTACTGCTGTCTTGCAGACATTCCCACAGGCGGGAGTCGGCGAGGTGAGACTCCATGCAGCATCCACCTTTGCCATGGGAAAAAGCAACTGGCGCTTCATGCCTCTGCTCGAAAGTCGCGTGCTGCCTGTACGCATCGAATCACTCGCGCGTCTTGATGGCCGACATTGGGCTGTGAACATCTCATCGAGCCAACCCCTCACCGACCTCACAGGCCTAACATTTGCAGTCACAAACCCCTCCTTCCGCGACCTCAACGTCAGTTTGAATGGGAAAGAACTGCCTTTAGTGCGTCCGTGGGAATACAGTGAGCTGCCATACACCTCTTGCTTCTCGCTCGAAAACTCACTCTACAACCGCATGGCAGCATTCGACCCAGCACCTTCGTGCATGGAACTCTTTGCTCGCCACGACCTACGCATCTACAGCATACGCCCACACGAGGCAAAACAATACCTTCCGCAGGAGGCAACACAGTTGCGCTTGGTTTTTGAGTTTACCGGCACAGCAGCCAACTTCCAGTTCGAGCGTTCGCAACTTTTCTTTAATGTTGTTCTTTTGGCAAATGCTACCGAGCGACAAGTAGACCTCGACAGCATCAACCCCGTGGCACGCATCACAGGCGAAGGGTCTGGCAAACAAGGAGAACAGCTGATGCACTTGATTCGGCCGAGCCACGACCAAATCTATGAGGACTGCCGTGTCAACGTGCGACGCGTTGCCGGCGACCGCTTCAATCAGGCGACTCTGCTGCGTCTGCTTTCAGCTGTCCAAGACCGTCTGCGCAGCGATTTCTATGCCTTCATGCAGCTGGATCCCCGCCAGACATCCGTGGCAATACGCACCATCCAGGAACAGGTGCAGCGCCTCATCCGCATAGCTTCTGAGAACCTCGAGCGGAGCATTGCCGGCACCTATCTGATGCTCGACCACATGTCCACGGCAAGTGTCTGCGTGAAGTATCTGACCACTTCTGGCGCAGCCGTCAACGAAGAACTGACCAACGATGCACACTTCTCCGTCCCAGGTGGTTTGGACCTTGCCTCCACGCATCAAATAGCACCTGCCATACGCGGCACGAACGAGACAAGCTCCGAAGACAACGACATCAGCCTCATCCGCTATGCCCTCATCACGGGCGACCGCATTGTCACGCCTGCCGACATCAAGAGCTTCTGCTACAAAGAACTGATGCAGCGCTACTCGATTACACACGACATGGTGGACAGTATCGCCGTGAAGCAGACTGAGGTGGGCACTCTCGATTGCTGGCACAACGCCTGTGGCTTTGAGATTCGGGTAGAGGTGTGCTTGAAGGACACGCCCAATCTGCGACGCAAGTTCACCGATCGCATCCCGCAAGCCGAACTGCTTCTCGAAAAGATGATGCAAGTGCGCAGTGCTAATATCTATCCTATCCGTGTCACCATAAAACTCCAAGAATAAAAAACTATGGAAGAGTTTTTCATCAATATCATCTATAAGAACAAGAAGGTGAAGTTCCGAGTCATGAATCCTGAGTCGTCACTCGACATGCTGATGCAGAACTTGCGCCACGCAACCGGAAAGGACGGGCGCCTCATCTTCGACTTCCCCTCGGTCGACCAATCGGGTGCGCCTCTCGACTATTTCTTTGGGAAGAACGACACAGACATCAATGAGGTGCGCGTGCTGCGCCCTCGCATCGGCAAGACCGACAAGACATTGCTGGACTACGGCATTGCCAGCGGCGACACCGTGTATCTCATAGCTGACCCATTCCCAGGATGACCGGACGCGACAGACGACTACGCTACGAATATGAATTGCTGGAGCAGCGGTTTGCCTCTCGCGACGACATCCGTGTCGAAGTGACGGGACGCAACGCATCTGGCATACCCAACCGCTATCTCGTGCACTACCGCATCCGTTGCTTCTGTGCCGTGACAGATGTGGACCACCTCAACGAGCCAGGCTTTCGCAACCAGCCTCTCTTTGCAGAGCATTTCTTGATGGCTATCGAGCTCCCTCCTGCCTATCCCTCCGTGGATGCATCGCCCGTCTTCCGTTTCCTGACCCACGACGAGCACCAACAACCAATACCTCATCCATGGCACCCCAACATACGGTGGTTTGGCGAGATGGCAGGACGCGTCTGCCTGAACGCCCCCGACACCTACACCGACCTCGCATGGGGCGTGGCTCGAGTGGCACAGTATCTCCGCTATGAGCGCTATCACGCCACCAACGAGCCACCTTATCCCGAGGACCGTCAGGTGGCCATCTGGACATTGAAACACTTAGACGAAATATAGAAGAATGAGAAAGACAATACTTTTGCTCCTATGGCTCTCTGCCTTAGCCCTGTCAGCACAGCCGCAAGAGCTACCTCTATACCTACAGGATCGCGACACGTTAGTGGAACACCTAACGATGCCGCCCGGAGCACAGAGCGATGAGCTCCAAGTGACACTCAAATTCAGTTTCGACGAGGCAGCCAACACAGTCACCCTGACAGCAGAAAGCACGGGATACATCTTCGGACTGCAAGCAGGGACGCGCTACTGCAACATCTTCAAAAACGGCAATCTGCTGCGCAAGGGAGGACTATTCATGGCAGAGCGCTTGGCTTACGACGTCAGCACCGACCCCTCCTACAGCTACCGTCTGATCAAAGCAACACGCAAATCCATCGGGAAATACAAACCACGCCAAAAGCACTACTTCCACCGATGGGTGGCATCGGACGACATGGACCTCCGCACGGCGAAAACTGCCCTTCAGGCAAAGAAACTGGTGCAGGTGTTCTCATTGGCTCCAGGGCAGACGAAGGCCACCATCCATTTGCGAGACCTCTTCACCATGGAGCATAAGGGCACTCGTCCACGACAGTGGAAAAAGATGCTCATGACACAGTATCACGATTTCAACCTTTCCTACCGTCTGACTATCGAGCGCAACTCTTGCTTTGGCAAGGAGGGAGAGGTGGAACTCATGAGAGAGAAAGTGAACCAACTGCAGAAACACTTGACAAAACTACAAGAAGACTACCCCGCCAACGAAGATCTGTATCCTGCAGCCTACGAAACATTTGTCACTCGTCGCGACTCGCTCATCACCACTTTCCCGCTCATCAAACAAACCAGTCAGTGCCCCGACCTGCAGACGGCCTACGATGACTACAACAATCTCGCCTCTCAACTCATACAACTGCACAGAAATCTCCACGTCGCACCCAGCCAGACGGGAGAAGTGATCGGAAGTCTACTCAAGACGAAGCACCTCGATGCCAATGCCCTGCAGTTCAAGGTGCGCCAGCTGGACGAGTTGATCGGACAATGGTTGCTGACAACGGATAAGAACGAACGCATGAACCTCCGCATGCAGTGTAAGCGCATCATCTACGAAGCAAATCGATTGGCAGAAGGCAAAAAAGTGGAGAACGAAACGCAACGACGGGCTTTGCTCAACTTCAGCCAGGCCTATGATTACTACAAACGAACCATAAAATAAGGATTGGCAATGACACTTCGGTGCAGACATCTCTTTGAACTTTTCGCTCGCCGGGTCACCGCTACGGTAGCCCTGCTGCTCTCCGCCATGCCCCTTTCGGCACAAGGCGAGGGGCAATACATCCTGAGCGAAGATGGAGAGATTCTTGCCGAACACATCATTGCATTCATGGAGGAAACCACCGAACTGATGGATTACATAGGCGATGCCCAACAGGCACAAATCAGTTCAATACATCGCTTTGCCAATATCATCAACACACGTTGGAAGGGTTTTCTGCAACTGGAGCAAGAAGCCATCTCACAAGACGACAGCCTTATGGTGTTGGTGTCGGACTTCGAGCAGTCGATGAAGATGGTGACCGACTCCATCGCTGCCCGTGAGCAAAAACTGCAGATGCACGCCAATTTTGTCAACGCAGAGAAGTTTCTCTCGCAGCAACAACAAGTCTACGATCGACTGCTTCACAAAGCCAACATGCTGGCACAAACCTCTCAGACGGCTACACAATTGGAGCAACACAAGACACACGAACAAATCATCTTTGCCAACGTGCAGCAGCACTACAACAACGCAAAGGAAGCAGCACTCCACGACGCAAAACTTCAAAAACGCATGGAGAAGATAGAACAGGCTTATGTTAAAATCAAAACAGATTCTGAAACGATACAAGCAGCCCAATATAAGCCGTTCATTGAGCGTGCCAAAGACTATCTCATCAGTGCTGCCTGTGTCACCATACTGCTCATGTTCATCACCATGCTTCAAGCACGCCTAAAAGCCATCAAGCAAGCACGCAAGGCTGCCAATGACATGAAAAAACTGATAGAAAAGCAACATAACGACATACCCACCATCTGAAGAATGAAAGCGCAACACATACTGACCACCCTAATTCTGTCCATACTGACGAGCCTTTTCGCCTCGTGCAATGGCGAGATAGAGAGTGAAGATCGAAACTTCCTCTTGTTCGACACCATATCCTTCATGCCACGCCACAAGATAGCGCACATCAACACACGCATCACTGGCACGCCCCTACTCGAATACCCCGACGACACCTCACGCACCAGCTATCGCGTGATAGAATCCTCTGGCATGGGCAACGAACTGCCTGAAGGAGCACGCCCAAAGGTGAGGGGGGTGCGCAACATCGTGCGCGAGCAGATGAAGCAACTCGACATGAAGGTGCTAGCGCTCATCGACCTCACGCTCTCACAGCCACAGGTCAACAGAGCGAAGATGTCACTCAAACAAATACAGCATTTCTTTCCAAAAGAAAACATCTTTGTGACCTTTATGGAAGACAGCATGCACATCTCGCCCATCATCCCCCTCATGGAATCGATGATGGAAGAGGACTTCATGAGCGTAGGGCTGGAAAGTGCCGACAAATACCTCTACCGCAACGTGCTCAACAAACTGCAAGAGTTCGCTTCCGACAGCATCATCGAGGGCAGCAACAAGACTTTCATTTTGTTCAGCGACGGCATGGTATGGGGCAATGATAAGCCTATGGATCCTGACCACTTCGAGATGCAGCAAGCCTTATTGGACTATGCCGACAAATCAGGCAAACGGATTCCCATCTTCTTCTTTGGACTGAGCGACGAGGAATCGCTCTCGGCAGAAACCAACACCACCATGCAACTCATCTGCCAGCGCACAGGAGGTCTGTGCACCCAGGGCTTTGTGCTCGACAATATGCACGATGCACTCTGCGCCGTGCACAATGTCAAAGATGTCGATCTACAGTTCGAACTGGAATTTCCCGACCGCCGCGTCTTTTGGGGACAAAACACCACGCTCACCCTGCAGTGCTTGCAAGGAGACAGCTTGGTGGCTTATGGCAAGATTGACTATCTCCTCGGGTCGCTTTTCGAACCAATCATCGTGAATGGCTTGCCACAAAGCATCTTTGTGTTCAGAGGTTTCGTGCTGATTGTGTTTCTCATCTTGCTCTGCTATGTGGCGCTCCAACTCGTGGTGCCCTATGTGCGACACCGCATCTTCCTGCGAAAATACGTAGCTCCCTACACCGGGGCTGGCATGACCATTTCCGGACGACTCGTGGGCGACCACTGCTATTTTTGCAAAGCGCCCTTTGAGCGAGGCGACCTAGTGGTGGGGCGTTGCGAACACAGCATGCACAAGGAATGCTGGGACGAAAACAACTACCACTGTCCCGAGCATGGCATCCACTGCACAGAAGGTTCCCATTATTACAATTCCCATAAACCCTTCTCGCTTGCCAACGCACCCTTTTACATGCAATGGGTCATTGCCGGCATGTTGGCTGCTGTGGTGGCATGGTGTTTCTTCTACCTGCTCCCTGCATCCACCAAGTCGCAAATTCTCATGACACTGAGCAAGTTTGTGTTAGGCGAAGAGATGGCAGAACAGACACTCCAGTTTGCCTACCGTCTGCCCACCTACGGTTTTTATGCTGCCGGCTTGCTCGTCTGTGCCATCTCGGTGCTCTCAAGGCACCATCAGCCCATGCTCACATTGATACGAGATCTGACCGTGCGCGGACTCTTGGCTGCCGTGGGCGGCTATCTATGCTTCTTCATCGATGTGTTGATTTGCGTGGCATTCCACATCAAGGCTGGCAACGATTTGGTGAGCATACTTGCATTGGCATTGATGACGATGTGGATCACCATTGTGGCTTCCTACAACACCGCCATACGCGTGAACAGACGTCTTGTGGGCATAGCCTTCGTCGTGTGCGTGTTGGGCATGGCACTCAGTACCAACTACTATGTTGGAGCAGCAGCCGACTTCCGTATCATGCAACTCTTCACACTTGTCATCTACAACATACTCATGATGCTCGCTATGGCCTACGATGCCAAGAGGTCTGAACACTATTTCCTGCGCGTGGAAGGTTCTGTCAAGACCACCGACATTGCTCTCTACAAGTGGATGCGCAACAACACACACGCATCATGCACCATAGGAAAGTCGGTCGACTGCCACTTGCAACTCTCATGGGACATCGACGGTGACGTGGCTCCTCTTCATGCCGAAGTGAAGCTGCGCAACGCTCACCCCTATTTGCTTGCACACGAAGATGGTGTCTACACCTCAGATGGTTCACAACTGCATGTAGGTCAATCCCTACGCCTGTATCACGGAACCCAGTTCCGTATTGGCGAAACAACCTTCACCTACATCGAAAAGGACTGCTGAGGCTGTGGCTTTGCAGAAACGATTAAGAGAGAAGACCATGCAAATCCATTGCGCACCGCTCCAGGGCTACACCGACCATGCCTATCGGCGCATCCTCCACCAACTGGCTGGGGGCGTGGATGTCTTCTACACACCTTTCATCCGTTGGGAGAAGGGCGAGGTGCGTAGCAAAGACGAGGTGGACATCCTGCCGAAGAACAACGAAGGCGTGCACCTGATTCCACAAATCATCTGCAGCACACCCGATGAGATGAAGCGACTCAGCGACATGGTGGAAAGCCATGGCTACAGCGAAATAGACATCAACATGGGTTGCCCTGCACCCATGCAGACGAAACTGCAGCGGGGAAGCGGCATCTTGCCCCACCCCGATCGCATCCAAGCATTGTGCAGAGAGATTGAGCAGCGCCCAGAACTGAGATGCTCCGTCAAAATGCGTCTTGGGCTTGACCGCAACGACGAGTGGCAACAGGTGCTGCCCATCTTAAACCAAACACCCCTTCAACACATCACACTGCACCCACGCATAGGCAAGCAAATGTATAAGGGCGAGGTAGATATGCAGCAGTTCTCGCTCTTTTGCGATCAGTGCCGGCACCCACTTGTCTTCAATGGCGATCTGCGCACACTTGCCGACATCAACCGCCTCACCCACTCCTTTCCACACCTGCAAGGCATCATGCTGGGACGTGGTCTGCTGGCGCGCCCCACACTGGCGCGTGAGTTTGCCGACGGGGAGGAATGGAACGATGCCAAGCGCATGCAGGTGCTCTGTGCCATGCACCAGGAGATGCTGCAATTCGTCACGACCAAGTATAAGGTGGAGTCACAAATCCTTCTCCACATCCATGCCTTCTGGGAATTTCAGGAGGAGATGCTCGGACGAAAGATCTGGAAGAAAATCATGAAAGCGGGCAATTTGAAAAACTATCTCGATGCCGTGCGCCAATTGTTGCACTCATTTGAGAACTAAACCGCGAGTATCTCCTTTGCTCTTTTTTCGGGGAGACGATATTCTTTTTCGACACAAACCACATAATGAGCGCTACAGAATAATGGGTGCTCCACTCGTCCTACAAATGAGCACTTGCAGCAGAAAAGAAAAGTTTCTGCAGCAGAAAAGAAAAGTTTCTGTAGCGGAAACCAAAAGTTTCTGTAGCAGAAACCGAAAGTTTCTGCAGCGGAAACCAAAAGTACCTATTGGTAAGAAAAAAAAAGGGCTGAAAGAAAGTAAAAAAACGCTGAAAATTTGCATGTTTGAATTAAAAACACTACTTTTGCAGCGTGAATGTGAAGTGAGGAGCCCGAAAGAGTTCCTCACTTGCGTTAAAATAACAGACTACATCATGATAGACAAACTGAAACTTGAGAGAATTGTAGACGAGTGGATGACAAGCACCGACTACTTCCTGGTGGATTTGACAGTGAGTGCCGACGACCGCATCGTGGTGGTGATCGACCATGCTGAAGGCGTGTGGATTGAAGACTGCGCTGACCTAAGCCGCTTCATCGAAGAACGACTAAGTCGCGACGAGGAAGACTATGAGCTGGAGGTGGGCAGCGCAGGATTGGGACAACCGTTCCGCGTGCAGCGTCAATACGAAATCCATGTCGGCAAGACGGTGGAGACACAGACACTTGATGGAAAAAAGTGGACTGGCACCTTGCTCAAGGCAGACGAATCAAGTTTCACTCTTCTTACACAGCAAAAGGTGAAAGCCGAAGGCGCCAAACGTCCAAAACTCGTAGACATTGAGTTGGAACTGCACTACGACGAGGTTGCCTACACAAAGTATGTCATCAAGATAAAGTAAAACAACAATGCTTAGGCCACAGACCACAAGATGCTCAAACCACATACCCCAAAAAAGAAACGGATTCTGTGCCCATAAGCCCTAAGAAAAAGGAAATTATAAAATCAAAAACATACCTATGGCAACAAAAAAAGAAAATGAAGGTGTAGGCCTGAAGGAAGCACTTGGCGACTTCAAGCAAGCAATGGACATCGACCGCACAACCATGATGAGTGTGCTCGAAGAATGCTTCCGCAGCGTCATTCAAAAGACCTACGGAACAGACGAGAACTACGACATCATCGTCAACCCTGACAAGGGCGACTTGGAAATCTATCGCAACCGCACGGTTGTGCCCGACGGCGAAGTTGAAGATCCAAACATGGAAATCTCGCTGAGCGATGCGCGCAAGGTGGAGGACGACTACGAAATCGGAGAAGAGGTGACCGAACAGGTTAAGTTCAGCGATTTTGGACGTCGTTCCATCCTCACACTGAGCCAAACACTCAAGAGCCGCATCATGGAGCTCCAAAACGACACGCTCTACAATGAGTTTAAGGACCGCGTGGGAGAAGTGATCAGCGCAGATGTCTACCAGTCATGGAAACGCGAGACTCTTGTGCAAGACGACGAGGGACACGACCTCATCCTGCCTCGCTCAGAACAAATCCCCAGCGACTTCTTCCGCAAGGGCGAAACGGTGAGAGCCATCATCCACAGCGTAGACAACACCAATGGCAAGCCACGCATCATACTGAGCCGAACAAGTCCCCTCTTCATGCAACGCATGCTTGAGCAGGAAGTGCCTGAGGTGAACGACGGACTCATCACCATCCACAAAATCGTGCGCATACCTGGCGAAAGAGCAAAAATCGCAGTAGAAAGCTACGACGAACGCATCGACCCGGTTGGCGCTTGTGTGGGTGTGAAGGGTAGCCGCGTGCAGGGCATCGTGCGTGAACTGCGCGGCGAGAATATCGATGTCATCAACTACAGCAACAACACAAAGGTCTACATCGCACGCGCCCTCAGCCCCGCAGAACCAGAGAATATCGAGATTAACGAAGAGGAACACACCGCTAACGTTTATCTCAAGCCCAACCAGGTGAGCCTCGCAATCGGAAAGGGTGGAACAAACATCAAACTCGCCTCTATGCTCACAGGCTACACCATCGATGTATTCCGCGAAACACAAGAAGAGGATACAGACGACGTGCTGCTCGATGAGTTCAAAAACGAAATCGAACCCTGGATCATCGACGAGATAAAGAAACTGGGCATGGAAACAGCACGCCAAGTGCTCAACGCATCTCGCGACTACCTCATCCAGAAGTCTGACCTCGAAGAGGTGACCATCGACGAGGTGCTCTCGATCCTCGCTGCTGAGTTCGAATAAAGCTCTCCCCTCCTGCTCCTCCCCCCAAATAGAAGGAGACAAACAAGCAGGACTAACGAGCTAAAAACAAATTAAGAATATAAAAGACACCCTCTAACAAAACCTACTCATCCCATTGGGGGGAGGAGCGGGGAGAGGGACTAAATAAATGAGTATAAGATTAAACAAAGCCATTAAGGAATGTAACGTCGGTTTGCAAACCGCCGTAGAGTTCCTGCAAAAGAAAGGCTTCAAGGATGTTGAAGCCAACCTCACTGCAAAGATCAGTGACGAGCAATATGAGCTTCTCCAGAAAGAGTTCGTCAGCGACAAGGGTTTGCGCAAGGCTGCCGACGATCTTCTCATGCAACAGCGCAAGGCTAAGGAAGAGCGCGAGCAAAAGAAGCAGAAGGAGGTAATGCTCGAAACCACCAGCATTCAAAAACCAAAAATTGTTGGCAAAATTGACCTTGATGGTTCCGCCGCCAAACGAGAAGCAGAAGAAAAAGCTGCAGCCGAAGCCGCAGCAAGAAAAAAAGCGGAAGAAGAAGCGCGACAGAAAGCTGAAGAAGAAGCTGCAGCAAGACAAAAAGCTGCAGAAGAAGCTGCAGCAAGACAGAAGGCTGAAGAAGAAGCAGCAGCAAGACAAAAAGCTGCAGAAGAAGCAGCAGCAAGACAGAAGGCTGAAGAGGAAGCTAAAGCAGCAGAAGAAGCCAGCAAGGCTGAAGCTGCACAAAACGATGCAACTAAGAGCGCTGAAAACACTCCTTCTACTGATGATGGCGTATTCCGCCTGAAACGAGAAGACAAACCTGCCGTGCAGTTCAATGTAGTGGGCAAGGTTGACCTCTCAGCGCTGAACCAAAGTACACGTCCCAAGAAGAAATCGAAGGAAGAAAAGAAACGTGAACGCGAAGCTTCGGCACAGAACCAAAACGGGCAGCAAGGTGGCGAGCGCAAGAAGCGCAACCGCATTGGCAAAGAACGTGTCGACATCAATGCAGAAGCACGACAAATCCAGCAGAACCCCAGCCGCAAGAACAACAATCAGCAGCAGAACCAGCAGCAAAGTGGCGGCAAGAAGAAAAAGGGGCAGAAACAACAACCCGTCGTGCAGCAAGAAGTAAGCGACGAGGAAGTTGCAAAGCAGGTGCGCGAAACCCTTGCACGCCTCACTTCCAAGGGCTCCAAGATGGGCAAGGGTGCCAAGTATCGCCGCGAGAAGCGCGATGCCATCCGCCAAGGCATGGAGGAGCAGATGGAGAACGAGGCAGCAGAAAGCAAGGTACTCAAACTGACTGAGTTCGTCACTGCCAACGAATTGGCTACGATGATGAATATTCCTGTGACGCAAGTCATCGGAACTTGCATGAGCATCGGCATCATGGTGAGCATCAACCAACGCCTCGACGCAGAAACCATCAACATTGTGGCAGAGGAATTTGGGTTCACGACAGAATACGTCAGTGCAGAAGTGAGTGAGGCTGTCACAGAAATCGAGGACGACGAAGAAGACCTCGTGCCACGCGCTCCCATCGTGACTGTGATGGGTCATGTCGACCATGGTAAGACATCACTGCTCGACTACATCCGCCAGACCAACGTCATCGCAGGTGAAGCAGGTGGAATCACCCAACACATTGGTGCCTACAACGTAAAGCTTGAAGATGGACGCCATGTGACTTTCCTCGACACACCAGGTCACGAAGCCTTTACCGCTATGCGTGCCCGTGGTGCTCAGGTCACCGACATTGCCATCATCATTGTTGCTGCCGACGACGACATCATGCCTCAGACAAAAGAGGCTATTGCACACGCAGCAGCAGCTAACGTGCCCATCGTATTTGCCATCAACAAGATTGACAAGCCCGCTGCCAACCCAGACAAAATCAAAGAAGGACTGGCAGCCATGAACTACCTCGTAGAGGAATGGGGCGGAAAATATCAGAGTCAAGACATAAGCGCCAAGAAAGGTATCGGCGTAGAAGAACTGCTCGAAAAAGTGCTCCTCGAAGCCGAAATGCTCGACCTCAAAGCCAACCCCAACAGAAAGGCAACAGGTAGCATCATAGAATCGTCGCTCGACAAGGGGCGCGGCTACGTGGCAACTGTCATGTGCAGCAATGGCACGCTCCGCCAGGGAGACATCATGCTTGCAGGAACCAACTTTGGACGTGTAAAGGCCATGTTCGACGAGCGCGGTCACCGCGTGCAGGAGATTGGCCCTGCACAAGCTGCCACCATATTGGGTCTCAATGGTGCCCCCACCGCCGGCGACACCTTCCACGTGATGGACACAGACCAGGAAGCTCGTGAGATTGCCAACAAGCGTCTACAACTGCAACGCGAACAAGGTCTACGCACCCAAACTCGCCTCACACTCGACGAAATCGGACGTCGTATTGCCCTCGGCGACTTCAAGGAGCTCAATGTCATTGTCAAGGGAGACGTGGATGGTTCAATCGAAGCACTCAAGGACTCATTCGAAAAACTCTCTACAGAGAAGATTCAGGTCAACGTCATCTACAAAGCTGTGGGTCAAATCAGCGAAAGCGACGTCACTTTAGCAGCAGCATCAGATGCCATCATCGTAGGTTTCCAAGTTCGTCCTTCTGCTCAGGCACGCCGCTTGGCCGACCAAGAAGGTGTGGACATCCGCCTCTACTCCGTCATCTACGACGCAATCGAAGAACTCAAAGATGCCATGGAAGGCATGCTCTCTCCCGAGATCAAAGAAGAAGTCACCGCCCAGGTGGAGGTGCGCCAAGTGTACCACATCTCAAAGGTGGGCACCGTGGCAGGTGCTTATGTCATCGACGGAAAGGTCAGCCGCACAAACAAGGCACGCGTCGTTCGCGACGGCATCGTAGTCTTCACAGGAGCCATCAACGCTCTCAAGCGTTTCAAGGACGACGTGAAGGAAGTGACCACAAACTTCGAGTGCGGCATCTCGCTTGTCAACTACAACGACCTGCGTGAAGGCGACATCCTCGAAACCTTCCAGGAAATTGAAGTGAAGGCAAAGCTCTAACCAGATCTCCTTCTACTCAAATTTCTCAACCTTATTTTTTCAGTTTCACAAATGCTCGACATCATCATAGTAGCATTGCTTGCCGTAGGATTCTTTTCAGGATGGAAAGACGGACTGGTCAAGTCACTCTGCTCCTTTGCAGGTTTCTTCCTCGGACTCCTCGTGGCATACACCTTCTACATCATGTTAGGCGAAAAGATAGCGCCGCACTTGGGACAAAACGCCCAGGCGGCGCCTATCGTAGCCTTTCTCCTTTTGTGGATTGCCGTGCCCATAGCCTTGAACTTTGCTGGTTCGGTGCTCACCAAGTGTCTCAATGCGCTCTGCATGGGCTCACTCAACACGCTTGGAGGTGCCGCTATCGGTGTTGTGAAATACTTTCTTGGGGCAACGCTTGTGTTATATGTGCTCGTCATGATGAACATCGTTTCGTCAGAACTTGTCGACCACTCGTTCTTTGGAGATAAGATGCTACGTTTGGCTGACACCATTATGGCACACTTTCGAGAAAAGCCCATAACATTATAACGTCTGTTCACATTTTTTGCTCTGGTTCAGAACAACGCGTTAAACTCATTCTGAACCTCTAAGGGTTTCAAAAAAACATCTGTGAATCATGACTTATGAACTATGAACTAAATTAAATGCAAGACAATAACCAGTTTGTGCGCAAAGTGGCAGAGAAGAAGTACGAGTACGGATTCACCACCGATGTGCAGACCGAAATCATAGACAAAGGCCTCTCGGAAGAGGTAGTTCGACTCATCTCACAGAAAAAAGGCGAACCAGATTGGCTGCTCGACTTTCGTCTGCGTGCCTATGAGTATTGGCGAACACAGGAACAGCCATCATGGGGGCACCTGCAGATGCCGGACATTGACTACCAAGCCATCTCCTACTACGCCGACCCAACAAAGAAAAACCAGGACAAGAGCAACGGACAACAAGAGATTGACCCAGAGCTGATGAAAACCTTCGACAAGTTGGGCATTCCCCTTGAGGAACGCTTAGCGCTATCTGGCACTGCAGTGGATGCTGTCATGGACTCCGTCAGTGTGAAAACGACCTTCCGTGAGAAGCTACGCGAGAAAGGTATCATCTTCTGTTCCATCTCAGAGGCAGTGAAGGAGCATCCCGAACTCGTGCGTGAATACTTAGGCAGTGTTGTTCCGTATCGCGACAATTACTTCGCAGCACTCAACTCAGCCGTCTTCAGCGACGGATCGTTTGTCTACATCCCCAAAGGCGTACGGTGTCCCATGGAGCTCTCCACCTATTTCCGCATCAACGCACGCGGTACGGGTCAGTTTGAGCGCACGCTCATCGTATGCGACGAAGGCTCCTATGTATCCTATCTTGAAGGTTGCACAGCACCGATGCGCGACGAGAACCAGCTTCACGCAGCCATCGTGGAAATCGTAGTGATGAAGGACGCAGAGGTGAAGTACTCCACCGTTCAAAACTGGTATCCTGGTGACAAAGAAGGAAAAGGTGGTGTGCTGAACCTGGTAACGAAGCGGGGACATCTACGTGGCGACAATGCACGTCTCTCTTGGACACAAGTCGAGACGGGAAGCGCCATCACTTGGAAGTACCCCTCGTGCGTTCTCTCGGGTGATAATTCGCAGGCAGAGTTCTATAGTGTAGCAGTAACCAACAACTTCCAGCAAGCCGACACCGGCACAAAAATGATTCATGTGGGCAAGAACACCAAGTCCACCATCATCTCAAAAGGTATCTCTGCGGGAAAGAGTCAAAACAGCTATAGAGGCCTTGTCAAGGTAAACACAAAAGCAGACGGAGCACGCAACTATTCCAGCTGCGACTCACTGCTCCTCGGCTCAGAATGCGGTGCACACACATTCCCCTATATGGACGTCCACAACGAGACTGCCATCGTAGAACACGAAGCCACAACAAGCAAAATCAGCGAAGAACAGTTATTCTATTGCAACCAACGTGGCATTCCGCTTGAAGAAGCCGTCTCACTCATTGTCAATGGCTATGCAAAAGATGTTATCAACAAACTCCCCATGGAGTTCGCCGTTGAGGCACAAAAGCTACTTGGCGTGAGTCTTGAAGGCAGCGTTGGCTAAAAAAAACACTTAATACCATGAATAAATACTTATTATCGTTCCTTCTCTCTGTTGTAGCAACAGGGATGAATGCTGCATGGAACATCAGCAACCAAAAGCGTTACTATATCACCTGCGAATCCATGACCAGCGGCTTTCTCTGCATGGCAAGCCTTCACAATGGAGGAAGTGCCTCGCTTGTTCTCGACGCCAACTTTACCCAACCGTCAGCCGACTGCTATTGGATCATCGAAGGGTCGCAAGAGTCTGGTTATACCATCCGCAATGCTAAAACCTTGCAATATCTCATTTGGCAAAACGAATATACCAACACGCGCTATATGGGCCTCAGTGACGCCGCATCGGACGAAATGGCTCGCTGGAACTTTGAGGACCTTAGCAATGCTGTAGCCATAAGTAATGTTGGCAATCCTACCCACTTCTTCAATCTTCGTTCCAGCCAAGTGAGCAATGGCGTATACCGAGTAGGCACTTACTCCAACAGTTCAAGCCATGGGCCCAACGAGCGCTACCATATCTACGACAGTGAGGGCAACGAAATCAAGTGGACAAACGGAACTGACCCCACACCAGACCCTACACCCGATCCCACTGAAGAGAGTTGGTTGGAGCATAGCAATCTATATTATTATGTATGGCAGCAATCAGGCAACCTGCTTGCCATTCCCCAAGACTTCGTCAGCGGATACCAAATGAATGGTCAACAGCTCACCATTGATATCAAAAACGCCGATCGCACACTCAGTTTTCCCGACGTGCTCTCCTTTGGCGAACAGTTGCCCGTCGAGCTTCCAACCTTCACCAGCTACAAATTCAACAACAAGTTCAACTACCAGGTTTTTACTGATGTTGAAGCCCTAACCCCCTCTGACAAGGAGATCCACCTCAGCGTAGCAGGTATTGGAAAGCGGCTTACCGCCTCCTTCACCTTGCCCGACGAACAAACACTTGTTTGGGTTGATGATCAGTTGCAAGAGAGCAAAAGGTCTCGCTTGCGCTTCGACACCCCCATCACCTACACCATTGGTCGTCGTAATTGGCGACGCTTGGAGCTAAGAAAGCACACCGACAGCAGCGTACACATCGTCTATAAGCCCTTCGGACAGCAAACAACAGTCATCGTGGACTGGCTAACCGACCATTCGCTCAACGCCTACGATGTGCCCGAAATCTACATTAACACAGAAAACTCGCAATACATCACCAGCAAGACCACGTTCGTGAATGCCACCATTGAAATAAAAGGTGGAGGTGTCTTCCCCGACATGGAGCAAACCAACATGCTCATCAAAGGTCGTGGCAACAGCAGTTGGGGCGGTGGACGCACCAAGGACCCCTATCGTCTGAAGTTTGAAAGTGGCGTGAAACCCCTCGGCATGAAAAAGGGCAAGAGTTGGGTTCTGCTGTCAAACAAGAAGGGAGGCAGCATGACCACAAATGCCATTGGACACAAGATTGCTTCGCTCATGGGTTGCGACGGACAACTCCACATCGTGCCCGTCGAACTGTATCTAAATGGCCGCTACCAGGGTTCTTATAACTTCTGCGAGAAACTCGGATTCTCTGGAAACAGCATAGACCTTGACGACGAAACCTACGCGGGCATGGTAGAATTAGACACCTACACTGATGAACGTATCGACCGCACAAATGACTACAGCATAGCCACTAAGGTGCACGATCCTGACGTCACAGAAGCAACCTATGCAGGACCACTCACTTTCCAAGGAATCATTGAGGACTTCAACCGTATGGCTCACCACGTCAAGTTGCATGATTGCAGCCACGCCAACTACATCAACATCCACTCTGCTGCCAGTTATCTCGCCACCTGCGACTTGGCTGCTCACAGCGAACTCATGCACCCCAAGAGCGTCTTCATGTATAGCGAAAACGTCACCGACGATTTCGACCCAACGGGCAAGGACCCCACCCCCTGGCACTGTGGTCCATATTGGGATTGCGACTGGGCTTTTGGGTTTCAGCAAGGCAGCAACTACTATCAAGTCTGCGACACAGGGGACTTCTTCAGCAATATGATTGGATCAGGTGCTCCGAAGCTCTTCTGGAACGATCTTCGTTATGCTGTCCAAGACTCAGACCCAGACAAAGCCTACTACCAATGCTGGCATAAGTTCATTGAGGAAGGCGGTTTAGACGAGCTTCTTGAATACTGTGACGACTATTACGCCTTCGCCGCCACCTCGCTTGCACACAACCCACAAGGTGAATTTGCCTCCGACAGGAGCAACTATGCACAAGTAACCGCCAACAGTAAAAAATGGCTTAACACCCGGGCACACCACATCTACAGCACCATCAATGCCTACGAACTCGAATCCAAATATATCTATGGAGACATTAACGGTGATGGACAAATCACGCTGAGCGACCTATCGCAACTCATTGAGATCTTACTTGAGCGACAACTGGATGTTTATGGCACCGCAGATGCGAATGGTGATGGCAAGGTCGATCGTCTTGACGTAGAATACCTACTGAATCAAAAACTCATGATCAAAGAAGAGTAGGCTTGCATTACTCTTTTTCAAGCGACGATCTCTATCTGGTGCTCATGGTTGCGCAGATACCCTCAATCTTTTAGATAGCGGAACGCGATGTCTACAACCAGAATCGTTGCTGCCTATACACAGATTTGGCTTGACTATTCAAAGGGGTGCTCCGTCCATCGTATGATAGGAGTACCCTCTTCGTTGAAACGAATCGGAAGCCAGATATGGAGTGATCGCCCGAGATGACGTGGATTCCAGATGTCTGCCATAAACCATTGTCTTCCACCCTCATCAAGGATATAAGTTCCCTGAGCCCCGAAGGTCTTGTTGGCAGGAAACGAACGAACGACTTCGCGCGTAACTACGCGACGAGAAGCCCCCTTCAAAGCATCCACACCCGCAGCATCAGCATCGCCACTCCGCCCCTCCTGTTCATCCACGAGGAGATGAATCTCAGCCTCACCTCCTGTGAAGGGTGAAGCCAGCCGTTTCCATGGTCCCCATATCCTGTCTGCCACATACATGCGTGCCTCGTTGGGATCCCAACCCGTACAGCCCGAACAAATCATCCAATAGCGTCCATCGTGCTTAAGCATTGTGGGCGCTTCGTTTTGTTCGCCAGGCGCCACCATGACGTAGCGTCCCGTGTAATCCAGACAATCATCGGTGAGCTCACTGATGAGCAGTGTTAGGTTTTCCTGTGAGGAAGTGATATGGTAAGCTTTTCCGTCGTCATCCACAAACACAGTCATGTCACGCGACATCTGCCCACCCTCAAAGTCTCGCCACAGATACATGCCACGCTCTGTTTCCTTGCACCACTCGGGTGTCCACCATTTCTTCCACTGCGACGCATCAGTTGCCTTCGCCTCCCTCTTCTGCCGACGCGTAAAGTCAAGGGGCCACTTCCCCGCATGCAGACGGGTGGAGCGCAAGAACTGAAAAGGTCCTGTCGGCTGATCGCTCACGGCAAATGCCACACGCGCTGCCTCATATCCTCTTCCCTTCAACTCGAGATGAAAGAGCATCACAAACTTTTGCGTCTTCGCATTATACAACACCTTTGGACGCTCCATGATGCAACCGCGCTCTATGTCGTGCCCCTTCTCTTCCGTCACAAGCAGCGCCATGCCTTCATCCTTCCAGCTGCAGAGGTCAGAAGAGGAATAAACCGCAATGCCCGCCTGTGCAGCAGCACCTCTCCGGTCGGGACGATGCTCTCCATACCAATAGTAACGCCCCCCATATTTGATGATATTACCTCCATGCGCATTGATGTGTTTGCCGTTCGTGTCTGGCCAGACATATCCATTGCGGGGCAAGTTACCTGCCTCTGTTTGCATCTCTTGAGCAGCTGTCTGTTGTGCAGCTATGCTAAAGCAGATGGAGCCAATCAAGGTTGCCATCACCAATCGTTTCATGCTTTTCATGATAGATATTGTTTTAGGTCTTAAAAGAGTACGGTGCAAGCCCGTTTGGAAGAGACAAAAAAAACCGTCAAGCGCTGCATGAGACTTCCCATTTGCCCCTCCCCTACCCTGAAGCAAAACGATGGGATGCTATCCTATCCTGCTCTATCCCTCTCTCAGGAAGTCGAATGCCTCATAGACGAGTTCTCGGGAAGCCTTTTGGTCAAGACGCACATCGCCCACGTTTGCGAGCAGAGCAAAGTTGATGTTGTTGCCCACATTTTTCTTGTCGTGGCGCATCAGTTCGTAGAGGCGATCATAATCTTTACAGTCTAAATCAAAGCGCCCATAGGTTTGATGAATGAACTGCACCGTTTGTCGCATCTTTTCTTGCGGGAAACCACAAAGCGCAACACTCATATACAATTCACAGACAAGTCCCCAAGCCACAGCATACCCATGCAGGATGGTGCGCCCCTGCTCCATGGCAAGACTCTCTATGGCATGCCCGACGGTGTGCCCGAGGTTCAGCACCTTGCGCATCCCCTTTTCTGTGGGATCTTCGTCCACTACGTGCTGCTTGATGGCAACACTGCTTGCCACCATCAGGCGCATTTGGTCAAGGTCAAGATTTTGCGAGGCAAGATCCACAGCCAGGAGTCCAGCCCAACGCTCATCATCGCTGAGTAGACCATGTTTGAGCATCTCTGCATAACCCGATGCGATATTGGGATGATCCAAAGTCTTGAGGAAACAAGTGTGCAAGATGACACTTGAAGCGAGGTTGAACACCCCCACTTGATTCTTCAGTCCTCCGTAGTTGATACCCGTCTTGCCACCCACCGAAGCATCCACCATCGCCAGCAACGTGGTGGGGATGTTGATATACTGAATGCCGCGCTGGTAGGTGCTCGCCGCAAAGCCACCCAAGTCGGTCACCATGCCGCCACCGATATTCACCAACAAAGAGTGGCGTGTGGCACTACCGCTTTGCAACTCGTCCCAGACATGGCAGAGACTCTCAACCGTCTTGTTGTCGTCGCTCGCCCCAATGGTGATCACTTTGGCGCCTTGCAGACAAGCAAAGCCACACACCAATGGCCAGCAATTCTCAACCGTATTCGTGTCCGTGAGCACGAAGAGTCTGTCGTAGTTACACTTTTTTATGGCAGCCTCCAGGTCTCTTTCGAGACATTGGCTTATGATGACATTCTGTGTTTTCATAACAATACTTAAATCTTGCACAAAGTTAATGTCTTTTTGTTGTTCTTGCAAGCATTTTACATATTTTGTTGTAACTTTGCACGCCATCAATGAGGCATCAGCATATTTTCAGACCCCACCCATTAAACCTTCTCTCTTTCTTTCCGTCCATAGAAGAGCACCACCTGTTATATAATAAAATAAGGTATATGAAACAAATCAGAAATCTCGCCCTCCTGCTGCTCCTGCTCTGCAGTGCAACAGCAGTGGCCCAAAAAGTTACCGTCAGCGGAAAAATCCTTGATGGCGAATCAAACGACGTCATGCCCGGCGCAACCGTTGTTCTGCTCACCCCCGACAGCACGCAGGTCACAGGCGCCATCACAGGTCAGAACGGAACCTTCACCCTTCCTGCCACCAAGGCAGGTCAATACATCATGCGCGTCAGCTTCGTTGGCTATCGGAGTGTCTTCAAGAACCTCACACTCCCTAAGAACGAGAAGAAGATGGAACTGGCCAGCATCACACTCTATGACGACGCTAAACTGATGAAGGAAGCCGAAGTGACGGCTCAACTGGCACAGGTCGAAATGAAAGCCGACACGTTTATGTACAACGCAGACGCCTACAAACTTCCCGAAGGCTCCATGCTCGAAGACCTCGTGCGCAAGCTGCCTGGAGCAGAAGTGAGCGAGGATGGAACCATCAAGATCAACGGAAAGACTGTCAGTAAGATTCTTGTCAAGGGCAAGGAGTTCTTCGGCGACGACAAGGAGATGTCGATGAAGAACATCCCAACGAAACTCATCAACAAGATTAAAGCCTACGACAAGAAGTCCGACTATAGCCGCATGACCGGCATCGACGATGGTGAGGAGGAAACCGTCCTTGACCTCTCTGTCAAGCGCGGCATGGGCGAAGGATGGCTCATCAACGCCGATGCCGCACTCGGAGGCGCCCGCCAGGACGAAATCCCGGGACATGCGAACCGTATAGAGTTTCCCAAACCCCTCTACACGGGCAACCTCACCATCAGCCGCTTCACCGACAACCTGCAGTTTATGCTCGTAGGAAGCCGCAACAACATCAACAACGGAGCGGGTCGCTGGGGAGGTTTCGGAGGCGGCAGCGGCGTGACCACAACCACGCAGGTGGGCCTTAATGCCAGCTACACCAACGACATCCCCCGAAACGACATGGGACATTTCGAGATTGGCGGAAACGTTCGTTACAATGCCCGCGAAGCAGAAGGCATGTCAGTGAGCAACAGCGAGACATTCCTCACGGGCTCATCGAGCAGTTTCTCCAATAGCAGAAACTATTCCAACAACAAGAACCACAACTTCAATGCCGACATGCGTCTGGAGTGGATGCCCGATAGCCTCACCACCCTCATCTTCCGCCCAAGTTTTGCCCACTCGGAGTCCAACAACATGGGCGAAAACACATCGGTGACCTTCAACAACGACCCCTATAAGCGCAGCACAAACCCACTTGCCGACTTTGCAAACAAAGACCTCTTCATCGATGAAGAAGGACAGGACATCCGCGTGAACAGTAATGAGAGTGAGTCTAAGAGCACAGGCAACAGCAACTCAGGAAACATGAACCTGCAGGTGAATCGCCGTCTTGGTCTCCCCGGTCGCAACATTTCACTCGACTTGTCGGGCAGCTTCAACAAGTCCGACAACGAAAATATCAGCTGGGCGAACATCAACTACTATCAGAACACCCAGCACATGCTCCAGGACCGCTTCACCGTTTCACCGACCAAAAGCTGGGACATCCGCACTCGTCTGAGCTACACAGAGCCCATCACAAGAGACCTCAACCTGCAGTTCAGCTACAACTACCAGCGCCGCTTCAACGACAACGACCGTTCGATGTACAACCTCGACCGTCTCATCAACCAAAAACTGTCACAACAAGGAGTCGAACAGTATGACGAGGCCACCCAGCTGATGACGGAGAACATACTCTACGGACTTTTTGCACAGGGTCCTCAGGCACAGTATGCCCTCGACAACATAATGGCACAGATTGACGGACGCGACTGGCGATCCTTTGCGCTCGACGCCACCAACAGCCAGTATGCCACCTACAAGGAGAACAACCACAACGCTCAGGTCATGCTGCGCTTCACAGCCAAAATAGACAGCACACAAGAGATTCGCCTCAATGCTGGCATCAACTTCCAGCCTCAGCACACACTGATGCACTACGCCAAGGGCCTGCAGCTCGACACCACCGTCACCCGCACCACCTTCAACTGGGCACCTCGCATCAACATGCGCTGGAAGATCAGCCAGGTGAGCCAGCTCCGCATCCACTACAATGCCCGCATGAGACAGCCATCGATGACACAACTCATGGAGGTGACCGACGACAGCGATCCGCTCAATGTGAGCACCGGTAATGCGGGACTACGCGGCAGCTGGAGCAACAGCGTCTATGCAGAATACAATGGCAACAAGATGGAGACACAGACCTCATGGTTCACGCGTATTGGTTATGACAACACCAAGAACAGCATCGAGTCTGCCACTATCTACGACAGCCACACCGGTGCCCGCTACACGCGCCCCATGAACATCAACGGCAACTGGAACACTTGGTTCAACGCCAACTTCAACACCGCGCTGGACAAGAAGAAGTACTGGAACTTCTCAAACAACCTCAACCTAAACTACAACTACCGACTCAGCTATCTGCGCAACAGCGGCAACAACACACCACTCAGCATCCACTATCGCCCCGATGGGACCATCGACATGGACGACCTCTTCGGGCAGGTCGACCTCAGCCAGTTCGAAGCTGCCACCAAGACACTCGGTGTGGGCGACAACATACGCCTCAACTACCGCAAGTCGTTTGGCGATGATTGGTCGCTCGATTTTGGTGCTACGGGTGGCTTTAACTACAACCACACACGCAGCTCTGCACAGACGGGCAACAACATCGACTCCTGGACTTTCAACTATGGTGTCAATGCCAACGTCATCTTCCCTTGGTCCATCACGTTCAACACAAGCATCACGGAGCAGAGCAGACGTGGCTATGATGACAAGGCGATGAACACCAACGAACTCCTTTGGAACGCAACGCTCCAGAAGAGCTTCCTCAAGGATAAAGCTGCCACCATCAGCATCGAGTGGAACGATATCCTACATCAGCGTAGCAACGTGAGCCGTGCCATCTCTGCCGTGATGCGCACCGACACCTACACCAACAACATCAACTCCTATTTCATGGTCCACTTCATCTACAAGCTCAACCTCATGGGCAGCAAAGAGGCACGCAATGAGGGATTCGGTGGCCGTGGAGGCTTTGGTGGTCCTGGCGGTGGCGGTCCTGGCGGTCGTGGTGGATTCGGTGGCCCTGGCGGCAGATTCTGACCATTTGTCATCTAAGAAGAAGGTGTGTCAAAAGTCTCCAATCAGACTTAGACACACCTTCTTTTTTGTATCTCTTTTTTTGTTGTGAGCAGCACTACCCGAGAGGTCAGAAACTATGCTCCTCTTTTGAGATAATCACAAACGCAGTCCCAACACGTCATACAGAACGCCACCACGAACAATAACAATACGGTTGTTTTTGAGCATCTTGCCATTCAACATGGGATTAACTGAGCCAATCGTATTGATGCCCACAGAAGTATCAACCACGTTGATATAAAATAGATTACTGTAATTAGACGCCCATCCGATTGATGCAGAGAAAGCATCAAAGAGACCCTCTTTGGTAATGACCAAGGAGCCATTACCATTCCCACGCTTACTCAGAAGATAATACGTTCCTTCTTTTTTACTGCTGCCATCAACGAAACCCCAATCGCAGTAGGTAGGGTTATAGTCTGACAGTGTGCCACAATTTCCGTTGTAGCCCTCGTTCTGTGTGGCACTCGAACGCCAAATCATATACTGGCCCGTCTTCTGGTTGAAGAGACTGTACTTACCGCTATCCTCCTTCTTGCACTTGAACACGGCACTTTCGCCCAGGCTCTCTGCCGACTGAGTGCTCACCTCCAAGGTGTTTCCATCGATGTAAAGCACGCGCTGCGTATTATCCTGCTGAATGTTGGTGAAGGTAAGGTCCTTTCCGTCCCATGCATCAGCAGGTTCTATGCTTCCGAGTACGGCATAGATTGCATCAATGTCATCTATGGTAGGCTCATCTTTCAAGTCATCCACGAGTGCCTTAGCCGCATTCTTCATTTCAGTTGTGAGTTCAGACTCTTCGATGATGGTGCTGAAGTACGACTTGAGATATTCTCCGCGCACTACATCGTGGCAGATGCTGTATCTGCCACCAGTAATCAGTTCCAGTTCGAGCGGAACGTAGATATTCTCGAATCCATCGAAGTTGTGAGTTCCTTCGCCAGTGGGGAAGGTGGTGCTGACGGGGTTTGGCAACTTGCCCCAAAAAGTAAGCGTCTCTTCATAGAAGAAACCGATTTTGTCATCAGCCTGAAGTTCGAGGCTGCTGTAGGCAGAAGCCGTCGAGCTCACCTGATAGAATCCGTCCCATGAACTGGTGAAGGCGGTGACGTTGCGGATGTCGGAAGCGTCGGCAAGTTCCTTGAAGAAGATGCCCACATTGTTGCGACCGCTACCTGTGGGTACAGACTGGAGTGCTAAGTACATGCCTTTGCCATCCTTCTTACGCTTTACTGGCACGATGAGCAACTCTCCATTTGTTGGGTTGCTGCTGGGGTTGGCACTGAGACCGCTCATGGTTGCTTTGGTCTGTGATTCCCATTTACCTGCACCTGTGCGCGTATTAGAATAGGTATAGATGTTCATATAGCGACCGCCGCCCACACGACTGCTGACGATAACACGACCGTCAGGTAGCTCATCACACTTGGGCTCGTCACCATCAGGAACAGGAGTAGCAAAAGCCCCACCGAGCGCCTTCCATGTACGTCCGAAGTCATCTGAGTAGATCACGCGGTTACCATTGGGGCGTGCAGCGAGGGCTGCGTAGAGGCGATAGTATTTATCCACCTTAACGACACGGCTCTGGAAAAGCCTACCACCACCCACAAAGGCAGCAGCAATGGGATTTCCATCATCAAAGAGGCCATAGACCTCTTCCGACTGTTCAACAGGTGTTTCCCATGTTTCTCCACCATCAAGACTGCGTATGCAGGCGATGATGTTGGGATTCTGGCGGTTCGTCGTTGGGTGTGTGTAAAGCGTACAACCGCCCACTGCCATTACGATAGCCTCGTTTGACTCACGATCCAGCACAATGGCAGGGTCGCCATAAGCTGCTTCCATCGGAGTTTTCTTGTTGTTGATTAGAGAAGGGTCACCAACGGCCACATCTATTTCCTGAGTGCTCCAAGTGAGGCCATTGTCATCACTTATCTTAACCACACAGTCCACCTGACCATGACCTGGGTCTGTGCCGCTGACAAGTCGTGCCACACTGGCTATAAGACGTCCATCCTTGCCACAGGTGATACCGGGAATGCGATAGGGAGGAATACCCAAACCTCCAGCCAGGGTACTGAACAAAGTCGTATAGCGTGGTTTAGTGCTCGGCATCACATATTCCAGTTCGAGTGGGGTGCTCAGGGTGGCATTCCAAGTGAAGGTACCGTTGTCAACATACACCCAGTAGCCATTGTTCTTGAGTTTCACCTTGCCATCACCGGCATCAACGATAGTGTACTTTGTAGAGGCCGTCTGGTCAACGAAAAGTTTCTTGGACGCATCAGGACCGATATTATTGGATCGTCCCTGCAGTTTGATGGTACAAGCGTCATCCGTACCTTCAATGAGGAAGAGGTCGTAGTCAGTCTGAACGCTGAGCTCGGTAGACCACTGGGTGAGGTTTGCAGCGGCCTTAGCGAAATGCTTGTCATCAACCTTAATCTTGAAGTATCCCGACGTGATTTCGGGAATCTCTACCTCCTTACCGTTGAGGAATGCTTCGAGCATATTGACCTTGCTTGCACATTCTGAACCTGCAGTGAATGCGTCCTTGCATTCGCCAAGGAGATAATCGAGTTTCTCCATCCAGGCTGCATCTGACGCCTTCTCCTGCTTCATGATCTGCACCTTCTCATACTGATGGATGCCTTCTACAAGACGTTCGAAGCGAACGGAAGAGCGATTGCCTGGGTAATAGCTGTACGTATCACCGGCGCCAAACTTACGGAAGCGGGTATCGGTCAACGGATGCTCATCCCAGTTGATCCACGACCAGTGGAGGTAGCCGTCGAGGTCGTTGGCGGCAATGTGAATAGGCAGGAAGGCTGCCTCTGCGGGAAGAGAGTTGGAGAAGATGTTGGGTTCGCTCTCTGTGCAGCATGTGTAGACGGTTGTGATGAGGTTATTATCTTTGCGGTACTTACGCTCGGCAGCGGTAAAACGGTTTCCCTGAGCGAGTGCCACACAGTTGTCATAGAGCTTGTCGTTGAGCGACGAATGGTAGTTGCCGGCCAGTGCCATCTTGAAACCATGCGCACTAATGAGCTTGTACGCATCAAGCATCTGCGACTCTGAACGTTCGTCCATGGCGATGCAGGTCTTTTCAAACCACCCCTTCTCTTTTAGATGCTCAGCGAAGGCTTTCAAGTAGGCGTTCCAGAGATTATTGTAATCGGCCGATCCTGTGGTCAGCGACCAGTCGATATACTGCCCCTCTCGTTCGTCGTAATAACGGAATTTCATGTCCCATGTCACCATGGAGTAGCAGTTGATCTGCTTGTTGATACCGTACTCGTTGCAGAGCTCTACGTATTTGTCGAAGATATCGTAATTGAATGCCCATGAGCCATCTGCCTTCTTGGTAGTCTGAATCATAGGAGAGAACTTATCGTGCGACTGATCGCCCCAAGGTTCATAGAAGAGGATGGTGGTCACAACACTTTGACCTGCCTTGCCAAGCGCCGCAAGGTAGGGACGGAGCGCTTCGATGTGCTCGTCGCTCCATCTTTCCACGTCGTAATAACGGCTCACAGCATAGGGCTGCTGCCAGAGGTCGAGATGGAACTTCTGGTCTGCCACTTGAGGCAGTGCATGATCCACAACCTCGATGGTCAAGTCAAGCTTCTTGATGACCTTACCGCCCTCGTCCGTCACCTCCATTGTTGTGGTGTAGTTGCCAGCTTCTATGTCGCGTGGAACTTCGACAGAGCACCAAATAGGACGTGTCTCGCATGCATTGACCACCTTAGGTTTGTCCTGGTCTATGACGTCAGGCACAAGCCAGGGCATGAGTGAGAAGTTGTGGTTGCCGCAACCGCGACCATCGTCCGTGATGACGTAGTTCAGGAATCGGGCAGAGGCATAGTTTTTGCCAGTAGCCTTGCCGTCCTTCATGAGTTCGGTCATGCGTACCGCAAGCATACCTTGGTCTTCTTTGCTGAAGAGCACTGCTTCGAGGTTGGCGCGTTCGCCCTTCCATGCGCTGATTGTCGTCGAGGTCGTTTCGGTCAGCTCAGGCACACGGTGCTTGGCATAATGCTCGTCGCGACTTGCCCACGAGAAGTGAAGACCCGTGCTGAGGGCATTCCACTCTGCTGCGGGGACAGTAACGTCCACGGTGGGCTCATCGTAATCGTTGATGGGGTATTTCTGCACATTCTCTGCCTTGCCCACTATCTTGAGCGTCACATCGATGATGCTGCCACCATCGCTGATAAAATTTGGATAGTCGCCTGTAGGATCAGCACAGTTCCAGGTCACGGAATAGCGCATACGGTAGGTCGAGCCTATGGGCAAATCGCTTGGCACGCGGAAACTACCTGGAGTCAGAACATCTCCGCCAACGACATCGCCAGCACTGTTCCAGGCACTGTTGCCATTGTCCTTTTTGTTGTAGTGTGAATAGCACACCAATTCATTGCCTGGACCCTCCGTGTAAGGACCATCACCGAGGAGGTTGACCTCGAAGTTCTTGTTATTATTCCAGTCTACAAACACGAAACCATGCATCCAAGCACCATTGATGGTGATGTTAGGCGTCACGATGTCACCGGCCTTCACTTCGAATACCGTCGAAGACTTGTCGAAATAAGCTGCACAACGAGGTGCAGAGGCAATGTTCTCAAGTTTGAACTCAGGTGTTTGAGTTCCTTTGATACTCACCGTCTTGGGATAGTGAGCACTGTGCTCCACATGTTCATTTGCACCATGGGCAATGGGATAGTCGGCCGCCCATGCTGCCATTACCATGAAAGTAGAGCAGAAGATGGACAAAAGTTTTTTTTTCATCGTTGATATGTGTTTTGTTATAGGGTGTACACAAAGATTCATTTTTTTATACTTTCTCATCCCTTCATGTGAGTGGTCGGTTCGTAGCCCTGACCAATTACCTGAAGAAAGAGAAATTGACACTTCCGTAACTACGATGCTCGATGAAGTTGGGGTGCTGAGAGAAGTCGTTAGTCTTGCCGTGTTCCAGCACAAACAATCCGTTCTCCTTGACAATGCCGCGCGCCATCACGAGGTCGGGCAGTTCGTCGATATTAGACAACTGATAGGGGGGATCAGCAAAGACGAAGTCGAACTGTTCGTTGCAGCGTGCCAGATATTTGAACACATCACCACACACCGCCACGCCAGCCTCGTCGCCCAGCTTTTCCAGAAAAGCGCGAATGAAGCCATGGTGCAAGCGGTCTTTCTCCACACTGATGACACGCGAACAACCGCGTGAGAGCAGTTCCAGCGTGATGCTGCCCGTCCCGGAGAACAAGTCCAGTGCCGTGGGCGCCTCTTCCCAGTCCAGATAGCCATTGAGCACATTGAAGAGGTTCTCTTTGGCAAAGTCAGTTGTCGGACGGGCCTTGAACGTGCGTGGCACGTCAAAGTGGCGTCCCTTATATTTTCCTGTGATTACGCGCATAGTCTATAAATCGGCAAGTGTGACACGAAAGAGAAACTGTGCCGCCTCATCTGCCAACTTTTGCGCGGCACCTTCTTCTCCGGCGATGAAGCAAGTGTCTTGGTGCATCTCCAGTTGGAGTGTTTTCCACACGGAGAGCAGATAATAGATGGCATTCTCTTCACGCTCTAGCACAAAGCTGTTGGCAAAGCGCAGTTCTCCTTCTATGATGGAATATAAATAGAGGACTTCCTCGTCCACATAAGCCAACAGCGACTGCCCTTCGGGCGCATCGTGTTGGAAGAAGAGAGCTGCAGCAGCCATCACCTCGGCAAAACGATTTGTCACCGTGCCGTCAGGGTGCGCAGCCACAAAAGCCTCATAGTCTTCGTTGGGCACAGTGAACAGAACCACCACGCCGAGCGACTTCACCACCGTGTGGCATACACGATGATGGAGCAAGTCTGCCTGGCTGAACACCGTCTGGTACACGCTCTCCTGTTCCTCGGCGCTGAACTGCACCAGCGGCATCGTTGTGCAGGGCGTGCAGACGTCGAGAAACGAAAATCCATCCGCGGTGACGCGGATGGATGTTTTATGGTTGGTTGGGTTATTCCCAGTTGCCAGCATTGTTGTTCCAGTTAGCGATGTCACCAATCTTCAGACCGGGATATGCGCCGCGCTCCTCTTCGTAGTTGGTCATGTTGATGCGCTTGTTATCGCCTGCCTTGCCCATTCCCTTGAGGAAGGTGCGGAAGTGTGCGGCACATTCCATAACGTAGTTCATCGGGATGCCCATCTTGAAGTGAACCTGTCCCTGAAGCTCGAACTCTTCTTCTCCGCTGAAGGGGATGAAGCGAAGCGAGTCGATGGGATAGTTGGCATCGCCATAGAGCTCCTCGACCAAGCCGACCCAGGTGGTGTCGATGCGGAAGCCCTGCAACTTCTCTGCCTCGATGGCAGCGTTGGCAGCTGCCGACCCACGTCCGAACTTCAGTTCTGTCTCATAGATGAACTTCGAAGCCTTGGCTTCAGTCCAACCTGCGCGCTGACGCTCCTCTGAGAGCTGACCGGTCTTCATGACACGGGGATAACGACCTGTCTTGAGGAAATCGATGAGCACATCAAAGGTCTCTGCATAGCAACCCATGGTTGCCTCTTTTGTTTCCTGTGATTCTTCGTCGATGTATATGATTGTTGTGTCGTGCTGCTCCTTGTAGGCCTCTTCAGCCTTCTTGATGTCGATCAGGCGAGCCTCCACGACCTTTTTGCGAGCTTCAATCTGGTCGTCGAGTTTCTGGTCGTCAACGATACTTCCGACGCAAATCCAGCACAATAAGATGGCACATACGGCCAAAATCAGATTAATTACTGTTTTCATGATGTGTATTTGATATTTTTTGTTTATATTCGCATCGCAAAAATAAGACTTTTTATTTTAATAACCGCCGTTCGTCGCATTTTTTTTCATAAATATTATGATATTTGACGATTTTCTTGCAAAAATAGAGCAAAATGTTGCGCTTAAACCAACCAAAGAGCAAAGCCTGTGCATGGAATGCTTCAGCGAGTTCGTGCGCTCACGACAACAGAACGCGCTTTTCCTACTCACGGGCTATGCCGGAACGGGCAAGACAACACTCGTGGCTGCCATCGTGCGCACCCTGGTGGAGTGGAAGCAGCGCGTGGTGCTGCTTGCCCCCACGGGTCGGGCTGCCAAGGTCTTTTCGCAACATGCCGGGATGCCAGCTTTCACCATCCACCGCCGCATCTATCGCGAACAGTCGGAAGAGCGCTTCTCCCTTCGTCCGGCAGAACTGAACCGCGACACTCTGTTCGTTGTCGACGAAGCGTCTATGATTGCCAACGAAGGTCTCTCGGGCAACCTCTTCGGAACGGGTTGTCTGCTCGACGACCTCCTGCAATTTGTCTATGGCGGACAGAATTGCCGACTCATGCTGGTGGGCGACTCGGCGCAGCTGCCACCCGTCGGCGAGACCATCTCGCCAGCACTCTCGTGCGAGGCATTGGAGGCACGAGGCTTCTTTGTTGCCCATTGCGAACTGACCGAGGTAGTGCGCCAGCTCAGCGACTCGGGCATCCTATGGAATGCCACCATGCTGCGCAACACCCTGTCCCTCCAACTCTTCCATGCCTTCCCGCAACTCTGTGTCAAGCCTTTTGCCGACATCTGCGTGGTGCCTGGTGCCGAACTCATCGAGTCGCTCGAACAGTCGTTCTACCGGTCGGGTGCCGACGAAACCATTGTGGTGACGCGCAGCAACCGCCGCGCCGTCGCATTTAATAATGGAATACGCGCACGCATATTGGGCATGGAGGACGAGCTCACGTCTGGCGACCGCATCATCGTGGCAAAAAACAACTACTTCTGGATGCAGCACGAACCTACGCCACAGGTGCCCCAGTCCAGCAGGGGTGCCCTCGCCTCTTGCGACTTTATCGCCAACGGCGACATGGCTGTCGTGCGCCGTTTCCGCAACGAGCGCGAACTCTACGGCTTCCGCTTTGCCGATGTCGTGCTTGAATTTCCCGACTACGACTGTCGCGAGGTGGAGTGCACCGTTCTTCTCGACACCCTGCAAGCAGAAGCGCCTTCGCTCGCCCAAGAGCAGCAGCAACAGCTCTTCGATGCCGTTTGGGCAGACTACCCCGACATCACGGTCAAGCGCGACCGCATGAAGCGCCTGCGCGAAGACGCCTACTACAATGCCTTGCAAATCAAATATGCCTATGCCGTCACCTGCCACAAGGCGCAGGGCGGACAGTGGGAACACGTCTACATCGACCAAGGCTACATCACCGAGGAAATGCTCACGCCGGCATATTTCCGATGGCCCTACACAGCACTGACGCGCGCCACCCAGCAGGTCTTTCTCGTCAACTGGCCCGAGAATTGCCTCTGCTGAGGCGCCAGCGTCGCACAGCCTTCCTTCAGCACAGGTCGGCATACTCCCTCGTTGCGTCAAAGCAAGGACAGTGCTTGACCCACTCGCCGCGACTGATGATGCCATCACCATTGCGGTCGGGCGAGAGGTCGCGATGCCCCACGATGCGAGCCTGTGGATAGCGCCGCCGCAAAGTGGCGAGCAACTGTCGCAGGGCTGTTCGCTGAGCGTCCGTGCGGGTGTCGGCAGGGTGCCCTGCTTCGTCCAGTCCGCCTTCATAGCAGACACCGATGCTGTGCCGGTTATGTCCTGTCACATGGGCTCTGGCACCTCCTCAGGTCGTCCGGCATGGATGCTGCCATCCCGATAGACCACCCAGTGGTAGCCAATGGTTTGGAACCCGCGTTTCTTGTGCCATCTCATGATCTGCTCCACCGTCGACGTCTGGTTGGGGCGAACGGCAGAGCAGTGCACGACGAGATGTGTCACCCTGCGACTCCTATTCATATCAAACAAGGAACACAGGATGAAACACCAAAGGCAGTGGCAAGTGCTGCCACAAGTGAAGTGAATAGTTTCCAGAGAAACGAGATCGTTTGCTTTTTCATTTTGGATGGTTTTTGTGGTTAGTGTTCTGTGTGTGGGGAATCTTTCTTGTTCCTTCGTCGCTCTGTGCATCAGAACGTGGATGGAGATGACGTAGCGCTCCTTATTTCGTTGTGCGCTCTTTATCATCAAAAAAGCCCCCCACCCACCCTTTTTGGAGAGGCAAGTGCCCGAGGGGGGGGAGGGGGACTTCATCTTACTCGTGCACCTCTTCGTCAGGTGTCTCGTCCTTCTTCATGTAGGTACCGTCAGCCAGCTGCTGCTTCTTCACCTTGAGTGCCTCTGCCTTGGCCTTGAGGGTCATGGTCTCGTGGAAGGAGGCATTCTGGATGAGGTTGACAAACTTGGGAGAACGCTTCCAGAAGACACGCACGGCACGGATGTTGTCGGCAGTGAAGATGGGCTTCTTGCCGGTATCCTCGTCTGCCACACTCTCGCAGACGGGGTTGCTCTGCAGGCGGACGCCGAAGACGCCGAGGTCGCCGAGGTTGATGGTGTAGCCATCGAGGAGCAGTTCGCGCACACAGCCCACGAGTTTCTTGCTGACGGCGATGATGTCACCCTCGTCGTAGTGGCAACCGTGGTCCACCATGTGCTGGGCGATGGTGTCGAGGTCGAGGGTGTCGCGGCTCTGTGCCACGGCATAGGTCATCTTGGGCTCTTCGGGCTTCTGGAGGTTCTTCTTGGTAGTCTTTACAAATTCAATCATGGTTTTTTAAGATTTAAGTGAAAAAAAAAGTGAATGTTGGTTGCTTTCAGTATGCATTCCCCGTCATGGGCATCACAGCCATGCGCATTGGCAGAAGACGAACAGGACGATTGTGGATTGTCTACTGATATATGTAGCGCTTACATATTTCTTCTTAATGTCTCGAGTGCCTGCTTGTGTTCGGCGGTCACCACACTGCGGTGCAGTCCCAGGTCGGTGGAGATCTGGCGTATCGTGCGCTCTGCAACACCGTCGAAGCCATAAGCAAGCACAACAATGAGGCGCTGGCGGTCGGGCAACTGGGCGAGGGCTGCATGCAGACGATCGTGGAGGTCGCGTTGCTCTGCGCAGTGCGAAGGCGAGGGGGCTGAAGGGTCTGCCACCATGTCTTCAAGCACACTGTCGCCGTCGCCGCCCTGGATGGGTGATGAGAGCGACACCGAGGACTGTGACATGGCATCGTCGTCCTTCATCTCATCGATTTGCTGCAAGATACGCTTGCGCACCCAATGAGCGGCATAACTGCCAAAACGTGCTCCCCTGCCGGGCATATAGCGCTTGGCAGCCTCGATGAGTCCGGCGTTGCCTTCCGAGACAACATCCATCAGTTCATAGCCGCGCACCGCATATTGCTTCGCCACGCTCACCACCAAACCAAGGTTTGCGTCCACCAGTCGGCCGAGGGCCTTCTGGTCACCACGTTGAGCACGGAGTGCCAGTTGGTCTTCCTCGTCCGCTGTGCATCTGGGACGTCTGCGCACATCGGTCAGATAGTCCCTGTTGAGTCGCGAACTGTAATCCGTAAAGCGTTCGCTAAATCTTGTGTTTTTCATGTATCGTGTATTTCTCTTTTGTTTTACATTTGCAAATATACGGATATTATCAATACATGGTACACATTTATACAAATAAAATACATATTTCTTTAGAAAAACGCTTGTTTTGCGCCGCTACAGCGCACTCTTCCCCTCTCTTTTTGCCTTTTGATGGGTGTGTACTTCCCTTGCTTGCCTCGTTTTGCTCCGGCGCCCCCTCCTCTATTCTGCTCCGCTGCTGTCAACTGGCGCTGTTGGGCAAGTGCACCCGTCTGTCTTCTTGTCCTGGGGTGTTCTTCTTCCGTGCTTCCTTATATAATAATAATGTACGCGTGAAATTTGGAGCATTGCAAGTTTTGTTGTATCTTTGCAGCGATTTTAAGGAAAAAGACTTTATGCAGAACATTAGGAACGTAGCAATCATTGCACACGTAGACCACGGCAAGACGACGCTCGTGGACAAGATGCTGCTTGCCGGAAACCTCTTCCGCGAGAATCAGCAGACAGGAGAACTTATGTTGGACAACAACGAACTGGAGCGAGAGCGTGGCATCACCATCCTGTCAAAGAACGTGAGCATCAACTACAAAGACACCAAAATCAACATCATCGACACCCCGGGCCACTCCGACTTTGGCGGAGAGGTGGAGCGTGTCCTCAACATGGCAGACGGCTGCTTGCTGCTCGTCGACGCCTTTGAGGGCCCCATGCCCCAGACCCGCTTTGTGCTGCAGAAGGCACTCGAGATTGGTCTGAAGCCCGTTGTGGTCATCAACAAAGTGGACAAGCCCAACTGCCGTCCTGAAGAAGTCTATGAGATGGTCTTCGACCTGATGTTCGACCTTGGCGCCACCGAAGAGCAGCTCGACTTCCCCGTCATCTATGGTTCTGCCAAGCAAGGCTGGATGGGTGCCGACTGGCAGCAGCCCACCGACAACATCCTCTACCTCCTCGACGCCGTGCTCGAGCACATCCCTGCCCCCGAACAGCTCGAAGGCACCCCACAGATGCTCATCACCTCGCTCGACTACTCCAACTACACAGGACGCATCGCCGTCGGACGCGTGCACCGCGGCACCATCCGCGAGGGCATGAACATCACCGTGGCACACCGCGACGGCAGCAAGGAGACCACCAAGATCAAGGAGATACGCACCTTCTCTGGCATGGGTCAGCAGAAAGCCGCCGAGGTATCCTCGGGCGACATCTGCGCCATCATCGGTCTGGAGCACTTCGAGATTGGCGACACCCTCTGCGACTTCGAGAACCCCGAGCCTCTGCCCCCCATCAGCATCGACGAGCCCACCATGTCCATGCTCTTCACCATCAACGACTCTCCCTTCTTCGGCAAAGAAGGCAAGTTCTGCACCTCACGTCACATCGGCGACCGCCTCGAGCGCGAATTAGAGAAGAACCTTGCCCTGCGCGTCAACCCCGTCGAGGGCTACATGGATCGCTGGATCGTTTCCGGACGCGGTGTGCTCCACCTCTCCGTGCTCATCGAGACGATGCGTCGCGAGGGCTACGAGTTACAAGTGGGTCAGCCGCAGGTCATCATGAAAGAGATGGACGGCGTCAAGTGCGAGCCCATCGAAGAGATGACCATCAACGTGCCTGAGGAGTTCGCCTCCAAGATGATCGACCTGGTGACACGCCGTAAGGGCGAGATGACGAGCATGGAGTCGCGCGGCGAGCGTGTCGACATCGAGTTCAACATTCCCTCGCGTGGCATCATCGGTTTGCGCACCAACCTCCTCACCGCCTCACAAGGCGAAGCCATCATCGCCCACCGCTTCAAGGAGTATCAACCCCACAAGGGCGACATCGAGCGACGCGTCAACGGCAGCATGATCTCCATGGACTCTGGCAACGCCTTTGCCTATGCCATCGACCACCTGCAAGACCGCGGCAAGTTCTTCATCAACCCACAGGAGCAGGTCTACGCCGGACAGGTCGTAGGCGAGCACGTCCACGACAACGACCTCGTTATCAACGTCTGCAAAGCCAAGCAGCTCACCAACGTGCGCGCTTCGGGCACCGACGAGAAGGCGCGCATCATCCCCCCCATTCAGTTCTCACTCGAAGAGGCACTCGAATACATCAAGGAGGACGAATACGTCGAAGTGACTCCTAAGTCGATGCGCATGCGCAAGATCATCCTCGACCACCTCGAGCGCAAGAGAGCTAAGGTGAGAGAATAACACACACACACCGCACACACATTCCCCATGTACGAAATCTCCCATATTCGCGAGGAGTTTCCCATCCTCAGCCGTCAGGTCTACGGGCGTCCGCTCGTCTACCTCGACAATGCCGCCACGACGCAGAAGCCTCGCGTCGTGGTGGAGTCTATGATGGAGGAATACTACAACGTCAATGCCAACGTCCACCGCGGTGTCCACTTCCTCTCGCAGCAAGCCACCGAGCTCCACGAGCAGGCAAGAGAGACCGTTCGGCGCTTCCTCAAAGCACCGTCGGCTGACGAGGTCATCTTCACCCGCGGCACCACCGAGAGCATCAACCTCGTGGCGGCTGCCTATGCCCCCCTCGCAGTCGAAAGGACGCAAGGCGCCGCACCCGAAGTCATCGTCTCTGCCCTCGAGCATCACTCCAACATCGTGCCTTGGCAGATGATGGTGCAGCGCATGGGCGGACGACTGCGTGTTGTCCCCATGCAGGAGGACTTCACACTCGACATCGATGCCTACCGCCAACTCTTCAACGACAAGACCGTGCTCGTGGCTGTTGGGCAGGTGAGCAACGTCACCGGAACGGAGAACCCCGTGCGCGAGATGGCAGACATAGCCCACCAGCACGGAGTGCCCATCCTCGTCGACGGAGCACAGAGCACCCCCCACATGGCTGTCGACGTGCAAGCCTTGGACTGCGACTTCTTTGCATTCAGCGGACATAAGGTCTACGGGCCCACCGGCATCGGTGTGCTCTGGGGGCGCGAGAGTCTCCTCGACCGCATGCCGCCCTACATGGGCGGAGGTGAGATGATCAAGAACGTCACCTTCGACCACACCACCTTCAACGACCTGCCCTTCAAGTTCGAGGCGGGCACCCCCGACTATGTGGCTTCCACTGGTCTCGCCCGCGCCATCGACTTCGTCACCGACCTGGGCATGCACAACATTGCGCAACACGAACAGCAGCTCACCACCTACGCCCGCCAGCAGATGAGCCTCATCCCCGACATGCGCCTCTTCGGACCAGAGACGGGTCACTCCGTCCTCTCCTTCCAGGTGGGCAACATCCACCACCTCGACCTCGGCACCCTCCTCGACCGCCTGGGCATTGCCATCCGCACCGGCCACCACTGTGCCGAGCCCCTCATGCACCGCCTCGGTGTCTCTGGCACCGCCCGTGCCTCCTTTGCGCTCTACAACACCCGGCAAGAAGTAGACACCCTCTGCAACGCCATCGACCGCGTCCGCCAGATGTTCTGACCCGGCGCTCCCACCATGCGCCTTTGTGCGCAGCCACTGTGCTCTGCCATTGATGGCAGAGACCGCAGCGTCCGCCCCCCCCAAAAAGAAGAAACCCAACCTAACCATCTAATACCCATGAAGCATCTTTCTTTTCTTTTCTTTCTGCTGCTCGCCACGTCGCTGAGCGCAGCTGACATCGTCACCGGCAACGGAACGACAGGAACCCTCAAGGCTGCCTCCTTCCTCATCGAAGAAGGCAACTGGAGCCTCATCCCCAAAGATCATGCCTGGACGCTCGACATGCGTGTCGACAACAACGGGGCGAGCTTCAACCAATGGGGATCGAGCATACTCGCCACAGGCGCCGACCCCTTCCCCGAGCAAAGCAGCGTGAAGGGCGCCTTCCAAATCTACCTGCAGAGCCAAAGCAACGGTGGCAAGCTGCTCTTCGTCACCAACGGCACAGCACACAAGCTCGACCAGATCGACTACAACGACTCATTCACCCTGCAGATTGTCTACGACGGACAAGGTGCGCTCGCCGTCACCGCCACCGACGACGACGGACACAGCAGTGCCGGACAGTACAACTGCATCATGCCCTCCATCTCCACCTTCTCCTACGGACTCCCTGCGGGCATCAACATAAGTGAGCTGACCATCGACATGCGCAATGCTGACCAAGAGGAAGAAGAGACCATCACCCCAGCCTACGAGGAGAACCCCGCTGCCATCAAGGCATTCCTCGACCGCATCGGAGGCAAGGGGGCAAGCCTACGCTTCACCACGCTCCTCGACACCGAGCTGCGCCTCAATGGTCAGGACCGCTTCGTCATCTCCACACGCAACGACATGCCCGCCATCAGCGGTTCCTCTCTCTCTGCCATCACCACCGGCATCAACTGGTATCTCAACCACTACGCACACATCAACATCACCTGGAACGAGCTCACCACCGACCTCGTCAATGCCCATCTCCCACTCCCCGAGCAACCTGAGGAGCACTGCTGCGATGCCCACTATCGCTACTATCTCAACTACTGCACCTTCGGCTACTCCATGACCACATGGACCTGGGAACGCTGGCAGCAAGAGATCGACTGGATGGCGCTGCATGGCATCAACATGCCGCTACAAATCATCGGTCTGGAACAGGTCTGGAAGGCTTTCCTCATGGAGGACTGCGGCTACTCGGAGGTCTATGCCGAGAACTTCATCCCGGGGCCTGCCTACACCGCGTGGTGGGGCATGAACAACCTCGAAGGATGGGGCGGCGACAAGTCCAATGGTTTCGGCATCTCTAACGATGCCTGGTACGAGCGACAAACGGCTCTGGCACAGAAGATTCTCGCACGCGAACGCGAATTGGGCATGCAACCCGTGCTGCCTGGATTCAGCGGCATGGTGCCTTCTAACTTCACCGCCAGAACGGGGCTGCCTGCCGAAGCCACCAACCTATGGTGCCGGTTCACGCGCCCCTATATCATGGACCCCACAAGCACAGCTTTTGCCACCTATGCGGCACGCTACTACAAACAACTCGAAAAGGTGATGGGCACCTCACGCTACTACTCCATGGACCCCTTCCACGAGGGGGGCACCATCAGCAGCGGAGCATACAGCGAGGGCTATCGCGCTGTCTATGAGGCGATGCTCAAAAACTGCGGCGACACCACACGGTGGGTCATCCAGCAGTGGCAATGGGCCAACTACCAGGCATCATCGCTCACTGCCGTACCCAAGAACCGACTCATCGTGCTCGACCTCTTCAGCGACGGCAACCCTGCCTTCGACCGCTACGACGGCTACTACCCACAGCACGCCATCTACTGTGCCATCCCTAACTTCGGCGGGCGCACGGGTTTCTTCGGACGTATCCCTAAGATGGCTGACAACTACTTCACCTATAAGAATAAACACAACACCGTGCGCGGCATAGGGGCTGCACCCGAGGCTATCGAACAGACACCTGTGGTCTACGACCTGCTCTTCGAACTCCCCTGGATGGGGCAACGCCCCGACTGCGACGCATGGATGCTGGACTATGCCCTGGCACGCTATAACGGACTCGGAGGCGACGAGGCTTCAGAGGCATGGCTTCTGCTCCTCCACTCTGCCCTCAACAACACCACGACGTTGCAGGGCCCGCAGGAGGCGGTCATCTGTGCACGTCCGGCGCTCGACGTCAAGAAGGTGAGTTCGTGGGGCGGCACCGACATCTTCTACAACACGCAGGACCTCCTCAAGGCTGCCCACTTGCTCCTCAAGGCTGGCGAGACGGCTCATGCGGCTCCTAACTATTCTTTCGACATCGTCGACATCACTCGACAGGCACTCACCGACTATGCCAAGCAACTCCTCGAGGCTACGGCGCGTGCCAACGCCGCCAAGCAGACGGAGCTCTTCGAGCGCCGACGCGATGCCTTCCTGCAACTCATCCTCGACATCGACGAACTGCTCGCCACCAACCGCATGTTCCGACTCGGCAACTGGACGGAGACGGCACGCCAAGCTGCCACAGAGGTGGAGGGATGGACCGAGAAGACGCAAGACTGGTTTGAACTGAACAACGCACGCACACTCATCACCACCTGGGGCGACCGCACACAAGCCGAAGAGGGAGGACTGCGCGACTACAGCTGCCGTGAGTGGCAAGGCATGCTCGCCGACTACTACTACCCCCGCTGGCAGTATTGGTTTGCCAACGGCATGAAGACGCCCTCTGCCGGATGGTTCTACACAGAATGGAACTGGGCACACGAGCTCAACGGCAAGGTGGGAGCCACTGCCAAGGGCACCAAGCTCAAGACGGAACGCACCTACTACACCGCGGCACCGGAAGGCGACTCCTACGAGGTGGCTCAGCGCTTGCTCGCCAAGTACTTCCGTCAGCTGCCCGATGGCAGTTTTGAGTCGTACCTCCTCAGCGACACGCCCACGGGCATAGACCGCATCCTCTACGACCCCAGCGCGTCAAGTGCAGAATCATCTGGCGCAGGTTCGCCCAGCGCAACAAATGCGATATACTACGACCTCAGCGGCCGCCCTGTGAGTCCTCCTCTCCGTTCGGGCAGCCACATCAGCGGTGTTCCCAGCACCCCCCTCATCAGCAACTCCGGCAAAAAAGTATTATACTGAAATCGCCTGAGGGAGGGAGGTTGGCTCTACAGCCCTCTCTCGCCGCTGTCTCTATGCGGGAAGCATGACCATCCCAACGCTGCCTACCAACAACGCATCCATCCCGACCTCTACACCCTGCGCCGCAAGGTCAGACACGGCTGCCAACCAACTCCTCCACATGATCTGAAAAGTTTCTGCAGCAGAAACTAAAAATTTCTGTAGCAGAAACTGAAAAGACACGCAGCAGAAACCGAAAGGCTTCCGCTGCGTGTCTTTTTTTTGTCCCTTGTCGAGCGCTGCGGCAGGAGGTCAGAACTCCAGCTCCAGCTGTCCGTAGTTGCCCAGCAGGTTGAAGCTGCGACGATGGAGCGGACAAGCCCCGTGGAGACGTATCGCCTCGCGATGCGCCTTCGAGGGATAGCCCTTGTTGGAGTCCCAGCGATAGAGGGGATACTGCTCATGGAGGCGGAGCATCTCATCGTCGCGATAGGTCTTGGCGAGTATGCTCGCCGCTGCGATGGAGAGATACTTACCATCCCCCTTCACGATGGTGGTGTGGGGCGTGTCGCTGTAGGAAGTGAAGCGGTTGCCATCCACGATGATTGCCTCGGGCCTCACCTTCAGTGCGTCGAGGGCGCGGTGCATGGCGAGGATGGAAGCGCGCAGGATGTTGATGCGGTCTATCTCCTCATTGTCGACCACCCCCACCGCCCAGGCGACGGCATCGCGCTCTATCTGTTCGCGCAGCAGATAGCGTTTCTTCTCGCTCAGCTGTTTGGAGTCGTTGAGCAGTTCGTTGTGGTAGTCGGCAGGCAGAATGACGGCAGCCGCATAGACCGGACCAGCCAGACATCCGCGTCCTGCCTCGTCGCAGCCAGCCTCGGTGAGTCCCTCGTAGAAGTGTGTTTGTAGCATGATTTGTTGCTCTTTGTTTGCAAAGATAGAACATTTTATCCGTTTTCCATGAAGAAACCACATTTTTCCTACTCATTTCTTGCACACTTTCGAGAAATGATGTATTTTTGTGTACTTAAGTATAGGCAAAAAAGAGTAAAAAAACAACGAATAACACAAAACTTGAAAAACAACTTAATCCTAAACTAATAAATTCAAAAGCTTATGAAACAGAAATTACTTTCATTGCTCGTGCTACTGACATTTTGTGCCGGCAGTTCATGGGCACAAAATTTAGACCGTACGTCATGGACCGTCCTTGCCTCCAGTGCTTGCAATGACGGAAGCACAGGACAAGTGATTGATGTGCTTGATGGTAATGCAAACACCTATTGGCACTCTAATTATGGTGGTACTTCGAGTTATGGAACTTCGGATAGCGGTTGCCCCCACGCTATTCAGATTGACTTAGGCGAAGTTAAAAGTTTCTATGGCATTTCTATTCAGAATCGCGGAAATGCAACTGGAAACGGACGTACTAAGAATTATGAGGTTTACGTCAGCAACGAGGCATTTACCACCTCCACAACGGGATTCAATCCTACTGATGTGATTAAGGGAGATGCTGTGCTTACTGGTACCTTCGAGGATGGTCAAGGAAAAATCAACAGTGCCTTTAGTGCAACCGAATTGTCAGGTCAGTATGTCTTGTTTGTTGTCACTTCATCTTACAATAACACGGCAACCGCTTATGCTTGTATTTCAGAGATCAATCTCGTTTCTGTATCTGAAAATCAAGCAAAAATGAGCAAAGCCATCAACGCTGCCAAGTCACTCACAATAGGCACGGGCTTCTGCACCTACAAAGCAACGCTGAGCAGTGCTATTACTGAGGCTGAGGAAGTTTATGACCAGATTGCAAGTAAGAGCAGCGAGGAGATTGACCAAGCTATCGCAACTTTGAATGCAGCTATACTGGCAGCAGACAACACTCCTGGCAGCTACACATTAAAGACTAACGGGCGCAACGGTAACAATTACCTTGGCTACAACACAAAACTTTGCGGTACGGCTTCTACTGCTGCTACCGCTGACGCCATCAAATTCGAAGCTACCGAAGCTGTTGGTCAATACATCCTTTCTATTGGGAACAACTACTTCTTAAATTGCACACAAAGCACGCAGGTGAATGTGACGCAAAACAAAGAAGAGGCGAAAGCTTACACCATCACAAAGAACAACGATGGCACGTTCGGCATCCAGAGCATTGACGGTGGTGCCTACCAGTTCTTCCATCTGAATGACGGCATGAACCTTGTTGGTTGGGACCAAACTTCTGGTGCCTCAAAGTGGATTGTTGAAGAAATTAAGCAATACGTAACACTCACCTACGAAATCAAGGACGGCGAGAATCTTCTCAAGACTATCACAATCAGTGCGGAGGTCGGAAACGACTATCCAACCCCAACCGTCAACCCATGGGTGACATTAACAGGAATTCCTTCTGGCAAAGTCAGCACTGAAGAAACAGTAACGGTGGGCTACACCTCTTCTATCAAGACATTCTCAGATGTTTCAGCCATCGACCAATGGTACACATTGGATGTACACGGAAACGAAAGTAACTATCAGATTTATAATAGTGGCGACAATGTTGCTGTTGTGAATAATCAAACCGCAACCGACTACCAGAGCGGCACAGCTCGTCCTGACTACGCATGGGCATTCATCGGTAATGCACTTACAGGTGTGAAAGTCTACAACAACGGTGCACAGAAGTTCTTGAAGCAACCCAGCAATGGCGATGTACAAATTGTGTTCGATGCAGAGGGTGATCTATTCCAAGTGATGCCTACAACTCAAGGATTGGAAAATTCTTTTGCCTTGAAGATTGAGGACCGAACATACTACATTAATCACCGCGGCACAAAGCTTCAGGGTTGGACCGCTGCTGATGGTGGTTCTTCTTTCCGCGCATGGGCAGTCGGTGTTGACGGTGGTCCTGATTGGGCAAGTCTGAATGCTGCCATCACAGCTGCCGAAAAGTACACAATTGGCACTGGCCTTGGCGAATACAAAGCTGAAGATGGTTTTGTAGCAGCACTTGCAGCAGCAAAGACAATGTATGAGGAGAAAACTGCAAACCAAGAAGATGTTGAGGCAGCTGTTGCTTCAATCGCAACGAACAAACTCACGATCAACCAGCCTGCAACTGGCAGTTTCCTGCGCGTATGCAGTGCTAATAATAACACCTACTTATCTTGCGAAAACAGCGCCAACAAGACTGCTTTCGATAGCACTGTTGATGACACCAAGATTTTCTACTTTGACGGAACGTCTCTGCTCTCATTGAAGACAGGTTACTACATCGGTTTGTCAGCCAACATGCCCTCAAATATGACTGCACCTGATTCAAAGACTACGATTTCATTCGTTGGTTCTCCCTCTTTCCCTGGCACATATAATGTGACTATCAACGCTACAAAGGATCGTTACATGTATCTCAATGGAAATGCTGGTAACGGTAGTGTTGGCGGTATGGTGAACAACGACAACAAATACACCTTCACCCTCGAGCAGGTGACCACCCTCCCCGTAACCCTGACCACGGTTGACGAGCACAACTACGCCACCTTCTACACCCCTGTGGGCATCAGCGCACTGAGCGAAGGCGTAGAGGCATACGTGGCTACACTCGACCAAACGGGTGAGATGGCAAAAATGCAGAAGATTGACGCCATCCCTGCCAACACCGCTGTGGTGCTCTATGCAGAAGACGCTGCCACCACCGAGGCTACCCTCACCGTTGGCGAGGTGACACCCACCAACCAAGCCAACATCCTCACCGGCACCGTTGCTACCAAGACGAGAGTAGACGGCGCTCTTACGCTGCAGAATAAGGATGCGTTGGGCTTCTACAAGTATGCTGGCACCAACCTGAATGGCTTCCGTGCCTACATCGACGGCGCACTGTACAACAACGTGAAGGGTCTGGCACTCGACTTCGACATGGAGACCATCATCCGCGGCATCGAGGAGGCTCAGCAGCAGAGCGCTGAGATGTATGACCTGAGCGGACGTCGCATCCAGAAGGCTCAGAAGGGCATCTACATCGTGAACGGCAAGAAGGTTATTAAGTAATCACACTAAAGGAATACAACGTCATGAAGAAATTATATGTAATCCCCAAGATGGAGAACAATAAAGTGACCATCAACACGAACATCCTCCTGACAGGATCACCCCTCGGCAACATCCCCGTCAATAAAGACGAAGAGGGCGACCAGCAGATGACGAAGGAAGAGACCTTCTGGGACGCAGAATGGTAAGCGCCAACGACAGCCCCTACACATTATTTATATATACGCGCACGCATGGATGGTTCATGCGTGCGCGTTGCGTTTCACAAGAAAAGCACACACACGCTCCTCGCCCGGGGAGAAAGGGGGCTGCGCAAGGAATAGGTGGTACAGAGATTTGTGAAATCTTGCCAATAAGTGAAAGAATAATAAATATAATATCGGCAAAATTTGGGGATAAAGAAGAAAGTTCGTACCTTTGCCACTTGATAGTGACCCATTCGGCAAGGAATGGAACGCACAGAATAGAAAACGAGAAAAAAGAAATGTTAGAGATACGCAACCTGCACGCCACAATCAATGGCAAAGAGATACTGAAGGGTGTCGACCTCACAGTGAGAGACGGTGAGGTGCACGCTGTGATGGGAACGAACGGAGCCGGCAAGTCGACCCTGTCGAACGTCATCGTGGGCAATCCAGCCTATGAGGTGACGGAGGGGGAGATCATCTTCAACGGCAAGGACCTGCTCGCACTCAAACCTGAGGAGAGAGCACACGAGGGCATCTTCCTTTCGTTTCAGCAACCGGTGGAGATTCCGGGGGTGTCGATGACCAACTTCATGCGCGCTGCACTCAATGCCAAGCGGAAGTATCTGGGCGAAGAGCCCCTCTCGGCGGGCGACTTCCTGAAGCTGATGCGCGAGAAGCGCAAGATTGTGGAACTGGACAGCAAGCTGACGAGCCGTTCGGTGAACGAAGGGTTCTCGGGTGGCGAGAAGAAACGTAACGAGATCTTCCAGATGGCTATGCTCGAACCCAAACTGAGCATACTGGACGAGACGGACTCGGGACTCGACGTGGACGCACTGCGCATCGTGGCGGAGGGATTCAACAGCCTGCGCACCGCCGAGACAAGCGCCATCGTCATCACCCACTACCAGCGCCTGCTGGACTATCTGCGCCCCGACATCGTGCATGTACTGCTCGACGGGCGCATCGTGAAGACGGGCGGTCCGGACCTCGCCACGGAGATTGAACAACGCGGCTTCGACTGGATCAAGGAGGGTCTTTAGGGGGGAGGAACTGGCATGGAACAACAATACATCGACATCTATCGACAGGAGCGTGAGACGATCTGCCAGCATGCACCAGAGGTGCTCAATGCAGTGCGCGACGTGGCGTTCGATGACTTCTGCCGACTTGGGTTCCCCTCGCAGAAGGTGGAGCGATACCGATATACACACGTGGCGGAGGCATTTGCTCCGAACTATGGGCTCAACCTGCAGCGACTGCGCTTCCAGGTGAACCCCTACGACGTCTTTAAGTGCGACGTGCCGAACCTCAGCACCTCGCTCTACTTCGTGGTCAACGATCAAGTGCTGCCAGCCAGCGAACAGGCGCCAACACTGCCCGAGGGGGTCATCGTGGACTCTTTCTGCCGCGTGGCAGCTGACAGACCTGAACTCATCAGCCGCTACTATGGCAAACTGGCACAGACAGGCCAGGATGCCATCAATGCGCTCAACACCATGCTCTGCCAGGACGGACTGCTGGTCTACGTGCCCAAAGACACGGTGGTGGAGCGCCCTGTGCAGGTGGTCAACGTGCTGCGTTCGACCGTCGACCTCATGGCAAACCGCCGCGTGCTGGTGGTGCTGGAGGAGGGAGCAAGCATACGGCTGCTCTGCTGCGACCATGCGCTCGACGAGGTGCAGTTCCTCTCGACACAGGTGACAGAGGTGTTTGTGGGCGAACGCGCTCACCTCGAACTCTACGAACTGGAAGAGACGCACACGGGCAACCGACGCTTTGCCAACCTCTATGCCGAACTGCAGAGCCAGGCTTCGGCTACGCTCGACAGCATCACGCTGCACAACGGACAGACACGCAACCGAGCCGACGTGGTGCTCGCGGGAGCAGGAGCAGAGGCAAGACTCAACGGACTCGTCATTGCCGACAAGCAGCAGCGCGTGGACAACAACACACTCATCGACCATCGGGCGGAACGTTGCCAGTCGCAAGAACTCTATAAGTATGTGCTCGACGGAGAGGCGCGATGCGCTTTCGCCGGAAAGATTCTGGTCAGGGAAGGGGCGCAGCAGACTGTCTCGCAAGAGACAAACGCCAATCTCTTAGGATCGCCCGATGCCCACATCTTCACACAGCCGATGCTGGAGATCTATGCAGACGACGTGAAGTGCAACCACGGCAGCACGGTAGGGCAACTGGGCGATGCGACTCTCTTCTACATGCGCCAACGTGGCATCCCGCTCGAAGAAGCACGTATGCTCCTGAAGTTCGCCTTTGCTGCAGACGTGCTGCAGACCATCCACCTCGACCCACTGCGCGACCGTCTGCACTATCTCGTCGACAAACGTTTCCGTGGCGAACTCACCAAGTGCGAAGGATGCAAAATGTGTAAAGCCTGAGATTCAGACAGCTTGGGCATGGATGCATAATTTCAGACCGACGACTAAAACGCAGGATTATTTTTGCTCGTCTCACTTTTTTTGAGTAACTTTGCACGCAAAATCCTTTCATTCAGAAAACACCTATGAAACTTCTCAAGAAACTAAAAACTAAGAGTGGCCTCATCGCACTCGCTCTGCTCATCGCAGCAGGCACTGCCGTCTATTTCATCTTCTTCTACCAGACTACCATGGGATTCGGTCAGGAACAGTTGGACATCATGAACACTGCCAAGGCTGAATACGAACAGAAGAAGGAGACCACGGCTGCCGATGACGCCATCCAAAATATCTATCAGGCACTGAAGGAAGTGAGAGACAAGTATGCAGAAATCGAAGACCCTGAAACAGGAAAGGAATTCAAGGACCTCGTCTATCCCACCTATCAGGAACTGCGCCAACTCGTGAGCGACTACCTCGAAGAGGAGGTGGAAGACCTCGCTAAGTGAAGCTAACTGCATAGCGGAGCGGACACGCACACACACTCCAGCGGACACGCACACTCCAACGGACACGCACACACACTCCAACGATCATCACACACAGACATCTTTCTGACTATCGAATGAAGCGAAGCGACTTCGAAATCATGGCACCCGTGGGCTCTCCCGAGTCCTTTGCTGCCGCATTGCGTGCTGGCGCCAACAGCATCTATTTTGGCATCGAGAACCTCAACATGAGGGCACACTCAGCCAGCACCTTCACCATCGACGACCTCCGACGCATCAGCGAGGAGTGCCGTCGATGTGGCGTTAAGAGTTATCTCACCGTCAACACCATCATCTACGGCGAAGACTTGCCACTCATGAGGCAAATACTGGACGCTGCACGAGAGGCTGAAATCAGCGCCGTCATCGCCAGCGACGTGGCTGTGATGCAATACTGCCGACAAATCGGACAGGAAGTGCATCTCTCCACACAACTCAACATCAGCAACGTCGAAGCACTGCGCTTCTACGCTCAGTTTGCCGATGTGGTGGTGCTCGCACGCGAACTGAACATCGACCAGGTGGCAGACATCTACCGACACATCGTCGAAGAGAACATCTGCGGACCCTCGGGCGAACTCATACGCATCGAGATGTTCTGCCACGGAGCACTCTGCATGGCCATCAGCGGAAAGTGCTACCTCAGCTTGCAAAACACAGGACGATCTGCCAACAGGGGGTCGTGCATGCAACTCTGCCGACGCAGCTACACCGTGCGCGACCGCGAGACGGGCACCGAGATAGACATCGACAACAAGTATCTGATGAGCCCCAAGGACCTCAAGACGCTGCGCTTCATCGACCGCATGATGGAGGCGGGCGTGCGCGTCTTCAAGATAGAAGGCAGAGCACGCAGTGCAGAATATGTGGACACCGTGGTGCGCTGCTACGACGAAGCCATCGAAGCGGTGCTCAAAGATAAAGAACAGGGCGCAACAGAACCGCTCTGCTTCAGCGAAGAAGCCAAAGACAAATGGGACGAACGGCTCGCACGTGTCTTCAACCGCGGTTTCTGGGACGGATACTACCAAGGACAGACAATCGGCGAATGGACCGACAAGCCTGGCAGCGCTTCCACCGAAAAGAAGCAATACTGCGGCAAGGGCATACGCTACTACACCAAACTGGGCGTGGCAGAATTTCGTATCGAAGCCTGCCCCTTGCACCTGGGCGACAAGATTCTCATCACAGGACCCACCACGGGCGCACTCTACACCACCGTCACGGAGATGCGCTACGACCTGCAACCCGTAGAGGTAGCTAAGCAGGGATGGCACATCAGCATCCCGGTGGACCGCAAGACACGTCCGAGCGACAAACTGTTCGTCATCCGTCAAGACGCCTGACCGCCCCAAACAAATACACATCAACAACAACCCCAATATGGAATTTGAACTCATCGCCAAGACCTTCCAAGGACTGGAAGAAGTGCTGGCAAAAGAACTGATCGACCTCGGCGCAAACGACGTGCAGATAGGTCGTCGCATGGTTTCCTTCACCGGCGACAAGGAAATGATGTATCGCGCAAACTTCGCTCTGCGCACCGCCATCCGCATCCTCAAGCCCATCAAGCACTTCCGCGCCACAAGCGCTGACGAGGTGTATGACGCCATTCAGAAAATAGACTGGACACAGTACCTCACCAACGAGACCACCTTCGCCGTCGACAGTGTTGTCTTCAGCACCGAATTTCGTCACTCCAAGTTCGTAGCGTACAAGGTTAAAGACGCCATCGTGGACCAGATGCGAGAAAAAACAGGCAACCGACCCAACATCCGCATCACCAACCCCGACCTGCAACTGCACATCCACATCGCTGAATACGATTGCACCCTCTCGCTCGACTCCAGCGGCGAGAGTCTGCACCGACGCGGCTACCGCGTCAACCAAGTGGAGGCACCCCTCAACGAGGTGCTCGCTGCCGGCATCATCCTCATGACGGGATGGAAGGGCGAGACAGACTTCATCGACCCTATGTGCGGCAGCGGCACACTGCCCATTGAGGCGGGACTCATCGCACGCAACATGGCTCCGGGTCTCTTCCGCCAGCACTATGCCTTTGAGAAATGGAACGACTTCGATCAGGAGCTCTTCGACAAGATATACAACGATGACTCGCAAGAGCGCGAGTTTGAACACCACATCTACGGCTACGACAACAACCGTCAGGCGGTGGAGATTGCTACGGGCAACGTGAAAGCTGCAGGTCTCTCAAAGGACGTCACCATTGCCTTCCAGGACTTCAAAGACTTCAAGCAGCCCGAGGAGAAGAGCATCATCGTCACCAACCCACCCTACGGCGAACGCATCTCCGCCCCCGACTTGCTCGGCCTCTACAAGATGATTGGCACGCAGTTCAAGCATCAGTTCCAAGGCAACGAAGCATGGGTGCTCAGCTACCGCGAGGAGTGCTTCGAACAGATTGGACTGAAGCCGTCTATCAAGACTCCGCTCTACAACGGTTCGCTCGAATGTGAGCTGCGCAAATACCAACTCTTCAGTGGAAAACTCAGCGATGCCCGCGCCGAAGGCTTAGAGGTGAAGACGGACGAGGAACGCCGCCTCATGGCACAGAAGCATCGTTTCAAGAAGAACCGTGACTTCAACAAGGACCTCAGCGAGGCAGACGACAAACGCTCTTTCTATCAGCGCAGACGCGACGAAGAGGAGCAGCAACGCGAAGACATCGAAGCACACAACGGACGCTACCGCCGCTTTGACCGCGATAGCAAGAAGGGCGGGTTCCGTGGAGAACGTCGTGAAGGCGGGTTCCGTGGAGAACGTCGTGAAGGCGGGTTCCGTGGAGAACGTCGTGAAGGTGGGTTCCGGGGAGAACGTCGTGAAGGCGGGTTCCGTGGAGTTCACGACGTTCTCCACGGA
>JAGHUD010000008.1 GCA_018065005.1 Candidatus Physcousia equi
GTTAAGCCTGTAGCTAGCGTTCATCCTGAGCCAGGATCAAACTCTTCATTGTAAAATATCATATCAACTCATCTGATTGAACAGATGAAATCGAAATCTATAATCTAACGAAAAATCACATTCTGGCCATCTCCTCAAAGTATCACCTAAGTGATCATTGACAGGTCGCTTCGTTTTCTTGTACTACAATTTCTGTCTATGTAAATCTGTCAAAGAACTTGTCTTTTGCAAACCGCTTTCGCTTGGAGAGCGTTGTTGTCTGCCCGCTGTGTTGCAAGTGGGTTTGTTTCTCGTTTGCGATTGCAAAGATACGGCGTTTTTTCGGACTGACCAAATGTTTTGAGGATTTTTTTTCGATTTTTTTGAAGTATTGATATAAATCAAGCCAAATGAGGCACACGGCGCCTATATACATTATATATATTATTGCGCGCGCGAAGAAAAATAAAAATCATGGCGTTCTGTCTGATGCTGAAGAAAACGAGAGAAAAATATTCTTTTTATGGAAACTTCATCTAATCTGCTTCATGTAGGCAGTGGAAGAAAACGAGAGAAAAATGTTCTTTTTTATATTAGTGTCCGGTAAATATAGCCTGAAAGGCTTATAGCTATCGGCCCAATGGCAAAGCGTTAGCGACGCCTTGGGTTAAATGTTCGTGGATGAAGACGCCTTGAAAAGGCAAAAGCGCTATACATCTGAGGCTAATCCTTGCTTTTGCCCCTTCGGGGCGTGCGCACATCTCGTTGATATTCTACCCAGGGTGTCGCTTCGCTATGCCCTGGGCTGAAAGCTGTAAGCCTTTCAGGCTATCTAAGCCCTACCCTTGTTGGCAGAGCGAGTCTTATTGGTTTGTTTTGCCACAATGTGGGCACACGCCTTTGCTGCGAAGCAGCGCACCACAATATCCACAGCGAAACGAAGCGCGCAGGTGGCGGGAATAGAACGAGAAGGCAAGAACCGCAAACAGGATGAAAAGAGGATAACCAATATAGATCATCGTTGTGAGCGAGAAGAAGAGATAGAGGACCGCCAGCACGGTGCATTGGAAGAGGAGGAAGAATGATGCCCGGAGAAACGACAACTGCCGGAACGCATCATCAACAGAAGCAAAGAGAAAGAGCACCATCGTCCAGAGAGAGAACAAGAAGGCGCCGAGCAGTGGCGGCACGGCAAAAGGGTTCAGGGTGGGATGGAAGTAGAAGTTCTCCCACGTCTGCGGTGTGAAGATCTGGATGGAGGTATAGAAGACGGCAGAGCCCGCCATGGTGACGGACAGGAAGATGGGATAAGGGCTTTGGGGGATGCGGTTTCGCACGGTTACGAGCGTAGTGCGCAAAGAGTTCTGCTTGCAGCGACGATGAATGACAACAACCGCCATCACAAAGAGCACCAAAAGAACGGTGAGGTTTATGTGCTGTCCGCTAAACATGTCGATGGCCATGGAGATGGGGTCGTCGGGAGAGACACAAGGCAGGAGGTCCGATTCGCGTTGCCAGCCCTGCGTCATCTGGTCTCTTGCCACCTTCACCCACACCGCGTCAACAGAGTCTTCAGGAACGATGGCGATGTCCGCCACCACGATTTCGTTGTTACGATACACACAGATGGTGTCAGGGACATTGGTGAACTGACTTGCTCTGGCAGGAATTTCGGTGCAGAGGCGCAGGGTGTCGGCGCGTACCACAAAGTTGTAGCCTGGAGCATAGTTCACCTCAGAAAGCAAGGTTTGCGTCAGGGAGTCCGTGCTTGCATCGTCTCTTGAGAGCAAAGATGTCTTATGGCTGTAGAAACAAGATGCAAGCAAGAAGATGGGACTTATGTAGGAGAAGAGACGAAGAAGCAGTTTCATATTTCAGTGAACAAAGTTAACACCCCATTGGCATCCTTCAACTTAGCCAGGTTTATTCATGTCTTTATTAACGTATGGAATCCGCACTTCGGTTCGGGCATCACGTAGCACAGAGCAGACACCTTAGCGGTTGTGGTCGGATGGTGGCAGCACGCGCACCACACATTTGTGACAGTCAAAGACAAGCGGAAAGAGACGTCCGTCGGAAGCGCGCAGGAAGAGCGGGTTAGGCGCAGCGTGCGTTTGCTTTTTGCAGAGTCCGAGTTCGAATCTGGGACAATAGCGCATGGTCATGAGCGAGGCAGGCTTGGACGACGGAGCCACCTCAAGAGCCGGTTCAATGCCCTGCGCTCCCTGTCGGATGTAGAAGAGGCGCGCCAAGCGATTCGACACATTGGACAGGTAGGAGAGATGAGGGGCAACAAAAGAGGAGCGTAGGGGCAGCCTGTCGGTAGTCTCCTGAGCACGTTCAGCAGAGGTCGTCGGTGGCGTTGATGGCGCCTGGCACTCGGTGGACAGTCTGTTGGAAGTATATTTTTTCTGACGAGCAGCAGAAAGCATCTCAACGAGCAGGCGACGCCATTCAGCCAAGAGACTGGAAGGGATGAACCAATCCGAAGAAAGGCGGTTGCTGACGGACTCGACCTGATAGATGGTATCGCCCAAACGTGACAGTTGCCGTGTGATGTTTTCCGTTTGCGGAGAACGAGCCAGCTGCAGACGCACAGGAAAAGACCGCACCACACTTACTCCATCCTCGGAAGAGAGCATGAGCGAGACAGACGTCTCAGTCTCGCCAGCAGGGAGCGAGGCAGAGGAGCAGAGAGGATGGTCTTCTATCGTCCAGCAGACCGCCACACGACGGGTGGCAGTAGGGTGTTCCAGTTGCTGCGTGAATGCCTGGTCGAGGTTGCGAAAGAGCGGCAGACGCGGTCGCAGCCCCTCCGGCATGTCTTTGGGGAAGATGCGGTTGCCCTCCACACGGTTGATGCGAAACCCCTGAAGACGCCCATCGGCATCAACGAAGCAGAGGCCGTCACCATTTGCAAACGGCACGGTGCCCGACACCGTAAAGCTGCGCTGACGGATCTCCTTGACATGCCCTACGGGCTGTCCCACGCTTTTCGGCGAGAAAAGCTGCACCATATTGGAGGAGCGTCCGTGGAGGAAATAATCAGAGAAGCCGCGGTTGAAGGTTCTGTCGAGCTGGGGTTGGAAGGAGCAGGAAGATGAGCCGACCGAAGAGCGCCCATAGTCGCTGGGGCGTCGGCGAATGATGTCGTCGAGACGAGCGCGATAGTATGCCACCACATTCTTCACATAGGCAGCATCCTTCAGGCGCCCCTCAATCTTCAGACTCACGACGCCCGCATCGAGCATCGCTTCGAGGTCGTCCGATCGGTTCATGTCGTGGAGAGAGAGCAGATGACGCTGACGAATCGGTTCACCCGTCTGCGGATGACACACCACCCTACCCTGCTCATCCACCAAGTCGAAAGGAAGGCGGCAGAACTGCGCACACGCCCCGCGGTTGGCACTTCGTCCGAAACAATACTGCGAGGCATAGCACTGACCATTGAAAGAGACGCAGGTGGCACCATGCACGAACGCCTCCAGCATCATCTCCGGCACAGCCTTATGTATGTCAGCCACCTCCTCGAGGGTGAGTTCGCGTGCCAGCACCGCCTGTCGGAAGCCGAGCTGGTAGAGCCATGCCACCTTTTGGGGCGATCGGATGTCCATCTGTGTGCTAGCATGAAGCGGGATGGGTGGAAGCTGCATCTCCAGAAAAGCCATATCCTGCACGATGAGCGCATCCACGCCCATCTCATAGAGTTGGTGAGCCAGCAGGCGCACGTCGTCGAGTTCATCATCAAAGAGGATGGTGTTGAGCGTGACGTAGACGCGCACCCCATAGAGATGGGCAAAAGGAACCAGCTCGCGCAGGTCGTCCAACGAATTGCCCGCCGCCGCCCGTGCGCCGAAGCGGGGTGCCCCGAGATACACCGCATCGGCTCCATGCAAGATGGCTTCCCGGGCTATTTCGGCGGTGCGTGCCGGTGCAAGAAGTTCGATGGTCCGCATAGCGTAGCTTAATGAATATCGTTGAGGTTGTAGGGCGTTTCTTGGTAGACGTAGTAGTTCAGCCAATTGGTGAAGAACATATTGCCATGCGCACGCCACGTCACCAGAGGAGGCATCGAGGGGTCGTCGTTGGTGTAGTAGTTGTGGGGCATGTGGATGGGCAGTCCCTTGGCGAGGTCGCGCTTATACTCCGTGTCGAGCGTGTTGGGCGCATACTCGCTATGGCCCGTGATGAAGAACTCCCTGCCGCCGCGTGCCATGACAATGCCCACACCGCTTTGGTCGCTCTCGGCAATCAGCGTCAGTTCGGGCACCTTGAGGATATCCTCGCGTCGCAGTTCCGTGTGTCGGCTGTGCGGCATGTTGAAGAGATCGTCGAAACCGCGGAAGATGGGCAATCGGGGCTGCAGCGTGCGCTGTGGGAAGATGCCGAACATCTTCTCGGGCAAGGGATATTTGGGCACACCATAGTGATAGAAGAGACCAGCCTGTGCTGCCCAGCAGATGTAGAGCGTGCTGGTGACATGCGTGCGTGCCCAGGTGAAGATTTCAGAGATCTCTTCCCAGTAGGTCACCTCCTCATAGTTGAGGTGCTCGACAGGTGCTCCGGTGATGATCATCCCGTCGAACTTCTCGTTGCGCAGCAGTTCGAAATCTTTATAAAACGCGCGCATGTGCTCCACAGGCGTATTCTTGCTCGTGTGCGCCTTGACCTTCATGAGCGTGATGTCCAGTTGCAGCGGCGTGTTGGAGAGTATGCGCACGAGATCCGTCTCTGTGGTAATCTTCAGAGGCATGAGATTGAGGATGACGATGCGCAGGGGCCGTATGTCCTGCCTGGAGGCACGCGAAGAATCGATGACGAAGATGTTCTCTTCCTTCAGGAGTTCGATGGCAGGCAGTTGATCTGGAAGGGTAAGTGGCATGTTGCTTAGTGTATTTTTTTTTAAGTGGCAGCGGAACCCACGACCACCTTCACCTTGAGGATGCGCCGTTGGTCGAGTTCCATGATTTCAAATGTAAACTTATCGTGCTTGATGCGTTCGTGCAACTTAGGGAAGTCCCCCTTGAGTTCGAGGATGAGCCCCGCCAGCGTGTCGGCATCTCCCTCCACGCCGTCGAAGACGTCGTCGGGTTGCTGCGTGATCTTGTAGAAGTCGGAGAGCAGCGTCTTAGCCGCAAAGAGATAGGTGTTCTGGTTGAGTCTGGTGTACGACTTCTCGTCCTCGTCCGTCTCGTCGTTGATCTCGCCCACGATCTCCTCGATGATGTCTTCCATCGTCACCAAACCGCTCGTTCCGCCAAATTCATCCACCACGATGGCGATGTGCACCTTGTTGGTCTGGAACTCGCGCAGCAAGTCGTCGATCATCTTCGTCTCTGGAACGAAATAGGGCGGCCGTATGAGCGACTGCCATCGGAAGGTGGTCTTGTTGAGGTGTGGCATGAGGTCTTTGATGTAGAGCACACCCTTGATGTTGTCTTCATGGTCCTGATAGACCGGAATGCGGCTGTAGTTGTTCTCCACGATGCACTGCAGCACTTCGCTGAAGGTGGCATGCACCTCCAGTCCCACCATGTCCACGCGCGGCGTCATCACCTCTTTTGCCATTTCTCCGCCAAAGCGTATGATGCCCTGCAGCATGCTCGTCTCTTCGGCTATGTCCTTCTTGTCGGTCAGTTCGAGCGCCTGCTCGAGGTCGTCCACCGTGAGCGACTGCGACTCGTGGCTCATGATGCGCGTAGTGATTTTCTTGGAGCCCACCAGCAGCAGTGCCAATGGGTGGCATATCTTATCCAGCACGGCGAAGACGGGTGCCGCCATGCGGCAGAACGCCAGGCTGTGCTGCTTGGAGTAGATCTTCGGAACGATTTCTCCAAAGAGCAGGAGGAGGAAGGTGAGCACAACGGTCGTGATGACGAACTGCAGAATCTGGCTCATGCTGTCCGTGCCAAATCGTATCCACGAGGCAAAGAAGAAGTCAAGCAGCATGATGATTGCCACGTTGACAAAGTTGTTGCTGATGAGGATGGTCGCCAACAGGTGCTCGCTGCGGCTTCTCAGACGCAGTATTTTGGGGTCGGAGGGGTGTTTGTGCTCCTCCACATCGCTCAGGTCAGAGGGTGAGAGAGAGAAAAAGGCTATCTCGCTGGCAGACACGAAACCGCTGCAGAAAAGGAGCACGACACTCAGTGCGAGCGTGATGTAGGCAGCGAGGGAGGGAGTGAGAAATTCCATTCAGAAAAGTGAGCAGGATGAATCAGAAAGGAGCGTCGGTGGCAGACGCTTGCGGCGCAGCGGCTGGCTGTGCTGCTTCGGCTGGCTGCGCGCCATTGGGTCTCGGAGAGAGCAGTTCTATGGTGTCGGCATACACCTCGGTCACATACCTGCGTATGCCGTTCTTGTCGTCGTAGCTTCTCGACCGTATCTTGCCTTCGATGTAGAGTTTGTCGCCTTTGTGGACGTAGCGCTCCACCAGTTCTGCCTGCTTGCGCCACAGCACCACATTGTGCCACTCTGTGCGCTCAGGCACGGTGGTTCCGTTCTCCAGCGTGTAGCCCGGTTCGCTTGTTGCCAACCTCACTTGTGCCACTGCCACGCCACGGTCCACGTATTTCACTTCAGGCTCGACGCCCACATTGCCCAACAGTATGACTTTATTCACTGACATGATTCGATGTTATTATTCTTGCGCAGCAAAGTTACGGTTTTTTGGGGGAATAAGCAAATTTTGAAAAAGAAAAATGAACAGACACACCTACCCTCCCCTCACACCTCTTTCTTGACCTTGCGCCCAAAGAAGTTTTCAGAGAAGAGCGGGCTGACGCGCAGGATGTTGCTGACGAGCAGACAAAATGCCACGATGACGATGGCTGGAAGGAGGCTGATGAGGATGTCCAGAATGAAGTTGGGCTGAAGCTTGTCCATCCACTTGCCCACGGCGGGCAGTTTGGGCATCAGGATGAAGTGGAGCAGATAGACGTCGAGTGTGCGTGTGCCGACATACTGAAAGCAGCGCCCTATGAAGGTCTGACGTGTGAACCATCGCTGATAGAAGCGGAAGAACATCACCACGATGAACATCAGGCAATACATGGCGGTGGTGCGGGGCAAGTTGGTCCAGACGAACTGAAGATGGTGCCAGCGGAACACATCGGCGCAGCAGAAGAAGGCAAGGATGCACGCCAGGGGGAAGAACCACTGCGAATCGAAGATGCGCTGCACGGCTGTCCAGTGGCGGTGGACGAGGTTGCCCATGAGGAAGAAATGGAAGTAGCGCATCGTCTCGAGCAAACTGGTTGTGCGGAGAAACTGGCACTTCTCTGCCGCGAACACCTTGGGCATGTAGCAGAACTCATACGCCACGAGCGAGAGGAGCCACAAGAGCAGCAGCAGCCTAGTCTGGAGCCGGGCTGAGGCGCGTTGGGTGAGGAAGCTGAACACATAATAGACGAAAAACATCTGCAAGAGCACCCATGTGAACCAGTAGCCGCTCTTCGTGGGCGAGTGCATGGCGTCCATGAAGCCCTCGCAGAAGTTCTTCTGGCGCAGCACGAGGAAGATGCACAGGAAGCACAAGGCTGGGAAGACCTGGATGCGGAACTTCTTGCCTAAGAGGTGGAGCGTGTTGGAGGCACTCCAGACGAAACGTGCGCGATAGGCAAGGAAGCCGCTCACGAAGAAGAACAGCGGCATACGGAAGAGCACGAGAAAAGGCAGCGAGGCAGACGCCTTGATGGTTTGTCCGTAGCTCATCTGTGCCACGTGGTAGGCAACGACCATGAGCATGGTGAATCCGCGCAGTGCGTCGAGCCATTCCATACGGTTGGAAGTCTTCATTTCACTCATCGAGTTTCAGTTTTGCTGTATGGACCTGCAAGCGGTCCAGATTCGGAAGTTTCATGTAGTCGCCAAACATGCGCTGAAGATAGGCATGGTTGTCTCGGGGCACCGGAAAGGCGTGGCCCTCAAACGTTCGCTCGGCAAGCGGAAAGATGTCGCTGCGCTGGCGCGGCGCCGGATAGGGCGTGCCAAAGGTGTGGCGCAGCCAGCGGCGCGAGCTGAGGCGGCTCAGCAGTCGCAGCACGGGGAAGACGAACGTCTGGTTGGCGCGAAACCACCGCCCCACCCTCTTCCTTTTCTGTGCTGGGCTGAGGTGTCGGTCTTTCATGATGGCATAGCAGTGGCCGATGGTGAGCTGCGAGAGTGTCTGCAGGCAGGCGGGCGAGGATTCGAGCAGGAAGATGTCGATGTAGGCTCCCTGCAAGCCGAAAGCCCAGTCATAGCCGCTGAGTTCTTCGAGATGGCTGCGGCGGTCGCGCAGCTTGGGATAGCAGAAGAAGTAGCCGGGGTCGGTCTGATGGGTCTGCAGTGCCAGGTGGTCGGGCAGTTCGCGCAGCAGGAAGGGTTGGAGGCGGAGATAGTCCTCGCGCAGCATCTCCACGTCGAGGTCGTCGTCCCAGGGGATGAATCCTCCGTGGCGCACGCAGCCCAGCAGTGTGCCCGAGCTGAGCCAGTAGGGGATGTGGTGGCGTTGGCAGATGGTGTCGAAGGCGCGCAGCATCTCCAACATGCGCTGCTGGTGGCGGCGCAACAATGACCCTTCGGGATTGAATCTATCCCGAAGGGTCTTCTCGTTTATCGTCTGCTGTTGCGACATGTATGGTTAGAGCGTAGCTTCAACATCGTCGTCATACTTCTTCTGGAGCATCTTCAGCTTCTTGTGCATCTCCTTCTGCACCTTTGCATAGGCGGGGTTGCCATAGACGTTGTGCATCTCTGAGGGGTCCTCCTTGAGGTCGTAGAGTTCCCAGGTGTCGATGTCGTTGTAGAAGTGGATGAGCTTGTAGCGGTTGGTGCGGATGCCATAGTGGCGCTTCACGCTGTGCTCGGCGGGGTACTCGTAGAAGTGATAGTAGATGGCATCGCGCCACTTGCCGATGGTCTTCTCGCCCTTGAGCAGAGGCACGAGGCTCTCGCCCTGAATGTCGCCGGGCACCTTGACGCCTGCCATTTCGAGGAAGGTGGGCGCGTAGTCGATGTTCTGCACCATCTCCTGAATCTCGCCACGGCGCTTGTAGCCGTCGGGCAGGCGCATCACGAGGGGTGTGTTGAGGCTCTCCTCATACATGAATCGCTTGTCGAACCATCCGTGCTCGCCCATATAGAAGCCCTGGTCGGAGGTGTAGACCACGAGGGTGTTGTCGAGCATGCCCTTCTCCTTGAGGTAGTCGAAGAGACGGCCCACATTGTCGTCGACGCTCTTCGTCACCTTGGCGTAGTCGCGCATGTAGCGCTGGAACTTCCAGTCGGTGACTGCCTCGTTTTCGTAGATGCGCTTGCCGTCCTTGTTGACCTGCAGTCCCTGAGGTGTCATGCGCTCGCGCATCTCGGGGAAGCGGCGGTAGAAGTCGCAGGAGATGCTGTCGTAGAATGCCCAATAGGCCTGGCGGTCGTTGGGCTTGAGGCGGTTCACGTTGCCCACATAGGCACCGCTGAGGCGTGTCTTGTCGCCAGGCAGATAAGCCTTGTTGTCGTAGGCGAGGTCCATGTCGAAGCTGCTTGACACACTCATCTCCTGCTGCTGAGCTGCCACGCGTCCTTCCCAGTTGTCGTTGAAGTTGGCTGGCTTCTCGAAGGTCTGGCCCTCAAACTCACGGATGTACTTCATGTCGGGCAGCCAGTCGCGATGGCATGCCTTGTGGTGGACGAAGATGATGAAGGGCTTCGACTCGTCGCGGTGCTCAATCCAGTTGATGGCCTTGTCGGTGATGACGTCGGTGCAGTAGCCATCGAAACGCTTGCTGCTACCGTCCATCTGGATGAAGTTGGGGTTGTAGTATTCGCCCTGACCGTGCAGTATCTCATAGTAGTCAAATCCGGTGGGCTGGCTCACGAGGTGCCACTTGCCGATGAGGGCTGTCTGATAGCCGGCTGCCTGCATCAGCTTGGGCATGGTCTGCTGCGAACCGTCGAAGACGCCGTGCTCATTATTGGTGAATCCGTTCTTGTGGCTGTGCTTACCGGTGATCATGCACGCGCGGCTGGGACCGGAGAGTGAGTTTGCCACGAAACTGTTGCGGAAGAGCACACCCTCCTGCGCAATGCGGTCGAGGTTGGGGGTCTGCATGTGGCTGTTGCCGTAGCACGACATCATCTGTGCCGTGTGGTCGTCTGTCATGATGTAGACGATGTTGGGACGCTGCTGCGTCTGCGCCATGGCGTGTGCTGCCAGGGTGAGCATGGGGATTACTGTCAAACTTGCCTTCATATTTTGTCTATTAGTATTAGTGTATAATTTTTTGCAAAGTTAAGTGATTTGGATGAATTGACCAAGAAATAACGACTGAATTATTCCTCTACCCTCATTTTGGGTGCCACACAGACTGCCTCGCGCGCACGCCACCTCCCCTTTTGTCTCTCCTTATCTATAATAATACGCGCGCACGCGCATGAGAGCACCTTGCTTTTGGCTGTGCTGCGCCTCTGTGCTGCCGTGTGTGGCTGCCCGGGATGCTTTATGAGTAAAAAATTTTGACACACAGGAAGTCCCGAACGAACTGCCTCGGCGCCTGCGGGGTGGTCTTGCAGGGGACTTCTGACCTTGCTGCTGCAGCTACGCTCAGTTTCCGCTGCAGAAACTTTTGGTTTCTCACGCAGAAACTTTCGTGCGCTGTGCGGGGGTGGTGCTTGGCGATGGGCGGAAGCTCTTCCGTTATGCTCTCTCATCTTGATTTTCAGTTGCTTGAAGGAGCATCGTGCTGTGCGCGCTGCGAGGGGCAAAAGCGAGGCATGGCTCGCAGGGGGGGTGACTGCAGAGGATGTGGACTGGTCTCTGCCCTGCCGGGACTGCTCGCGTTTTCCGTTTTCTTTACATCTTGTGTCTGTGTGCTGCCCAAATGCGTGGGTCGTGCTGCGCCGTTTGTTGGCACGCACCCATGACCTGAAGATTTTCCCGTTCTCTCTCCCCTTCCGCCCCCATCCTTCGGCTGCATCGAGCGTCTTTTTCTCTCCTTTCTGCTCCTCTTCGCCCATTTTCTGCCTCGTTACTGCGATTTTTATAAACTTTTATCATTTTTTACGAAAAAACTTTGCTCAATCAGCACAAAAGAAATATCTTTGCAAAGCAAAGCTGTCGAAAGAAACAAGTTAAGATTCTTAGATAAACAAACAAAATAAACCTCAAAAAAAATGAAAAACAAATTCTTTTTACTGCTCGCCCTACTCATGATGGGAGTAGTAGGAGTAAGGGCTATTGAAGACCACAAGGTGTATACCATTAAGGGTGCATTTGCGGGTCCAAGTTATCGTCCAATCTACTACAATGCTGAGGCAAAGCGTTTTAAAAGTGCTGATGGAGAAAATGGAGCAGACCCGCAAAAGTTTGTATTACTTTCAAGTCCATACACGAACAACGCAGGACTTGAAACATTTAAGGTGGGTAGAGTGGAAGGAGATGGCTTTATCCACTATGACCCCAGCGGCAATGACAAAGTAGCCAAGGCAAATGCAGCAAGTATTGCTTTCCCCACGAGTAGTACGACATTGACTTCGCCCGTGACATTTGAAAATAACGGTGTAGCCGAAGGTTACTATGGCATGGTAGGCCTCGGAGGAGCCAACACCTATCGCTCGTATGTTGTACAAAACAATACCAACATTAATTACAATACGCGCGTTAACAATAACAAGGTTTACGCATCAAACAGCCTTGGTGCGACTAATACATGGCAGTCAAACTTTTTAATAGAAGAAGTTGAAGGTTATGATGTATACGACATCGTCTTGGTAAATGCTCTCGAAGGAGTCACTATTTCGTACACAGGAGATAGTGAATGCCTCACCACAACTCCCCAAACTGATGGAGGATACATCGTTCTTGCCTCAGGTGCACAAAAAACAACTGCTGACTTTGGGAATACGCCCGCAACCATAACCGTCAACGAAAGTGCCCATACCATTACGTTTGACTATCCTGTATCAACAAACATAACACTCAAGTTCACCAACAATCTCGGGCAAATAATAAGTGTTGAAGCACCTGCTTATCTGAATCAAAGTGCAGAGAGTTTCATTCCCTCAGTTCCTTTCTTCAATGCGACTGGCGTTGCAGAAACCAATAAGATCATCACAGATGACAACAAATCATTTACAGTAACAGGATCGTGGAATCTCCCCTTCGTCCTTGGTAATGTTTATTACTTGCGCGACCGCCTCCAAAACAATGGCACACCACAGTATTATGCAAAATCCGATGGTACCAATGCTCCATCTCATGAAATTACCCCATCTTTTGACAAGAGTTTCCTTTGGTCTTTCGAAGCTGTACCCAACACGCTCAATCAGTTCTATCTGAAGAATATGCTCAGCGGGTATACCAACACAAATGCTAATGCTGCTTCTACTTTCAGCACGGAATCTGGGACTGCAATGGAGCTCTATGAGTACATAGGTACATATCATAACACAGGTAAAGATTTTGGCTTTGCAATTCCAGACGGGACGAATAGTGTATATGGAGATCATCAAGGCAGTAAGTTAGGTTATTGGAGTAATGGAAACAACACTCGCGATGCCAAGATGAAGAATGAAGGTTCTGCTTTTCAGGTTGAAGAAGTAGATTTTGAAGACATAAGAACAGAACCTGTCTATCCGTCCTTCTTGACGGGTGGAGAAACATCCTTCTACTATGACGCAGAAAAAACAAGCATAGCGGCTGCCTCTCCTACCACAGAAAACGTTGAGGCTGTTTTTGCATCGGTTACTGAATACACCATTCCGGCAAAGAATCTTGATCCCAGCAAGTACTATGTGCTCAAGAATCAAAATCGCAACACATCATGCTATGTCACTGCCAACACATTTGCCATTAAAGACGGTAGCATCACAGGAGACAACAATCCGCGCCAAATGATTACGAACGCAACCGCTGCTGATGCCGCGTCACTTTGGCAATTTGTTCAATCAGGCAATGGGTATAAAATCAAGCATGTAAATAGTGGCCTCTGCTTGTATAATGGCACGACTAATAATCAAGGCATTGATATGCCAATCAGTGAACAATATGCTGGTACGTACATTCCCGAAAATGTAGAAGGTAAATGGTGGCGCATCAGAAGAGAAGGACAAGACCTCTGGGTACATCAAGGAAATGAAGGTTGGCAATGGAGAACTCTTTTGTATAACGCTGAGCCATCCATGACTAATTGCCAGGCAAGCCTTTGGTCACTTGAGGAAGTAACAACGCTCCCCGTGACAGTATCCGCAGCTTTGTACGCATCTGTCTGCTTCCCTGTAGACATAGAGATTCCCGAAGGTGTTGATGCATACTATGCAACAGCAACCAGTGAGGGCAAGATGACACTGAAGAAGATTGACGGAGCCATTCCCGCACGCACAGGTGTGGTCTTGAAAGCTGAAGAAGCTAAGACCTACGACTTCCCCATCACGACGGGTGCCGGAAACATCGAGGACAACTTGCTGAAGGGCTCAACAATCACGCGCAAAGGCTTCACCGAAGATGGCTTCTATGCTCTGGGCAACAAGGAGGGTATTGGTTTCTATCTGAATGGTAGCGGCACCACCGCAGTTCCCGCCAACAAGGCATACATGGAGAGCAGTGCCTCCACGAGCGGTGTGCGCATGGAGTTCTCCTTTGCCGACGACAATCTCGAGACGAGCATCCAGGAGTTGCTCGAAACAGAAATGACGAAGGGTGCCAGCATCTACGACCTGAGCGGTCGCAAGCTGAATGGTCTGCAGAAGGGCATCAACATTGTGAATGGCAAGAAAGTAATCCGTTAATCAGAAAATCAAGGAACAATGAAAAAAGCATATATCACCCCCAAGCTGAAAGCAAAACACTGCGACACGAAGGTGCAGATTCTGGCAAACAGCGAGATCACCATCGACGTCAATCCAGACCCCGACAAGAAGATAGACAACGAAGGGGAGATCCTCACCCGCGAGGAGTCGACCCACGACATTTGGAGCAACGAATGGTAATCTCCAGACTGTCTCCATAAGATGAAACACAACGAGGGCGTGTCAGACTGCTGACACGCCCTCGTCATTTGTGGTCGCTGCGGAAAAGGGATCGCGTGTGGAATGGGGTCGCTGAAAGTGCACACATTGCTGCTGCACGGAGACAACGGCGACGCTTGTGCTCAGTGTGTGGAGCAGAAGGCGCCCGGCTTCATCGCTTAGGGTTCTTCGGGAACCATCCTTTTTGCACTCGTTTGCGCTGCTCAAAGAGTTCGAGTATGCTCCACAGCGAGGAGCAGCCCGTCACCCCCACCATGGCAGCCCACAGCGTGCTGCCGATGAAGAGTGATGCCAGCAGCAAGGCTGCGCCCACCACGGCAAAGAGGGGCCAGCAGCGCACGCCCCAGTGATACTCTGCCTTGATGACGATGGGGTGAAAGATGCCGATGATGAAAAACGTGCTGGCTGCTATGATGAGTCCTTCGTAGTACATATGTGTGTGTGTTATCTGTTTTGTTTCGGCGGCAAGGTCAGAGCATCTGACGCAGATATTCGGGTGTGTGGCCAAGCTGCTGCTGCGCCACCTCCTCTGGTGTGCCGCATGAGAGGAGTTTGCCTCCGCCGCGCCCCCCTTCGGGTCCCATGTCGATGATGTAGTCTGCCGCCTTGATGACGTCGAGGTTATGCTCGATGACCAAGACGGTGTTGCCCTTCTCAACCAATCGGTTGACGACGGAGAGCAACTGGCGTATGTCGTCGAAGTGGAGTCCTGTGGTGGGCTCGTCGAGGATGTAGAAGGTCTTGCCCGTGTCGCGTTTGGCAAGTTCGGTGGCCAGCTTCACGCGCTGGCTCTCGCCGCCGGAGAGGGTCGTGCTGGGCTGTCCGAGTTTGAGGTAGCCCAGTCCCACCTCTTGCAGCACCTTGATCTTGGAGAGGATGTGGGGCACGTTCTCGAAGAACTCGACCGCCTGGTTGATGGTCATGCCCAGGACGTCGGCTATGGACTTGCCACGATAGCGCACCTCGAGGGTCTCGCGGTTGTAGCGCTTGCCGCGACACTCCTCGCAGGGCACGAGCACGTCGGGCAGGAAGTTCATCTCGATGCTGCGGTAGCCGTTGCCCGAGCAAGCCTCACATCGCCCACCCTTGACGTTGAAGGAGAAGCGCCCGGGCTTGTAGCCGCGTATCATGGCTTCGGGCAGAGCGACGAAGAGTTGGCGTATGTCGTTGAAGACACCCGTGTAGGTGGCAGGATTGGAGCGTGGCGTGCGCCCGAGGGGACTCTGGTCCACATCGACCACCTTGTCGACGTGCTCCAGCCCTTCGATGGAGTCGTAGGGCAGCGGTTCGCGCAGCGAGCGATAGAAGTGCTGCGAGAGGATGGGGTGCAGGGTGTCGTTGATGAGGGTGGACTTGCCGCTGCCGCTGACACCTGTGACGCAGATGAAGGTGCCGAGCGGAAAGTCCACGTCGACGCCCTTGAGGTTGTTGCCCGTGGCACCGCGCAGGGAGAGCATGTGCCCGTTGCCGGCACGTCGCATGGCGGGCACCTCGATCTGCATCTTGCCGTTGAGGTACTGGCTGGTGAGTGTCTGCGTCTTGAGCATGTCGCGATAGGTGCCCTGGAAGACCACCTCTCCTCCGAGACGCCCGGCACGTGGTCCCATGTCGACGATGTAGTCGGCTTGCTCCATCATCTCCTGGTCGTGCTCCACAACGATGATGGTGTTGCCGATGTCGCGCAGCGACTTGAGCGAGCGGATGAGGCGCAGGTTGTCGCGCTGGTGCAGACCGATGGAGGGCTCGTCGAGGATGTAGAGCACGTTGACGAGCTGGCTGCCGATCTGGGTGGCAAGACGGATGCGCTGGCTCTCGCCTCCGGAGAGGCTGACGCTGGTGCGTGAGAGCGACAGGTAGTCGAGACCTACGTCGAGGAGGAAGTGGAGGCGCGTGCAGATTTCCTTGATGATCTCGGTGGCAATCTGGCGTTGCTGCTCGTCGAGGTGCTCGTCGAGGTGGCGCATCCACTGGTAGAGTTCGGAGATGTCCATCTGGCTCACCTCGGCGATGTTCTTGCCCGCCAGGAGGAAGTAGAGCGACTCACGCTTGAGGCGCTGACCGTGGCATTTGGGACAGACGATGATGCGTGACTGCGTGTCATCGTCGTCGTCGTCGCGACGGCGCTTCATGGCGCCCAGTTCGCTGTAGTCGACTGCCTCCTCTCCGTTGCTGTCCTCGTTGGTCTTTTCTGCCTTTTCGCTCAGATTGATATAGCCTAAGCCGTGACAATGGGGGCAGGCGCCCTGCGGGGAGTTGAAGGAGAAGTCGTGGGGCGCGGGTTCGCGATAGGAGATGCCCGTTGTGGGGCACATGAGGTGGCGGCTGTAGTGGCGCACCTCGTTGGCTGCAACGTCGTAGACAAGCATCTCGCCGTCGCCCTGCTTGAGGGCGCCTGCCACGCTGCTGCGCAGTCGGCGGTCGTCCTTGTCCTGAACGACCAGACGGTCGACCACGACCTCCACATCGTGGTTGCGGTAGCGGTCGAGTTTCATGCCGGGCGTCACCTCCACGATCTCGCCGTCGACGCGTGCGTAGAGAAAGCCCTTGCGCTGTATGCTCTCGAAGAGTTCGCGGTAGTGGCCCTTGCGGTTCTTGACAAGGGGGGCAAGCAGATAGATGCGCCTGCCGCTGTAGTCGGAGAGGATGAGTTGCAGCAGTTGGTCTTCGGTGTACTTGACCATCCTCTCTCCCGTCTTGTAGCTGAAAGCCTCGGCTGCACGGGCATAAAGCAGGCGGAGGTAGTCGTAGATTTCGGTGGTGGTGCCGACGGTGCTTCGTGGGTTGCGGTTGGTGGTTTTCTGCTCGATGCTGATGACGGGCGAGAGTCCCGTGATGAGGTCCACATCGGGGCGCTCCATGTTGCCCAGGAAATTGCGCGCATAGGCAGAGAAGGTCTCCACATAGCGTCGCTGACCTTCGGCAAAGATGGTGTCGAAGGCAAGGCTCGACTTGCCGCTGCCGCTCAGCCCCGTGATGACGGTGAGGCTGTGGCGGGGAATCTCGACGTCAACGTTCTTGAGGTTGTGCACTCGTGCTCCGAGTATGGTAATCTTGTCGTCGCTCACTCTTTTGTGCCCTCCTTCACACTGCGGTCATATCCGGTGAGGACGTTGACGTCCTTGCGTATCTTGTAGTCTGTGCCGTCGGCTCCCTTGGCGGTGACGACAACGAAGTAGGCTCCGTCGCCCACCTTGCGGCCATGCCATGTGCCATCCCATCCTGCCTGTGTGCGGTCGGGGTTGGTCCAGGAATAGATGTGCTGCCCCCAACGGTTGAAGATGCTTGCCTTGAAGGAGACGATGCTTTGGAAGCCTGGCTTGGCGTTGTAGACGTCGTTGTAGCCATCGCCGTTGGGCGAAAAGGCATTGGGCATCTCCAGCTTGGACTCGCTGATGAGGACTTCGAAGGTGACTTCGTCGGCAGGCGTCTCGGGCCATGCCACGGTGTCGTTGCCTTCGACAAACAGGGCTGACATCTTCACGAGGAAGGAGCCGCTCTTGTCGAAGGTGTAGTCGAGGTCTTGGTCGAAACGATGGACGATGGGGGTCTCGCTGGCGTCGTCGGTGCGAAAGATCTTCCACTCGAAGCGCGCACTATAGTATTCCGCATCTTTGGGATTGGACTTGAAATGCGCCACAAGAGGTGCATTCTGGGCTGTCGAAGCATCGGTCAGTTCCTCACCGCTGGTGGTGACGAAGAGTGCCGTCGGCTCGCATCGCTGGGCACAGAGATTCGCGCCCGCGCATAAAAAGAATAGGTATAAAAGGAGTTGTCGCAACATTTAGGTGGCCATATTTTTTGGCAAAAATAAGACATTATTTTCATTTATTCGTCATTTCTTGCTTATTATTTTTGATTTTAACGCTCTTTGCAGTAACTTTGCGCCAAATTATGCAAAAAGAGCATCACATAACTATGAGAAGAAGACTCACCCTCGCCACCATTGGTCTCTGCTTCGCCCTGGGCATGGCAGCACAAAAAAAGTCGCACATCGTTCAACCTGGCGAAACACTCTATGGCATCGCCCGAAAATACGGCGTCACGGCAACCTCCATTCTTGCACAAAACCCTAAGCTGGCAGACGGAAACCACATCGAGGTGGGACAGGTGCTGGTGCTCCCCTCCAACGCCAATGTGACACCTACAACCGAACCAGCTATGCCCGTGACGGGTGCCACACAACAGGGCGCAGCACAACCGGTGGCGAACGCGGGCAGCTACTCCATACCGGTCGTGGCACGCACGGAGCCTCAGCAGCCGAAGGGCTATCTGGGCTCGGGATGCAAGGAGATGTACCTCATCAAGAAGAAGGATAACCTCTACCGCATCGCACTGGAGTATGGACTCACCATTGAGGAGATCGTGGCTGCCAATCCGGAGTTGACGCCGGACTCAAAACTGAAGAAGGGCGAGTTTCTCTGCATACCATTCTCCAAAGCCGAACTGGAAGCCATGAAGGCTGCACAGGTGCAGCAGCAGCAGACTGTCGTGGCACAGCAGCAGCCTGTCAACGACCTGAGGCAGACCACCACGAAGCAGAAGCGTAGCCGCATGGACCACATCAACATGGGCGTGGTGTTGCCTGTGAAAGAGGGAGGCGAACTGGGGAGCAAGATGCTGGAGTTCTATCGCGGATTGCTCATGGCTGCCGACAGCGTCAAGAGCCAGGGCGTGACGGTGGAGGTGTTTGCCTACCACAGCGGCACGAACGTTGATGACATGAACTTTCTCCTGCAGAAACCGGCACTCAAAAAGATGGACATCATCTTCGGACCGCTGCACCGCGAACAGGCGCCTACCCTATCCAACTTCTGCAAGGAGAACGAGATCAGACTGGTCATGCCTTTCTCAACCACCAACAACGCTGGAAGCGACAACCCTTATGTCTACCAGGCAGGCGCCAACAGCGAGGCGGTGCGCAAAAGCGCTGCCGACATGGTGACGGGACGTTTCGCTGGTGCCAACTTCATCATCCTGCAGACGGGACAAGCGGACGACCGCGGCAATCAGTTCACGGCTGAAATGAAAAAACAACTCAAGGGACGTGGCGTGGCTGTGCGCACCATGACGCTGGGCGACGAGGCTTCCTATGAGGCTGCACTCAACTCCTTCTGCGACAATATCATTATCCCTGATGCGTCGGCGCTGTCGTGCACGCAGACGCTCTGCAAACAACTGCATAACTACACACAGAACCACCCGGAATTTAAGGTGTCGCTCATCGGCTACCCGGAATGGCCCACCTACAATGCCTCCACCATTGCCCACTACTATGCGCTCGACACCTATGCCTACTCTACCTTCTACCGCAACGCTGCCGACTATCAGACGCAACGGGTGGAGCAGAGCTACAAGAAGGCTTTCCGCACGGAAATGGGCCACTACTACCCCCGCTATGGACTCTTTGGGCTCGACCTCGGCTACTTCTTCCTGCATGGCTTGGCTGTGAAGGGAGACTACTTCGACGAACAGCAGTCTGGTCTGCACTATACGCCTTGCCAGTCGGCATTCAACTTCGAACAGAGTGCCCCCAATGCGGCGCACAAAAACCAGCAGGTGATGCTCGTGCACTACAAGACGAACCAGCAGGTGGAGGTCATCAAATAGGAAATGAAGGAGTGAAAGCGTGAAAAAGTTTTTCGCCATACCCTTGCTCGCCCTGAACTGCTCTCTTGCCCACGCTCAGGTGGGCGAGCAACGCTATGACTTCGCAGTCGGAGTCAACGGAGGCTGCGTGCTGAACAGAATCTCTTTCAACCCTACCATCAAGCAAACGTGGAAACCGGGTGCGACCTTTGGTCTCACGGCACGCTATGTGTGCGAGAAGTACTTCAACATGATATGTGCTGTGCAGGCGGAGGTCAACTTCACACAGATGGGATGGAGGGAGATTATCGAAACGAGTTCTGACACCTACGAGCGCACCATCAACTACATCCAGGTGCCTCTGCTCGCACGACTCGGATTCGGACGCGAACTGCGCGGCGCACAGGGCTATCTGGTGCTCGGACCACAAATAGGGTTCCGCATGACAGACAGCGACAAAAGGACGGGAGCATGGACAAGCAACGAGCAGCACACGGGCACACTGGACCTGAGACCGAACAACGTCACCCAGCAATACGACCTGCCCATACAGCGCAGCTTCGACTATGGCATCACGGGCGGTCTGGGCGTCGAGTTCAGCACTGCCATTGGGCACTTCATGGCTGAGGGACGCTACTACTTCGGTCTGTCGGACATCTTCAACAACGGCAAGAAGGATGCCTTCGGGCGATCTGCCCACGGCGCTATCGTGGCAAAGGTCACCTACCTCTTCGGCATCAGCAAGACACAGGGGGCGAAGAGGAAATAAGAACAAAGCGCCGTGAAAGTTTGTTATGCCCAGCGCTATGCTCTGCTTTACGTTCTGCTTAAAAACTCTGCGCTACGTTCTGCGCTTCATCCGCTTGCGACTGGCATCAATGCGCAGGAGGATGAAGAGGAGAATGGTGAAGCCCCACAACGAACTGCCTCCATAACTAAAGAAGGGAAGCGGAATGCCTATGACAGGCGCCATGCCCAACACCATGCCCACATTGACCAAGACATGGAAGAAGAAGACGCTGAGCACACAATAGCCATAGATGCGTCCAAAACGATACACTTGGCGCTCGGCTACATGAATGAGACGAAGAATGAGCGCCAAAAAGAGCAGCAGCACCGTGGTGCAACCGACAAAGCCTTCTTCCTCGCCTACGGTGCAGAAGATGAAATCGGTCTCCTGTTCTGGCACGTATTTCAACTTGGTTTGCGTTCCATTGAGAAAGCCTTTGCCCTGTAATCCGCCTGAACCGATGGCGATGCAGGCTTGGTTGACGTTGTAGCCAGCTCCACGCGGGTCGTCCACGATGCCCAACAAGACGTAGATGCGCTTGCTCTGGTGGTCGCCCATGATGTCGTTCACCACATAGTTGACGGAATAATGGAAACCAATGGAGCCGAGCGCAAAGATGGCTATGTAGAAATAGGTGGTGAGGCGTTCACGCAGGGAGAGATAGAGCAGGCTGATGATGCAAACTGCACATATCGCTGCTTGCACCCAGCAGACGTCGAAGGGGAGAACGTACTCAGCAAAAAGCAACGCACTGACGGTGAAGAATACGCCCAAACCAAGCATCCACCAAAAGGGGGCTCGGTGGCGGGTGTAGACGTAGGTCATGCAGGTTGTGAAAAGCCAAATGGCTGTGAAGACAACCCACTTGCCCATACTCACCTCGGGGAGATCGAGAAGTGGTGCATTGGCAAAGCGTATGCCCACCACAAAATAGAAGATGGCGGCTACGCCCACAAAGAGGAAACTGCCCGACATGCCCTCACGATAGAACATCAGAAAGAAGCTGAGGTAGACAAGGGCACTTCCAGTCTCCTTTTGCATCACAATGAGCACCATAGGCACAACCACGATGGCGGCAGCGATGAACAAGTCACGGATGCGGTTGAGATGGAGCTCGAACATGCTCATGGCACGAGCCACGCATAGAGCTGTGCCGAACTTGGCAAACTCGGCAGGCTGAACGCGAAGCGGTCCCAAGTCGATCCACGACATGGAGCCCTTGACATTACGAGCCAGAAACGGCGTGGCAAGAAGGAGCAAGAGGAAGGCACCGTAGATGAGATAGGAGAACGACTCGTAGACGCGCTCGTCGATGCTCAACAGGAGCGCACCCAAGAGCAGCGATGTGCCAATCCAGATGATCTGCATGCCTGAACGTGAGGAGAAGCTGACGAGCGAGACGTCCTGACCGAACTCATAGGTGGCACCGCACACGCTCATCCATCCCAGGCCGAGCAGCGCTATGTAGATGACGATGGTCCACCAGTCGAGGTTTCTCAGTATGCCGTTATGTTCTTCTTGTTTGGCCATGTTGTGTGTGTTGAGGCGATGCGTCGTTCGGAGTTGCGATAATTGTATGTTATTGTATAGGCTCAAGGATTCTTGCCTGAAGGAAGGAGCGTGGGTTATCTCGACGAGGTGCCGTAGTTGATGGAGCGGTTCTCGAAGGCTTTTGCCTTTGCTTCGCTTTCGGGCGAGAGTTTGCCGTTGATGTACTGCTCCATGATGAGGGCTCCTATCGGAACGCCAAAGACAGCACCAAAGCCACCGTTTTCGACGTAGACAGCCACTGCAATCTTAGGCTTGTCCTTAGGTGCAAAGCCCATGAAGGCTGAATGGTCGTGGCCTCGGTTTTGTGCCGTACCAGTCTTGCCGCATACCTCATACATGGAAGTGTTGGCAGCCCGGCAGGTGCCACCCGTGACTGCATGGCGCATACCTTCGACGATGTACTCATAGTTTTGCGGTGACACCTTGGTGTAGCGCTTCGTGGTGTAGAGTGTGTCGAGGGGTTCTCCTTGAATCTCCTTCACAACGTGGGGCGTGTAGAAGTAGCCACGATTGGCTATCGTTGCTCCCAGGTTGGCTATCTGCAGAGGCGTGAGACAAACCTCACCCTGACCAATGGCAATGGAGATGATGGTGACACCATTCCACGAACCCTTGTAGTTCTTGTCGTAGTAATCGGCATTGGGAATCATGCCTCGGTTTTCACCCGGGAGGTCGATGCCCAAAGGATAGCCAAATCCCATGGACACCATATAGTCCTTCCAAGTGGTCATTGCATCCTGCACGGTGGGGTACTTCTGACGGTTCGACATCATGTGGTAGAGTCCCCAGCAGAAATAACCGTTGCACGAAGTGGCAATGGCGGGAACGAGCGGGAGGGGCGCTGGATGGCCGTGACAACCCACCGTGAGCGATCCTAGACGGAAACCACGCGAACAGGGGTAGCGCGTCCCGGTGGGCGTGATGATGCCCTCCTGGAGAAAGGTGAGCCCTTGCGAAGTCTTGAAGGTGGAACCCGGCGGATAGCGACCAGAGATGGCACGGTTGAGGAGCGGCTTCATGGGGTCGTTGCTCAGTTGGCGGTGGTTCTTGCCACGCTGTCTGCCTACCATGAGACGAGGGTCGTAGGTAGGGGAAGAGACGAGACAGAGGACTTCGCCGGTGGAGGGTTCGATGGCAACAATGCTGCCCAGCTTGCCCTTCATGAGGCGTTCGCCGAGGGCTTGCAGTTCGATGTCGATGCTGAGCGTGAGGTTCTTGCCGGGCACGGGTGCCTCGTCAAACTTTCCGTTTTGGTATTTTCCCTTGATGCGTCCGTTGGCGTCGCGCAGCAATATCTCACTGCCCTTGACGCCACGCAGCTGCTTCTCGTAGCTGCGCTCAACGCCTTGTGTGCCGATGTAGTCTCCACTTTGGTAGTAGTCGTCCGCCTCTATCTCCTTGGGGCCCACCTCGCCCACATCGCCGAGGATGTGTGCTGCGTGCTCGTCGTTGTATTGTCGGATGCTGCGGCGCTGGATGTAGAAGCCAGGGAATCGAAACAGTTTCTCTTGGAAAGAACTGAAATCTTCTGCCGAAAGCTGAGACATGAAAATCTGTTGTGTGTACTTACTGAAACCGGGATTTCTTTTTCGATCCCGAATCTCGCTCATGCGCTTGTCGAACCACTCTTTCGTGATGCCGAGACTCTGACAAAGGTCGAGTGTGTCTATGCCCTCCGCCTCGTTCATCACTATCATGATGTCGTAGGCGGGTTGGTTGTAGACCAACAGTTTGCCGTTGCGGTCGGTGATGGCACCTCGTGCGGGGAACTGTATGCGCTTGAGGAAAGCATTGGAGTCGGCGTTCTTCTTGTAGTCCTCACTCATGAGCTGGAGAGCAAAGAGACGGGCGATGTAGATGAGAATGACCAAGGTGGCGACTCCCCCCAACACATACTTGCGCCGCTCGAAATGGATGTTGTTTTTCTCTTTCATTTTCTCATCAACTCCGTGATAGCGATGACCATCCACGAAAGGCCAAAACTGATAGAAGCCGAGAGGGAGAGGTCAACTAGGTTGTAGAAGGAGAAAGACTGAAGCAGAAAAAAGAGGAAATGATGGATGAACAGGAGCATGGTGAAGTAGCGGATATGGTTCCACCGTCCCATCGTTGCGTAGGTGGGGTGCATGTCTTCAATGGCATCCTTGGGCATGAGCCTCTGAAGCAGCTTCGGCTGGAAAAAGGCAGCCACAAGCAACGAGGCAGCAGAAAGTCCCGGCGTGCCTGAAAACATGTCGACCAGCGTGGCCAGCACAAACGACCACAGAAGCACCCCTACCCTGCCACTCCCTGCTGGGAAATAGACAAGCAGAGCCGCATACACCAACGGGGTTCCGTAGCCCGCCAGGTGGATGTGGTTCATAAACAGAATCTGCACAGCAAAGAGCAATGCCATCTGCATGATGCGCTTGAAGTTCTCGATGAGCATAGTTGATTAAATGGAAGGTGTTGACGTGCTATTATTCCTTCACCTCTGGCAATGCTTTGGCATGCAGTGAATCAAGTTCTTCCTTGAAAGGATTATCAATGATGTTGACATCGTAGAGGTTTGCCAAATCGGTGGATAGGCGCACCTTCAGTTCGTAGCTCAAGCCATCGGGCGAATTGAGCACCTGCATGACTCTGCCCACAAAGATGCCAGCCGGAAAGACGCTTGAGTAGCCACTCGTCTCGACCACATCGCCCACTCGGAAGCGGGCATGGCGTGGTATGTCGTCGATGTAGGCATCCAATGGATTGCCGCCCTTCCAATGCAACGACCCGAAATAGTTGGTGCCACGAAGTCGGCAACTGATGTTGCTGCGCGAATTGAGCACGGGCAATACAAGCGAGAAGTGGTCGCTCACCTCGTAGATGATGCCCACGATGCCCGTTCCGCTCACCACACCCATTTCGTTGCGCACGCCGTCCAGGCGTCCCTTGTCGAGCGTCAGGATATTGTCTCTGCGGCGTATGCTGTTGTCCACGACATGAGCTGGAATGACCTTGAACGCCTCGAGATGATTGAGCATCAGTTGCTCCACGTAGTTCGTGTCGTGGGTCAGTGTCTCAATGCGGTTGCGCAAGCGTTCGTTGGAGGTTTGCAGCACAAGATTTTCGCGCACAAGAGCCTTGTTGATGTCGCGGAGGTCCAGATAGCTATGCCAGTCTGCTTCCCACTGGAGCACAGTTCCTGCCAGCGCATTGGTTTGTGTTGTCCAGACGCTTTTGTGGAATATGCTGAAACGGAAAAGCATCACCAAACTGGCGCCTTCCAGAATGAGGAAGACGAACCAGTGGAGATGCGTTCTGAACCAGTCGAGCCAGGTGTTCATCTGCGCTGCGAGATTACATCAAGAATGAGAAGTTCTGGATGTTCTTGAGCGCAATGCCTGTTCCCTTTGCCACACTGTGGAGGGGATCGTCTGCTACATGGAAGGGGATGTTGATCTTGTCGGTCAAGCGCTTGTCGAGACCGCGAAGCAGTGCGCCACCTCCCGTCAGGTAGATACCATTGTGCACGATATCAGCATAGAGTTCAGGGGGTGTTTCTTCGAGTGCGTTGAGCACTGCAGTTTCAATCTTGGCAATGGTCTTTTCCAGACAATGCGCAATCTCCTGGTAGCATACGGGCACTGCCATGGGCAGGGCAGTGATCTTGTTCGGACCATGAACGACATAGTCCTCAGGTGCCTCGTCGCCGAGCTCTGTCAAGGCAGACCCCACATGAATCTTGATGCGCTCTGCCATGCGCTCGCTGACTCTCATGTTGTGCTGGCGGCTCATGTATTCCTGAATGTCGGCAGTCAATTCATCACCCGCAATGCGAAGGCTCTTGTCTGCCACAATACCGCCTAATGAGATGACGGCGATTTCCGTCGAACCACCACCTATGTCAACAATCATGTTGCCCTCGGGTGCCACGACGTCCAGTCCCACACCTATGGCAGCTGCCATAGGCTCGTAGATGAGGTAGACCTCACGTCCGCCGGCATGCTCTGCACTGTCGCGCACGGCGCGCAGTTCCACCTCGGTGCTGCCGCTGGGCACGCCAATGACCATGCGCATGGAGGGAGAGAAGAGGCGGGTGCCCGTGTGGACCATCTTGATGAGTCCGCGCATCATCTGCTCGCAAGCATTGAAGTCTGCGATGACACCATCGCGCAGTGGGCGGATGGTTTTGATGTCGGCATTCGTCTTTTCATACATCATCTTGGCTTTGTCGCCAACGGCTATCATTTTGTCGGTGCGACGGTCAAGTGCCACGACGCTGGGTTCATCGACGGCTATTTTGCCATCACTTATGATGATGGTGTTTGCCGTGCCCAGGTCCATTGCTATTTCCTTGTTGAGTGAAAAAAATCTCATTGATTGTTATGTCTGTGATAGTTGTATATCCTGTTTCTTCTTTATAGTTTGACAGAAATCACTTCGTGGCTGCAAACCATCCATGAATGGCGGTGTCGTAGTGTGAGCTCACGCCAAATGCTTGTGTAGCAAACCAACGGCGATCCTCAATCTCGCTCTGCGCGCCATTCTTCTCGAGCAGCTCTGCCAAAGGTGCATACTCAGCCTTGCTGGGCACGATGATGACGTCGCGGAAGTTCTTCGCTGCTGCACGAATGAGGCTGATGCCGCCAATGTCGATCTTTTCGATGATGTCCTCAGCGCTCGCACCACTTGCCACGGTTTGCTCGAAAGGATAGAGATCGACGATGACAAGGTCGATTTCAGGTATCTCATACTGTGCCATCTGCTCACGGTCACCCTCCAGTTCGCGGCGTCCAAGAATACCACCGAACACCTTGGGGTGAAGTGTCTTCACTCTGCCGCCGAGGATGCTGGGATAAGTGGTCACGTCCTCCACCTTCTGGCAGGGGATGCCGAGACCCTCAATGAAAGACTGTGTGCCACCGGTTGAGAGGAGTTCAACGCCCTCTGCATGCAACTTCTTGATGATGGCATCCAGACCATCTTTATGGAAAACGCTCACGAGCGCTCTCTTTATCTTACGTGTTTCAGCCATAATGTATGTCTTTTCTATCTATGTTATATTTAATTAGGTTTTGGCTGCAAAGGTACTGAAAATTCTGTCATGTTCAACCAAACTGTCTCATTTTTTTTTGAAAAAACCGAAAAACTTGATATTCGTCACGCCTTTGGGCTATTTTGGTGCCCTGCTGCAACGATGTTTTCCTGATTTTTTGACAAAATGCGAGCAAATAGAGAAAATGTAGTATAAAAACGAAAAAAATATAGAATAATGATAGCCAAATTGCATATTTTTATGTAACTTTGCACCCGAAATTGCGAAAACAACTAACAATTCAACAATATCAAAACCGTTTATTATGGAAAAGATTCGTGTGGCCGTTGTGGGATACGGCAACATTGGAAAGTATGCAGTTGAGGCACTCGAAGCCTCCAACGACATGGAGATAGCCGGCATTGTGCGCCGCAACGGTGATGCCGACAAACCAGCTGAACTTGCTCCCTATGCAGTCGTTAAGGACATCAAAGAGCTCGGCAAGGTCGATGTTGCCATCCTCGCCACCCCCACCCGCTCGGTTGAGGAGCACGCACTCAAGTGCCTTGCTGAGGGCTTCAATACAGTAGACTCGTTCGACATCCACGGTCAGATTGTCGACCTCCGTCGTTCGCTCGACGCTGCTGCCAAGAAGTCTGGCACCGTGAGCATCATCTCAGCAGGCTGGGATCCAGGTTCTGACAGCATCGTGCGCACACTCATGGAGACTCTCGCTCCCAAAGGGTTGAGCTATACAAACTTTGGACCCGGTCGCTCGATGGGCCACAGCGTTTGCGTTCGCTCGAAGGCTGGCGTGAAGGATGCACTCTCGATGACCATTCCCGTGGGTCAAGGCATCCATCGCCGCATGGTCTACGTAGAACTGGAAGAAGGTGCCAAACTCGAAGAGGTGACGGCAGCCATCAAGGCCGACCCCTACTTTGCATCTGACGAGACTCATGTCTTCCAGGTGGAGAGTGTGGACGCACTCAACGATGTGGGGCACGGCGTGAACCTAACCCGCAAGGGTGTGAGCGGAAAGACCCACAACCAGCTCTTTGAGTTCAACATGAAGATCAACAATCCTGCGCTCACCGCTCAGGTGCTTGTCAATGCAGCACGCGCCACTATGAAGCAACAACCCGGTGCCTACACGATGATCGAAATTCCGGTCATCGACTATCTGCCAGGCGACCGCGAAGAGATCATTCGCCACTTGGTGTGATGACTCATAAGTCCAAACTACAATCTTAACTCAAAACTACAATCTTAACTCAAAACTAACCGACGACTATAACCGGGCAAATGGAAATGATTTCCGTTTGCCCATTTTTTTTGTCTCTACAACAAATGGGCGTAGCTCACAGCTTAGCCCAGAGTTATGCGAGCGGACAAACTTGGGTGTCTCAGGATATCATAGCTCATGCGCTCCAAAGGAGCAAAATGAAGAGTAAATTGCCCGATGTGCTCTGCTTTTGTCCTTTCCGGACCTTAGTTGATGGCGATGTATCCATTACTCCGTGTGCCGATAAGCTTGCCGTGGACTGAAAGATTGGTGGGCTTACAGCCCCGTTTGACCGGACTACAGTAAAATTTTGGTTTCTGCTAAAGAAACTTTTGGTTTCTGCTGCAGATTTTTTTAGTTTCTGCTGCAGAAACTTTTTTGCGTGGGTGTATTACCGATTTTCGGACACGGAACGGCTACTCAACACCATGGTATGAAACGGAGGAACCGACTCCCACATTGGATACAACCATCGTATGCGATACGGGCAACAAAAAAAAAGAGGAGGTGTCAAAAAGAATGACACTTCCTCTTTTTTTTTGCTTTGAGTTGTCGTTGTTTATGCCTCAGCCACAACCTCTACGGGGATAACGCTCACCGTCGAACGGTTGAGACGACCCTTGCGGAAATTTACGACGCCATCGGCGAGGGCATACAGTGTGTTGTCCTTACCCATAGCAACATTCTGGCCAGGATAGTGGCGTGTACCACGCTGGCGAACGATGATGTTGCCTGCGATGCACTTTTCACCACCAAAAATCTTAACACCTAATCTTTGAGCTGCTGACTCGCGGCCGTTCTTAGAACTACCAACACCTTTTTTATGTGCCATTTCTTGTTCCTCCAATTAAATTGT
>JAGHUD010000019.1 GCA_018065005.1 Candidatus Physcousia equi
GTCATGGTTGCCGCGGTTGCCACGGTTGCCATCGTAGCTGCCACGGTTGCCACGGTTGCCATCGTAGCTGGTGCGGTTGCCACGGTTGCCATCGTAGCTGGTGCGGTTGCCTATTGTATAGCCACGGTTGTCGTGACTGGAGGGTCTGCCCCCCTCATAGTGTCCGCCACGATGAGCATCCTGGACGTGTCCGTGACCGATAAAGGCACGATCGTGTCCGCGCCAGCCACCGTCCCAGTGAGGGCGACGTGAGGCATACCATCCGTTGTGATAGTGGTCGCGGCAGTGCCCTCCACGATAGGTATGATAGAAGCTGGGGCATGAGCGGAAGTAATAGTCAGTCCGGTAGTATCCATAGATGGGGAAATACCATCCGCCACTGCGCCAATAGACGGGACGGAAGAAATAGTCGGCTGCCGTGAAGAGCGTCCACTGCCAATCGTAGAGGATGTGGCGAAGGTCGGCATTGCGGTAGCTGAGATAGCTGCCATAGATGTCGTCTGCCGTGGTGAGTCCCATCAGATAGTCGAGATTGATTTCATAGGCATACTCGTACTGCTGGTCGTTGAGGTTGAGCTCATAAGCCATCTTGTCGGTCAGATAGAGTGCTTCGCGGCGTGCTTGCTCATATCCCATAGCCTTAGCGCCGAGCGCGAAAGCCAGAACTACTAAGAGAGAAAGAATGTAGCGTTTCATTGTTGTAGCAGTTTTTTTAGTGTGGTTGAATGTTTGTTTCTGGTGCAAAAATACAGACTTTTCAGCAAGCACCGCAGGGAAATGCCCTAAAGGAGCGGGGGAATTTCCCTACAATAGGTAAACGCCGGACTGAAGACATCGTGCAGCCCAACGGGGGGCTCTGTCTTGAAGAGTGCGAAGAGGCAACTGCCCGAACCGGACATGCAGGCATATTCGGCTCCCAGCTGATAGAGTCGATCCTTGATTTCTGCCAGCTCCGGATGCTGTGCAAAGACGCTTTGCTCAAAATCGTTGAACACCATTTGCCGCCACAGACGAGGTGACGCCGAGAGCGATTGTCGCAAAGGATAGGCGGGCAGCGAGGGGCGCACCATGGCGTATGCCTCCTTGGTGGAGACAAACACGTTCGGTTTCACCAGCACGAGGTGGTAGCCGCTCAGGTCGATCAGCATGGGCGAGAACTGATTGCCTATGCCCGTGGCAAGTCTGGGAGCAGACTTGATGAAGAACGCGCAATCGGCGCCCAAGCGCCCCACGCGCATCTCGAGTTCTTCGTCAGTGAGCCCCAGGCTGAACATGCTGTTCAGCGTTTTCATCATGTAGGCAGCATCGCTCGAACCGCCTCCCAGACCAGCTCCGGAGGGAATCCGCTTGTGCAGCTCGATGAGCAGAGGGGGGATGTGGTGGTCGCGACGGAGCGAGCGCAGTGCCTTCATCACCAGATTGTCGCGCGCATCGCCTTGCAGTTCGATGCCCGAGAGCACGAACTGGTCGTCATGCCCTTCTTCGAGCACGCTCAGACTGAGTTCGTCGCAAAGTGGGATGGGGTAAAACACCGTTTCGATGTTGTGATAGCCATCGGGGCGCCGCGAGGTGATATAAAGTCCCAAATTGATTTTAGCTATGGGATAAACTGTTTGCTTCATTAAATAATAAATAGGTGTTAGTGAACAAAGACATGTCCCTTCGGACGTGGCAAGCCTCCCCTAGCGCATGTCATAAGGGAGGAAAGCGCAAACAAAATTAAAGAAATAAGAATCACGAAACAGCTGCGATGAAAACAAACTTGCTCATATCATGCAAAAAATATGACAAAACGGAGAAAAGATTTGGAAAGAAAAGATTTTTGCTGTAATTTTGCGTGATTATTCTAAACAAACGTACATGGCATCAAAGAAAGAAGACAAGGTACTGTCTGTGCTCGACCTCAACGCACGCAACATCTGGAACACCCAAGCGCATGAGATTGCCGAGCTCTGGGAGAGCGGCAAGGAAGACGAAGATTTTGCAACCTGCGAGGACAAAGCACTCAACATCATCCGTCTCAACTTCGAGGTCGTCCACTACGATCCCGAAAACGAACGCGAGAAAGCGAAGTATGAGGGTGGCGCGTGGGAGATTCTCACACACACCAATCCCAAGCGTGGCAACGTAGCCATCCGAAAGAGAGAGATTAAGTCCATCAGCGACTTGAGCTACGAAAACGTGCGCCACATCAGCACACCCCTTCTGCTCGAACTCATCGACCGCAACTTTGGAGGTGGGTGGGACTCCATCCAGCTCTCCATGAAGGACATCATCGAAAGCGGATTCGAAATCAGCACCACCACCCTACCCACCTCGCGCCTCCATGCTGCCGGCGGCACCTACGAGCGCAAGATGGCTGCAGGATTTGATGTGCTCGAAATAGAAAAAGGCACATGGACGGAAGCCATCTTTGCCAAGAAGAAAGAACTGGTGGAGAAGGTGACCGACGAGAACGACTCGAAATACGACGAAGACGGCTATCTGCGCAGCAAGGACGACGACGAGGACGATGAGGACTACGACGACAACGACAATCTCATCGACAACGATGACAACGACGACGACGACGTGACGCTCGACGACGACACCTTCATCAGTGCCTACTCCGAAGAAGCTGCCATCAACCCGGAAGACGACGAAGAATACGGCAACCTCAACATCGACTGATGGCGCCGCAGCGCCAAAAGCCGACTGAGTCAGCCGCGACAGACCGCCTGACGCCGAAACTCGCTGCACACCACCGCCGTAGCGATAGCCACATTGAGGCTCTCCACCTTCTGGCGGTCGGCAGGAAAGGGAGGAATGAGCAGACGGCGATTTGCCAACTCCGACACGGCATCCGACACTCCTTTACCCTCATTTCCCATGACGATGACGCCATGGGTGGTGAGGGTTTCTTTGTATAAGTCGGTGCCGTGCAGGTGGGTCACATAAATAGGAGCATCGCATCTCTGCAGCGCCTCTACGATGTCGACATAGTGCACCTGAACGCGCGCCACGGCGCCCATCGTGGCTTGCACCGCCTTTGGCGAAAAGATGTCGCAGGTCTCATGCGAGCAAAACACATGCGCAATGCCGAACCAATCTGCCAGACGCACAATGGTGCCCACATTGCCCGGATCCTGTACCCCATCGAGCACGAGGCAGAGCTCTCTCGCTGCCACCTCGCCAAGACTGCCGCTGCTGTGGGGCAACGCAAACAACGCCACCACCTGCTGCGGCGAGCGCAACAGGCTGGCACGCTCCAGTTCGGCGTCGGTGACCTCGTCGATGCCGCTCACGCCAGCCATCTCGTGCAGCCTCAAACCGCGATGCTCGTCAAGCCAGCGTCGGGTGGCAGCCACATACACGGGGCGGCAGCTTGCCAGCAGTTCGTCAACAAGTCGTGGACCTTCAGCCACGAAGAGCTGATGCTCGATACGCTCCTTCTTTCGCTCCAGCGATCGTATGAGTTTGATGCGGTTCTTGCTTATCATGTCGTTAGTTCATTGGGCATAGTTCACAGTCGAGTCACACACAGTGCACACAAGCTGCGCCATCCCCGCCAGCTGGCTGAGTGCGCGGCATAAGTTTGCTGTCGTGCATATTTTTTGCAAAAATACGAAGTTTTTGCGAAATAATTGCTAACTTTGTTGCGTGAAATCCTTCTCCTGCCATAAAATAGTACTTTGGGCACTGCTCCTGCTGTGCCTGTTCTGCTCATGCTCGGTTGCCCGCTTCATACCCGAAGATGCGTATATGCTCGACAAGGTGAGCATCGTGAGCGACAGCAGCGAACTCAAGACGGATCTCTTCTATGGCTACATCCGACAGCACCCCAACAGCAAGTGGTTCGGGCTCTTCAAGGTGCCCATGCTGCCCTACGCCTGGTCGTCCACCGACTCCACCAAGCGCATCAACCGCTTTCTCTGGCGCATCGGCGAGAAACCCGTCATCGAAGACAGCATCCAGACGGCACGCTGTGCGCGCGACATCAGCATGGCGGTGAACGCTCTGGGCTACCTCGATGCACAAGTCACAGCCGAGCACCACTACCACCGCAAGAAGGTGGACATCGTCTACCGCATCGACCCCAAACGCCGCTACGAGGTGGGCGTCTACGACAAGGACATACGCGACGAAGGCATCCGGACCCTCCTTGCCTCGTCGCCCGACAAGGAACTGGTGCAAGAAGGCATGCCCTTCGACATGAATGTGCTCGACGCAGAACGTTCGCGCGTCAACAGCCTCATCATGAACAACGGCTACTACCGTTTCAACCGCGACTTCATACGCTTCGAAGCAGACACCACAGAAGAGAAAGGAAAGGCGTGGCTCACCTTTGTGGTCGACCCCTACCGCAACCAGACAATCACCGCTGCGCCCCACCAGACCTACCGCGTGGCAGACGTTCGGTTTGCCCTCGAAAACCAGCAGTCGCGCTTGCGCAAGGGACTGCTGCAGCGCGTCAACCACATCCGACCAGGACAACCCTACTGCGAGCAAGACGTGCAACAGACCTACAGTGCCCTGGGCGCACTCGATGCCGTCCTCTCGTCACGCATCACCTTCCAGCCCGACCCTGCCGACAGCACGCTGCTCCACTCCGTTGTGGGCATCACCACCAACAAGCCGCACTCCATCAGTATCTACCCCGAGGGCACCAATTCGGCGGGCGACCTCGGTGCAGCCCTCGCCCTCACCTACACCAACCGCAACCTCTTCCACGGCAGCGAGACCTTCTCGCTCAAGTTTCGTGGAGCATACGAAGCCATCAGCAAGCTCGACGGCTACGACGACCAGGACTACCTTGAGTTTGGTGCCGAGGCCTCCCTCAAGTTTCCAGACTTCATGCTCCCGTTTCTCTCCCACAGCTTCCGGCGCCGCTCGAAGGCAACGAGCGAGGTGTCCATTGCCTACAACACGCAAGACCGCCCCGAGTTTCACCGACGTGTCGTCTCAGGCGCATGGCGCTACCGCTGGTTGGGCTCCAATCCGCGCCTGCGCAACCGGCTCGACCTCATCGACCTCAACTACGTCTACATGCCCTGGATCTCCTCCACCTTCCGCCACGATTACCTCGAAGACCCCAACTCGCGCAATGCCATCCTGCGCTACAACTACGAGAACCTCTTCATCATCAAGTTGGGCTACACCTTCTCCTATTCTAACATCGCCAACGGACTCACCTCAAGCTATGGCACCAATGCCTGGAGTATGCGCTTCGGCTTCGAGACAGCCGGCAACCTCCTGCACGGCATCTCGCGCCTCACAAACGCCACAAAAGACGCATCGGGCCACTACAACCTCTTCAACATAGCCTACGCGCAATACACCAAGTTCGACTTCGACTTTGCCAAGAGTTTTCGCATCAACGAGCACAACTCCGTGGCTATGCACTTCGCCTTAGGCATTGCCTATCCCTATGGCAACAGCACCATCCTCCCCTACGAGAAACGCTACTTTGCAGGCGGCGCCAATCATGTGCGCGGATGGTCGGTGCGCGAACTCGGTCCGGGACGATTCATCGGGAATGATGGGCGCATCGACTTCATCAACCAAACGGGCGACATGAGCCTGAGCATGAGCCTCGAATACCGCACCCACCTCTTCTGGAAAATCGATGCTGCCGCCTTCATCGATGCGGGCAACATCTGGACACTGCGCAACTACGACGAACAGCCGGGCGGACAATTCCGCTTCAAGTCTTTCCTCAGCGAATTGGCTGTCGCCTACGGCTTAGGGCTTCGCCTGAACTTCAACTACTTTGTGCTGCGCTTCGACGGGGGCATGAAAGCCATCAACCCTGCCTACTCCGACGCACGCAGACACTATCCCATCCTCCACCCCAGCATGAAGCGCGACTTCGCCTTCCACTTCGCCGTCGGGCTCCCCTTCTAAGCCCCCACCCCACTCGCTGAGCACAACATGAGAACGCCATAAGAGCAAAAGGAGAAGGCAACGAGCACTGCCGGCAAACTCCATGAGCGCAAGACGAGCAGCAAAAAGAAAACGCTTGTTTGTATGGAAGAAATAGTTTCAATTTGCAAAACATAAAACGTCACCATTCCCCATGATAGACCGCATAACAGTAGACAAGATACTCGACGCCGCACAGATTGTGGACGTGGTGAGCGACTTCGTCACCCTGAAGCGTGCAGGCGCCAACTACAAAGGTCTCTGTCCCTTTCACGACGACCGCACGCCCTCCTTCATGGTCTCTCCGTCGAAGAACTACTGCAAGTGTTTCGCTTGCGGCAAGGGCGGCTCGCCCGTGGGCTTCATCATGGAGCACGAGCAGCTGCAGTACCCCGACGCGCTGCGTTGGTTGGCACGTAAGTACGGCATCACCATCGAGGAGCGTCAGATGACGGCAGAGGAGAAGGTGAGCCAGACGGAGCGCGAGTCGATGTTCATCGTCAACGAATGGGCGAACCAATGGTTTCGCGACCAGCTCCGCAACACAGACGAAGGGCGCAACATTGGCATGACCTACTTTCGCCAACGCGGCTTCCGCGACGACACCATAGAGAAGTTCCAGCTCGGCTATTCGCCCGCCAAGCGCGACGCCTGCACCCAAGCAGCCCTCAAAGCAGGCTACCAGGAGCAATACCTCACCGCCGAGCCCGACAAGAACGGCGTGGCACATGGTGTGGGCATCTCCATCAAGCGCGACAACGGCACACTCTTCGACCGCTACTCCGGTCGCGTCATGTTTCCCATCTTTGGGCTCTCGGGCAAGGTGGTGGGCTTTGGCGGTCGTGTGCTCGATGCCGCCACGAAGGGTGTCAACGTGAAGTATCAGAACTCGCCCGAGAGCGTCATCTACAGCAAGCGACGCGAAATCTACGGACTCTTTCAGGCGAAACAGAGCATTGCCAAGAAGGACTGCGTCATCATGGTCGAGGGCTACACCGACGTCATCTCCATGTCGCAGAGCGGTGTGGACAACATCGTCTCCTCCTCCGGCACTGCCTTGACGCAAGAGCAGATTCGCCTCCTGCGACGCTTCACACAGAACGTGGTCATCATCTACGACGGCGACGCCGCAGGCATCAAGGCATCACAGCGAGGCATCGACATGTTTCTGCGCGAGGGCATGAACGTGCGCTTGCTCTTGCTGCCCGACGGCAAGGATCCCGACGACTTTGCCCGGCAGAACACGCCGGAGTCCTTGCAGCAATACGTTGCCGAGCAACCCGTAGACTTCATCCGCTTCAAGTGCGACCTGCTGATGGCAGAGGCGAAGGGCGACCCCATCAAGATGTCGAACCTCGTGAACAACATCGTGCAGAGCATTGCCGTCATCCCAGACGAGATCAAGCGCACCCTCTACACCCGAGAGACGGCACAGACGATGCAACTCGACGAGCACCTCATCGCTGACGCCGTTGCCAAACGCGTGAAACAAAACATCGAGGAGTGGCGCAAAGAGCGCGAACGAGACGAAAAACGGAGAGAGCGAGAGGCACAGCACGCAAGCCAGCTGCCATCAGACACCGCATACCCTGCACCTCTAGATGAGACATGGGTGCCTCCCACCGAACACGACATTCCACCTTCGCAAGACTTCACACCTCCGCAGGACTTCACGCCTCCGCTGGACTTCACGCCTCCGCTGGACTTCATGCCACCACAGGGCAGCATGCCACCGCAGGGCAGCGCATCATTGCAGGGCTCCTCCTCCGCTGCAGCATCGCCCGTCAAGCACAACCGCCTCTACGACTTAGAGACGCTCATCATGCAGACTGTTGTGCGGCATGGCGAGCAGGTCATCTGCAATGTCGAAGACGAAGAAGGAAAGGAACAACCCATCAGCGTGCTGGAGTTTGTCCACTTCTCCCTCAGTCAAGACAAACTCTCCTTCTGCACACCGCTCTATGCACGCATGATGCAAGAGGGCATGCAGCACATCCACGACGAAGGCTTTCAGGCAGAGCGTTTCTTCCTGCGCCATCAAGACACGGAGACGAGCAGCCGAGCCTTCGACCTGAGCATGGACAAAGAGCAGCTGAGCCGCTTCTACAACCAACCACAAACCCTCCAGGAGCAATACAACCAGCTCATGGACCTCGTCACGCACCTCCTCACCGACCTCAAGCTCTGCATCGTCTCGCAGCGCAAAAAGGACATCATGAAACAGATGCGCGACCCTAATGTGCTTGCCGACCGCGACCGCTACCGTTCCCTCATGCAGGCGTTTCAAGACACAAAAGCCTTAGAGTCGCACCTCGCCAAAGCCTGTGGCGACCGTGTGCTCTGCTGATGCCTTCAGTTGCCGACGGCACGATGCTCCACACCGTCAGCATGGCTGCACAGCGAGTACTACTTCGTCAACGCGCCCCCGCTCTTCGATTACCCTATTATGCAATCCTCCACGTTGCGTGTCTCCCGCGAGATGTTCAAGCCGATGCGGATGATCTGCTGACCGCTCATGGCGAATGGGAGCGCATAGTCTTTGCGAGAAATCTGGTCAAGGGCTTCCTGGGCGGAACCATCAAACTTGAACTCGATGACGTAGCAGAACTTAGGGGTCTGAAGCACCATGTCGATGCGACCGAAGCTGGTGTGGTATTCGGCTTGGACGTACATGCCCAAGAGTTTATGGAGCAACCACACCTGGTTCTGATAGTGATTCTCGAGGTCTCGGATCAACTCGTAGGGGGTGTCGGCAAAGAGCGAACG